>NZ_SPHX01000005.1:0-486010 GCF_004535805.1 Cellulomonas sp. HD19AZ1
GAGGGCATCAACTGGCATCATCCCCGAACCAGACCCACGGGGGTGGACCTGATCCGAGCTCGACACCATTTACATGGCATCGACTACTTGGCACACTGTTGAGTTCTCAAGGAACAGACGCGCATCCCGCTCACCCTGTCGGGTTCTGCTCGGAGGCAACCGTTCAAACTTATCTGATCGCTTGCTCCCTGTCAACTTCAACTTGTCGCTGTCGTCGACCGGTCACCGAGGTCCTGGGACCCGGATCGGATTCGTCCTGGCCTCACCCCGTGGGGTTCGGCGCCTGGAAGACCTTACCGGATCGTCAGTCCCTCTCGATCCACCCGGTGTCCGTCGCCGCCGGGCACAGAAGTGCCTCGACGAGATGTGGTCCGGGGTGCCTACCCGGGGGACCGACCACCGAGTCCTGCTCGGTGTCCGTTCCTCCCTGCCGGGCGGCCTGGAGAAAGTTACGCACACTCGCGCCAGGATGCAAGTCGACCCCCGAAGAGCCCTCTGACCTGGGCTTTCGGGGGTCGACGTCGGTCATCGGCCGTCACAACGAGGCGCGGCACGCGGTCTCGGGGCCGGCGGCACCCCGCACGACGCGAGAAGCGTCGAGCGGCGCACCCCGCCGCGACGCACGCCCGGCTCCGGCGACCGAGGGTCCGGACGCTCAGCACTCCGAACGCTCAGTACAGGGCCGACGCGAGCGCGCGACGCGCCGCGACCACGCGGGGGTCGTCCGTGCCGACCACCTCGAAGAGGTCGACGAGCCGCACCCGCACCCGCTCGCGCTCGTCACCCGTCGTGCGCCGCACCACGTCGACCAGGCGCGCGAACGCGTCCTCGACGGCGCCGGCGAACAGGTCGACGTCGGCCACCGCGAGCTGCGCGTCGACGTCGTCGGGCGCAGCGGCCGCCGCCTCGCGCACGGTGCGCTGGTCGAGCCCCGCCGTGCGCTCCATCAGGCCGACCTGCGCGAGGCCGGCACGTGCCATCGCGTCGCGGGGGTTCTCCCGGAGCGCCTGCTCGTAGGCGGCGCGCGCGGCCGGCAGGTCGTCGCGCTCGATCGCCTCGTACGCGGCCTGGTGCAGCGGAGGCAGGGTCGGCTCGGGGTCGGGCTGCTCGGGCGCGGCCTCCCCCGGAGCGACCCGCCCGGTGATGCCGTTGGCCTCCGCCGCCGCCAGCAGCTGGTCGAGCACGCCCCGCACCTGCTCGCGCGGGTGCGCACCCTGGAACAGCGGCACGGGCTGCCCGCCCAGCACCGCGACCACCGTCGGCACCGACTGTGCCTGGAACGCCGCGGCCACCTGCGGGTTGGCCTCGGCGTCGATCCGCGCCAGCAGCCACCGGCCGCCGTCCTCCGCCGCGAGCGTCGACAGCTCGGCCGCGACCTGCTGGCTGACCTCGCTCCACGCGGCCCACAGCACCACGACCACGGGGTGCTGCGTCGACGACTGCACGACCTCGGGGAACGCCGCCTCGTCGACGTCGCGCACGTAGGCCGTCGGCACCGGGAGCCCGCCGGGGCTGCCCGGGGGCGGCGTCGCCGGCCGCGCCAGGGCGGACAGGTCGACGGCTCCTCGCGCATCCAGCCGGGGTCGGGGCTGCTGCGACGGCTGCGACATCAGGTGCTCCTCGGTCTCGTGGTCACTCGCTGTCCTGCGGCGGCACCGGCGGACGCTGCACGCGTCACGGCACCGGGAGCGATTCTGCCCGCTCGGCCCGGGGTCCGGCACACCGGGCCCCGGGGACGTCGCGTCACTGCACCGACGCTCCCGTGACCGCCTGCTCACCCGCGAGGACCTGCACCTGCGCGCCGCTGCCGGCCGGCGGCACGTACATGACCACGACCCCGCCGAAGACCCGGGTCAGGCTGGTGCCCGCGGTCGTCGCGCCACCCGCCAGCCGCGAGTAGAACGGCTCGACGTCGATCTTGCCCCCGGGCTCCGTCAGCGCGAACGTCGTGGTCGTCGACAGCTCGCCGACCACGATCGCGCCGCCGTCGACGGTCTGCAGCGCGACGACCGGCTCCGCGCCCGCCTGGTACGACTGCGTCAGCGTGGCCGCGTCGCCCAGCGGCGTGGCACGCTCGGCGCGCTCGGACTCGACCGCCGTCCGGAACGCGTCGGGCGCGAACGACCCCGCGAAGGACGACGCGTCGCCGTGGGTGAGGACGTCGGTGTACTGCGTCAGCGACTCGGCCGGGGTCATCAGCAGCCCCTCGGCGTCGGGCGCGAGCGTCGGGCTGCCGACCTCCGGCGCGGCCGTCGGCGGCATCGTCACGCCCGGGAGGAGCCGCGCCCACCCCCACATGCGGTACGGGTCGCGCGGACCGTCCTGCCGCAGCACGAGGATGCGCGGCGCCTGCAGGTCGTCGGGCTGCTCGGTGACGACGAGCTGGGTGCGCGGCCACGCGTCCGTCTCCGGCACGATCAGCGCCTGCTCCTCGAACGGCAGCACCGTGGGCGGGCGGCCACCCTCCGTCGCGGCGTTCCGGACGTACTCCGCCGTGCGGATGGCGAGCGCCGGGCCCTCGAGGCGCGCCGGCAGGCCGGCCGGGTCGTTCGCGACGTCACCCGCGGCCACGACCTCGGCGACCGCGTCGAGCACGCGCTGGGACTGGGCGACCGACACGGCCGGCGGCGGTACGGCCGGGACCGGCTCGGGCGTCGCCTGCGGCAGCGGCGTCGCGCAGCCCGCGAGCACGGCGAGCGGGACGGCGGCCAGGACGAGGCTCCGGACGGTCGCTCGTCGGGGCGCGGTCGTCCGCGCGTGGACACGTGTGGCGGTCATCGGCCCTCCTCCGGGGAGTCGTCGTCGGTCGGCAGCGGCGGCAGCCCCCACGCGCGACGCCAGGCGTCGGCGCGCGAGGCCGCCGGGTCGGCACCCGCGGCGTCACGACCCGCGGCACGCGGCCCGGGGGGCGTCGGCGCGTCGCGCAGCCAGGCGGGTCGCGGGGCAGCAGCGCCGGACGTCTCCCCCGCGCGCTCCTCGGCCCCCTCGGGGCCGGTCGGCGTCCGGGGCGCACGCGAGTCGGGTGCGCGCCCGCCCGCGTCGGGCCCGTCCGCACGGCCGACCACGGCCCCCGGGGGCGGCGGCACGGGAGCCCAGCCGGGACGCGCCGTGCCGTGCGACGCACCGTGCGCCGTCTGCCGTGCCGTGCCGTGCGGGTCCTGCGCCGTCGGGGCCGGCGGCGTGCCCGGTGCCGCCCGCCGGGCGTCCGCCGCCGCGCCGGCGCCGGGTGCGGAGTCCGGACGACCGCTGGTCCGCGCCTCGCGCGCGACGTCACCGCCCGCGACGGGCGCCGAGGGTGCGGTGCTCGACGGGCCCACGCCCGGCGACGGCTTCGGGGCGCGGCTCAGCCACGCCGGTCCTGGCGTCGTCGGGGACGTCTCGGGGCCATCCGGGCCGCGGACCGGGTCACCGGCGGGCCCGCGGTGCCGCGCGTCGTCGGGCCGGAGCGCCGCCAGGCCGGGGCCCTGCGCGACCGACGGCGGACCATCGGGGACGGGCCCCTCCGGGACGGGCCGCACCTGCGTGGAGCCCTCGGGGCGGGACGCGTCGTCCGGTGCCGCGCCGGAGCGACGCGCGCGACGGCCGGCCGCGGCGTCCTCGGCGCCGGTGGGCGCGGACGACGTCGGTGCGGCGGGCGCGCCGTCGGGCCGTCGGGGCGTCTCGTCGTGCCGGGGCGTCTCGTCGCGCGGCGCGGCGACACCGGAGTCGGCGAGCGCGCCGTGCGCGGCGAGCTCGCGCAGCTGCCGCCGCGTCAGCTGGACGGGCGCGCCGTCGGCGCCGACCGTCGGCAGCGGGCCCGTCAGCACCGGGGTCCAGTCGGCCTCGGGACCACGGCGCGCCCGGCGCAGGTCACGCACCAGCAGGGCCGCGGCCAGCACGACCAGCAGCGAGCCGACGCCCACGGCGGGCCACAGCCACGGCGTCGTGACCTCCTGGGGCCACGCGAGCGACACGCGAGGGGCGGAGCCGTCGGTGCTCACGGCGAGCACGGTCCAGCGCCCCGGCTGCCGGGCCCACGTCAGCTCGGCCTCGCCGTCGCCCGACGCCTCGACCACCCACATGTCCGAGCCCGACGGGTTCGGCACGGCGGCCGCGGCGGCCGGTTCCCCGGTGGTCGCCTGCGCGTCGGCCGTGGCCTCGCCCTCCGGGGCGGCCTCGCCCTCCGCGGGGGCGGCCTCGCCGTCCGCGGGCGCCTCACCCTCGGGCGTCGCCTCACCGTCGGCGGGCGCCTCTCCCTCGGGCGTCGCCTCACCCTCCGGGGTCGCTTCGGGCGCCGGGGCCGCGACGTCCTCGGCCGCGAGCTCGTGCCAGCCGGCCAGGCCGGTGACCCGCTGGTGCGCGTCGTCGCCCACCCACCCGTCGACGTCGGTGTCGCGCCCGACCGCGAGCACCACGGGGCCGTCGGCCTCGACCCGGACCGTCACCTCGGACGCGGCGAGCTCGAGCACGCCGGGCTCCGTCACGACGATCGGCGCGTCGGCCCGCAGGTCGGCGACGAGCACGTCGTCGGCACGCCACAGCGTCGCCGAGGCCACGCCGAGCGCGATCACGACGGCGCCCACGAGCCCCACGAAGGCGATCACGAGTCGCTTGAGCACGCACAGTCCTCTCCGCAGACGAACGATCCAGGATAGGCGGACCCGGCGCCACGGGCCGAACCGGGGCGGATCCGGCGCCGCTCCCGCCCACGACCCCGACGCGGTGCGCACGCGACGTCCACATCGCACCGGACGGCGCGCGCCGCACCCGTCGCCGACGGGCCGTGGCCGCGCGACCTGCGCGTCGACTCCCGGACGACCGTCCTGCCCGGGGCGTCGCGGGACCGCAGCACCCTGGTCAGGGCGTGCCCGCCGCGTATCCTTGCGGGGCACCGGCGCGCCGAGGACTCCCTCGGCCACCCCGCCCGCCGGGCCCCCGTCCCAGGAGGATCCCTCGTGCCCGAAGCCCGGAACCCGTTCCCCGTCGTCAGCTTCCGCGGCTACGACCGCGACGCGGTCGACGAGTCCGTCGCCTCGCTCGAGCAGGCGCTGGCGGAGGCGCGTGCCCAGGTCGAGGCGCTCGACGCCGAGAAGCTGCGCGTCGCGGGCGAGCTCTCCGAGGCGCACCGCCAGCTGCGGGAGGCCGAGCGGCCCACCTACTCGGGTCTCGGGTCGCGGATCGAGCAGCTGCTGCGCTCGGCGGAGGAGCAGTCCTCCGACGTCATGACGCAGGCGAACGCGCAGGCCGCCGACGCCCTCGCCCGCGCGAAGCTCGCCGCCGGCCAGCTGCGTGCCCGCGCGGAGAACGAGGTCGCCGAGCTGCTCGCGACCGCGCGCCGCGAGGCCGAGGAGGTCCGGACCACGGCGCACGCCGAGGCCGAGAGCTCGGTGGCCGCGGCCCAGCGCCGCGCCGAGGAGCTGGTCGGGAGCGCCGAGCGCGAGGCCGCGCGCATCCAGAGCGCCGTCGCGACCGAGGAGAGCGAGCGCCGCACGTCGCTCGAGCGCGAGCTGGGCACGCTGCGGGCGCGGGTCGAGCACGAGGCGACGCAGCTGCGGATCGCGACCGAGCGCACGGCGACCGAGCTCCGCAGCCGCACCGAGGCCGAGACGACCGCGCTGCGCGAGGAGACCGAGCGGTACGCGCAGGACCTGCGGCAGAGCGCCGACCAGGAGACCACCGAGCTGCGGCAGCGAGTCGAGGCCGAGGTGGCCGCGCTGCGCGGCGACGCGGACCGCTACGCGGCCCGCGTGCGCTCGGAGGTCAACGCCGAGGTCGCCGCGTGGCGGCAGTCCGCCGCCGAGGAGACCACCGCGCTGCGCGCCGCCGCGGCCGAGTACGCCGACGCGACCCGCGCGGCCGCGGACCGCGACGCGACCGCGCTCCAGCAGCGCGTCGCGGCGGAGGTCGCGGCGCTGCGCACCGAGGCCGAGCAGTACGCCGCCTACGTGCGCGCGACCGCCGAGCGCGAGGCCGGCGAGCTCCGCGCGTCGACGTCGGACGAGATCGCCCAGGCACGCGCCGAGGCGGAGGACGCCGTCGCGACGCTGCGCACCGAGTCCGAGCAGTACGCCAGCCAGCTGCGCGCGCTGGCCGACCGCGAGACCACCGAGCTGCGCGAGCGCACGGGCCACGAGGTCGCGCACCTGCGCGAGACCGCGCAGCGCGAGACCGACGAGCTGCGCTCGACCACCGAGCGCGAGACCGCCGAGGCGCGGGCCGCGGCCGAGCGGGAGACCACCGAGCTGCGCGAGCGCACGCGCCTGGAGGTCGAGCGGCTGCAGACCGAGGCGCGGCGCGCGATCACCGAGGCGACCACCGAGGCGCGCACGCGTGCCGGTGAGCTCGTGCACCGCGCCGAGCAGCAGCTCGCCGACGCCGAGCTCGCGATCGCCGCGCAGCACGAGGCGGCCGAGAAGCAGGACGCCGACCGTCACGAGGCGGCCCGCGTCGAGACCGAGCGGCTCGTCGCCGACGCCGAGTCGCACGCGCAGGAGGCCGAGGAGCGCGTCGCCAAGGCCCTCGCGCACGCCGAGAAGGTCCGCACCGACGCCGAGAAGCAGGCCGCCGAGCTGCTGTCGAACGCGCGCCGCAACGCCGACCGCGTGGTCGCCGAGGCCCGCGAGCACGCCGAGAAGCAGATCTCCGACGCCATGACGGAGTCGGAGCGCGAGCGCACGACCGCGACCCGCCAGGTCGAGGACCTCAACCGGCAGCGCGAGTCGATCACGTCCTACCTCGACGAGCTGCGCAACCTGCTCGGCACCAACCCCGACCGCGCGGCGCTCGAGAAGGCCGGGCGCATCGAGGAGCGGTTCGAGAAGGACCAGGCGCAGGGCAAGGCACGCGGCGGAGCCGCGGGCACCGACGCCGAGGGCGCCGGCACGACGCGCGGCACGCAGGGCGACGCGGCGCCGGCGCGCGCGGCCAAGCCCGCCGCGAAGGCCACGCGTCCCACCAAGGCGCGGCCGGCCCCGGTGTCGGCGGCCGTCCCCGTCGTCCCGTCCCCGGCGGCGGCCGACGCAGAGCCGGCCGAGGAGCCGTCGGACGCGACCGCGAGCGACTCGCCCGCGGACGCCGCGGCGCCGCAGGGCGCGTCGGCGGACGGCGCGAAGGACGCCGCGGCCCGCTGACCGGCGGGTCCACGTCGCCATGAGCAACGAGCAGCCGCCCACGAGCGGGCCGTCCGGGAACGGACGGCCCGCGGACGCCGCGCCCCCCGACCCGCACGACGACGCGACCGCGCGCTGGCGGGCGGGACGCCGCGAGGCGGCCGCCGCGCACGCCGACGCCCTGGCCGCGCGGCAGCGTGCGGAGTCCGACCGGGCCCGCGCGCACATCGCGCAGTTCCTCACGGACGCGCGTGCCGCGGGGCTCGACCCGGTGCCGCTGCACGTGCGCTCGTACGACGGCCGCGCGCGCTACCGGACCTCGCTGACCGGCTGGTACCTGCGCCGCGACGAGACGGTCGGCATCGACACGGACGGCGCGTTCTACGTCCTGACGGCGCCGTCGTCGGTGGTCGCGCGGTTCCGGGGCGTGCGACCGACCCCGCAGGACCCGCCGCTCGTCATCGGCGCCGGCGGCAAGGACGGCGAGTCCATCGACCTGCCCGACGCGCTCGCGCGCGTCCTCGCCGGCGGCGCCTGACCGCCGGCTGCCGACGCCCCGACGACCTCGACCCGGCGACGCCGCGTCGTCGCGGGGTCAGGCGTCGGCGGCGTCCACGCGCTGCGCGAGCTCGCGCAGCGCGGTCGTGACGGCCGCCGGGTCCTCGACCGCGGAGAGGTGCCCGGCGCGGGGCACGACGACGAGCGTGGCCTGCGCGGCCGCCTTCGCCATGTGCTCGGCCGCGTCGGCGCCGGTGACCGCGTCCTCGTCGCCGACGACCACGGAGACGGGCCCGGTGAACGCGCGCAGCACCTCGGTGCGGTCGGGGCGCGCCGCCATCGCGCGCTGGCACCACGCGACGCGTGCGGGGTCCTGCTCCTCGACCCAGCCCGTGACGCGCTCGACGACCTCGGGACGCGCGGCCCGCGTGCTCTCCCCCAGCAGCGTCGCGACGGAGCCCCGCACGGGTGCGACGGTCCCGGCGGCCTCGACGTCGTCGGCCACGCGGTGCCGGTTCTCGGCCGCGTCAGGCGTGTCGGCCGTGGACTTCGTGTCCACCAGGGCGAGGCCCGCGACGACGTCGGGGTGCCGCTCGAGCAGCGCGAGCGCGACGTAGCCGCCCATCGAGAGCCCCGCGACGAGCGCGCGGCCGCCCGCGTCGCGCACCAGGTCGGCCACGCGGTCGGCGACCGCGTCGAGCGACGGCTCGGGCAGCGCGAGCTCCGACGGGACGGGGAGGTCGGGGGCGATCACGGTCCGGTCGCCGCGCAGCCCGGCGGCGACGTCGTCCCAGAGCCGGTGGTCCAGCGGGAACGCGTGGAGCAGGACGATCGGGGTCGCGGGCATGCGCCCTCCTTCGTGGTCGACGACGGACGTCGTCGACCCTAGCCGCGACCCCGCAGGTCGCGCGCCCGGGCGAGCGCCGCCGCACGCTCGAGCAGCACCGCCACGCCGTCGTCGGCGTTGGACGGCAGCGTCGCGTCGACGGCCGCGAGGACGGCCGGCAGCGCGTTCGCGACGGCGAACGACCGCCCGGCCCAGCGCAGCATCGGCAGGTCGTTCGGGGCGTCGCCGACGGCCCACACCTGGGACGGCGCGACACCGCGCCGCGCGGCCCACGCCGCGAGGGTCGCGGCCTTGGTGACGCCGGGTGCGGCGATCTCGCCGAGCGGCACGGTCGCCGACGACGACACGTGCGCGAGGTCGCCGACGGCGCGCTGCGCCTCGGCGACGAACGCGTCGACCTCGGCGGTCCGTCCGGTCGCCTGCAGCAGGACCTTGAGCGTGGTGGCGGGCAGGACGTCCTCGATGCGTGCCGCCGTGCGCGAGCCGAGCGGCACGTCGTGCGTCGAGACGAACCCGTGCTCGGCGGCGAAGCCCTCGGCGCTCTCGACGGCGAGGTGCACCGCGTCGGCGCCCCACGCGTCCCGCAGGCGTGCCGCGAGCGCCGCCACGCGCGCGCGGTCCATGCCGTGCTCCTCGAGGACCCGCAGGCCCGCGACGTCGACGACGGAGGCGCCGTTGGCGCAGATCGCGACGCCGTGGCCGGCCACGTGGGCCTGCAGCTCGGTGAGCCAGCGGTGCGGCCGTGCCGTCACGAAGACGACGTCGAGCCCGGCCGCCTCGGCGTCCGCGAGCGCGGCGGCCGTGCGGGGCGAGACGGTCCCGTCGGGCGCGAGGAGCGTGCCGTCGAGGTCGGTGGCGACCAGCCGGACGTCGGGGGCCGGGGCGTCGGCGGACCGGGCGTCGGCGGCGGCGTGGCCGCGCCACGCCGGGTCGTGCGGCGCGACGGGGCCGGGGACGCGGCTCACCGGCGCGTCGGCCCGCGCCGACCGCGCGCGTCCCAGCACGCGGCGTGCCAGTGCCGGCGCTCGTCGACACCGGCGCCGCGCCAGTCGTCGGTGCGCCAGGCGACGACGTGGGGCGTGCCGGCGGCGACCAGCTGGTCGCACCCCGGGCAGCGGTACTCCCGGTCGGACCCACGCACGCGCTGCACGGTCCACTCGCCGTCGGGGCCGGACTCGGAGCGCCGCCCTCCGGTCGCGCGGTCGACGTCGAGCGGCACGTGCTCGGCCCCGTAGGGGCGACGCGACGAAGGACGGGACCGGGGCACGGGTCCATCCTCACGCACGGCCGGGCCCGCGCACCAACGCGGACGGCCGGTGCCGCGCTCGTGCGAGCGGGGCACCGGCCGTCGGGGGTGCGGGTCGTGTCAGAGCGTCGCGGCGGACTCCGGCGTCGGGATCGTGCCGGTCCGGACGAGCTCGCGGTACCAGCGCGCCGAGTCCTTCACGGTCCGGACCTGGGTGTCGTAGTCGACGTGCACGACGCCGAAGCGGCGGTCGTAGCCGTAGGCCCACTCGAAGTTGTCGAAGAGCGACCACACGAAGTAGCCGCGCACGTCGACGCCCTTGTCCATGGCCTCGCCGACGGCGTCGACGTGGTCGTGCAGGTAGGCGACGCGCTCGACGTCGTGCACGCGGCCGTCCTGCGTCACGGTGTCGTAGAACGCGGCACCGTTCTCCGTGATGGCCAGCGGCAGGCCCGGGTAGCGGTCGTGGAGCTCGATCAGCAGGTCGACGAGGCCCTGCGGCTCGATGTTCCAGCCCATCGCGGTGTGCGGGCCGGGCTGCGGGAGCCACTCGACCTGGTCGGCGCCGACCCACGGGCTGACGACCGACGAGCGGTGCCCGTCGGGGCCGGGCGTGCCGTCGCCGACGGGCGGCGTGCCGTGCTGCACGCGGCCGGTCGAGTAGTAGTTGACGCCGAGCAGGTCGATCGGGACCCGGATGAGCTCGAGGTCGCCCTCCTGCACGAAGGACCAGTCGCTGATCGCCGCGGTGTCGGCGAACACGCGCGCGGGGTACGCGCCCTCGAGGAGCGGGCCGAGGAAGACCTCGTTGGCGATCGTGTCGATGCGGCGCTTGGCCTCGACGTCCTGCGGCGCGTCGGACGCGGCGCGCGTCACGTGCAGGTTGAGCGTGATCGACACGGGCGTGGCCGGACCGAGCTCGTCGCGGATGACGCGCGCGGCGAGCCCGTGCGCGAGGTTGAGGTGGTGCACGGCCGCGAGCGCGGCGGCGGGGTCGGTCACGCCGGGCGCGTGGACGCCCGAGCCGTAGCCGAGGAACGACGAGCACCAGGGCTCGTTGAGGGTCGTCCAGAGGTGGATGCGGTCGCCCAGGGCGCGCACGACGACGCGGGCGTACTCGGCGAAGGCCTCGGCGGTGGCGCGGTTGGTCCAGCCGCCCGCGTCCTCGAGCGTCTGCGGCAGGTCCCAGTGGTAGAGCGTCACGACGGGCTTGATGCCCGCGGCGAGCAGGCGGTCGACGAGGTCGGAGTAGAAGTCGAGGCCGGCCTGGTTGACCTCGCCGGTGCCCTGCGGGAGCACGCGCGACCACGAGATCGAGAACCGGTACGCCTGCAGCCCGAGGTCGGACATGATCGCGACGTCCTGCGGGACGCGGTGGTAGTGGTCGACCGCGACGTCGCCGGTGTCGCCGTTGAGGACCTTGCCGGGCGTCTTCGAGAACGTGTCCCAGATGGACGGCGTGCGACCGTCCTCGGCCGCGGCACCCTCGATCTGGTACGACGCGGTCGCCGACCCCCAGAGGAAGTCGGCCGGGAACGTGCGGCCGGACGGCCGCGTGGTGCTGGTCATGACATGCCCTCCGGGAGCGGTGAGTGGGTGCTGCTCGGCGGCCCTGACGGACCGCTCGCCGAGTCCGCGGGGCAGCGGCGCCGCGCGGGTCGAATCGATACGATACAGGGCGTGGGACCGCTCCCGCACCCCGGGCTCGCGCGGACCGCCCCGGCCCCCTCGGGACCGGGACGGCCGCGGCGCCTCACACCGCGACGACGACCTCGTCGACCCCCGCCGGCACCTCGACGCGGTCGCGACCGAACGGCTGCACGGCCCACGCCCCCGGCGCGCCCACGGCCCGCACCCGCACCTCCGCACCCGTGCGCCGCACCGTGAACACCGCCTCGCCGTCGCCGCTCGGCACCCGCGTCGTCGACCGGTGACCGTCGGGCAGCTCCACGAGGTGCAGCGTCACGCCGTCCGCGTGGTCACGGTCGGGCCGGTCGTCGTGCGCGCCGACCGGCAGCACCGTGCCCGGCCGCACGTACAGCGGCACCGAGTCGAACCCGTGGCGCTCGCGCACCCAGCGCGGCCCCGTGACCCGCTCCCCCGTCAGCCACGACGTCCACGTGCCCTCGGGCACGTACACGTCGACGTCGCCCGCCGCCGAGAACACGGGCGCCACCAGCAGCGCGTCGCCCAGCATGTACTGCGTGTCCACCGTCGCCGCGCCGCGGTCCTCCGGGAACTCCAGCACCATCGGGCGCATGACCGGCAACCCCTCCTCGTGCGCGACCCGCCCGGCCTGCGCGAGGTACGGCATGAGCGACATCTTCAGGCGCGTGAACCGCCGGGTCACGTCCACCGCCTCGTCGTCGAACGCCCACGGCACGCGGTAGGAGTCCGAGCCGTGCAGCCGGCTGTGCGACGACAGCAGGCCGAACGGCAGCCAGCGCTTGAACACCGCGGCGTCCGGCACGCCCTCGAACCCGCCGATGTCGTGGCTCCAGAACCCGAAGCCCGACAGCGCGAGCGACAGCCCGCCGCGCAGCGACTCCGCCATCGACACGAACGTCGACTCGCAGTCGCCGCCCCAGTGCACGGGGTACTGCTGACCGCCCGCCGTCGCGGACCGCGCGAACAGCACCGCCTCGCCCGTGCCCCGCTCGGCCTCGAGCAGCTCGAACACGCTCCGGTTGTACAGGTGCGTGTAGTAGTTGTGCATGCGCTGCGGGTCCGACCCGTCGTGCCACACGACGTCGGTCGGGATCCGCTCGCCGAAGTCGGTCTTGAAGCAGTCGACGCCCTGCGCGAGCAGCCCGCGCAGCTTGTCCTGGTACCACGCGACGGCGTCGGGGTTCGTGAAGTCGACCAGACCCATGCCGGCCTGCCACATGTTCCACTGCCACACCGACCCGTCGGGGTTCTTCACGAGGAACCCGCGCTCCTTGCCCTCGGCGAACAGCACCGAGCGCTGCGCGACGTACGGGTTGATCCACACGCAGATGCGCAGGCCGCGCTCCTTGAGGCGGCGCAGCATGCCCTCGGGGTCGGGGAACGTCGCGGGGTCCCAGATGAAGTCGCTCCAGTGGAACTGCCGCATCCAGAAGCAGTCGAAGTGGAAGACGCTCAGCGGCAGGTCGCGCTCGGCCATGCCGTCGACGAAGTGCGTGACCGTCGCCTCGTCGTAGCTGGTCGTGAACGACGTCGACAGCCACAGCCCGTACGACCAGTCCGGCACGCGCGCCGGGCGGCCCGTGAGCGCCGTGTAGCGGCGCAGCACGTCCTTGGGCGTGGGGCCCGCGACGACGTAGTACGTGAGCGACTGCCCCTCGACCGAGAACTGCGCGCGCGACACGACCTCGGTGCCGATCTCGAACGAGACCCGCTCGGGCTGGTCGACGAACACCCCGTACCCGGCCGACGACAGGTAGAACGGCACGTTCTTGTACGCCTGGTCGCTCGCGGTGCCGCCGTCGGCGTTCCAGATGTCGACCGTCTGGCCGTTCTTCACGAGCGCGCCGAACCGCTCCCCCAGGCCGTAGACGTGCTCGCCGACCCCCATGGTCAGCTGCTCGCGCACGAAGTGCCGGCCGTCCGCGTCGGTCAGGACGCCCACGCTGCGCGGCGTCGACGCCGTGAGCACGCGGCCGTCCGCGACGTCGACGAACTCGACCGACCAGTCGCCCGCGGTCGCGACGCGCGCCTCGAGCTGCCCCGAGCGCAGCGTCGCGACGGCCTGCCCCGTGAGGTCGGGCGTCGCGATCTTCACGTCGCCCGCGTCGCGGTGCAGCTCGAACCGGGGACCGCGCTCGAGGCCGCCCTGGAAGTGCTCGATCGTCACGCCGACCACGCCGTCCATGGGCGAGTGCAGCGTGACGGTGACGAGCGGGCGGTTGAGCGTGTCGCCGCGCGTGGTGATCGGCGCGGTCGACGCGTAGACCGTGAGCGTGTCGTCGGTCGCGACCACGTCGTCGACCTGGCGGGGACGCAGCTCGGTCACCCCGGGCAGCAGCTGCCAGTAGCCGTCGGTGAACTTCATGGGGTCCTCTCGATCAGGGCCAGGACGCCGTGCGGCGCGAGCGGCACGTCACCGGCGACGTCGGCGCCGGTGAGCAGGTCGTGCCACCCGTCGGCGGTGCCGGTCAGGTGCACGGTCCGCGGCCGGTCGGCCGCGTTGAGGCAGAAGGTGACGTCGCCGCGGCGCACGACCTCGACGTCGGCAGCGGCGCGCACGCCCGCGGGCCCGGCGACGCCGGCGGCGTCCAGGCACGCCCGCACGACGCCCGCGAGCGCGTCCGGGGGCAGCAGCGCGCCGACGTACCAGCCCTGCCCGCCGCCCGGGTGGCGGCGGCGCACGACCGCGGCGCAGCCGTCGAGGTCGCCGCCGACGACGGCCGCGACGGCCTCGCCGTCGTCGACGCGCACGCGCTCCGCCCAGTCGTGCACGCGCACGTCGCCCAGCAGGTCGGAGCGCAGGTCGACGCCCGCGTCCGGCAGCGGCACCCACTCCTCGCCGGAGCCGCCGACGAGGTCGGCGAACGGCACGGGGAACCTGCCGGTGCGCACGTGCGCGTCGCGGTCGACGACGCCCGAGAACGGCCCGAGCAGCAGCACGCCGCCGCGCTCGACGACCCGCCGCAGCCCCGCGACGTCCGCGTCCTCGACCAGGTGCAGCTGCGGCGCGACGACCAGGTCGTAGGCGTCCAGGTCGGCGTCGGGACCCACGACGTCGACCGCGACGCCGTCTTCCCACAGCGGCCGGTAGTACGCGAGCACCTGGGGCAGCGCGCGCAGCCGCTGCGACGGGGACGCCGGCTCCTCGGCGGCCCACCAGCTCGGCCAGTCGAACACGAGCGCGACGCGCGCGGTCACGCGCGTGCCGACGACCCGGCGCAGGCGCGCGAGCTCGGCACCGTGCGCGACGACCGCGCGGTGCAGGGCGGTGTCGGGGCCGGCGTGCGGCACGAGGGCCGAGTGGTACCGCTCGGCGCCGGCCGTCGACGCACGCCACTGGAAGAAGCACGACCCGTCGGCGCCGCGCGCGACCGCGCGCAGCGAGTCGAGCCGCAGCTGCGCCGAGGTCTTGGGCACGTTGTGCGGCCGCCAGTTCACCGCTCCCGCGGCCTGCTCCATGACCAGCCACGGCGCGCCGCCGGCGAGGCCGCGTGCGAGGTCGTGCGTCAGCGCGACGCGCACCACGTCGGACGGGTCGGCGGGGTCGCCGTAGACGTCGTCGGCGACGACGTCGAGGTGGGGCGCCCACCGCCGGTAGTCGGTCGGGTGGTGGAAGCCCATGAGGTTGGTGGTCACCGGCACGCCCGGAGCGTGCGCCCGGATCACGTCGCGCTGCTCGAGGTAGAGCGCGAGCAGCTGGTCGGACGCGAACCGGCGGTGGTCGAGCGCCTGGGTCGGGTTGACCAGGTACGGCGCTGCGCGCGGCGGGATCACCTGGCCCCACTCGTCGTACCGCTGGCTCCAGAACGCGGTGCCCCACGCGCGGTTGAGCTCGTCGAGGCTGCCGTAGCGCGCGCGCAGCCACGCGCGGAACTCGTGCGCGCAGTGCTCGCACCAGCAGACCTGGCCGTACTCGTTGCCGACGTGCCACATGCGCACGCCCGGGTGGGCGCCGTAGCGCTCGGCGAGCACGCGGGTCACCGCGAGCGCGCGCTCGCGGTAGTGCGGCGAGGACGGGCAGAAGTGGTTGCGCGAGCCGTGCGACATCCGCACGCCGTCGGCGGTCACCGCGCGAGCGCTCGGCCAGAGCACGCCCAGCCAGGGCGGCGGCGACGCGGTGGGGGTCGCGAGGTCGACGAGGACGCCGTGGTCGTGCGCGAGGTCGACGACGCGGTCGAGCCAGTCGAGCTCGAACCGCCCGGGGCGCGGCTCGAGGCTGGCCCACGAGAAGACGCCGACCGTGACGAGGTTGACCCCCGCGGCGCGCATGAGGGCCACGTCCTCGCGCCAGACGTCCGGGTGCCACTGCTCGGGGTTCCAGTCGGCGCCGTACAGCAGGCCGACCTCGTCCGTGAGCGCGGCGAGCGCGGGGGTGCCGCCGCTCCCGTCCGACCCGGTCATGCCCTCACCCTCTCGTCCCCGCGGCGTCGACGGGAAGCGTCGAAGCGCTTCGCCAGCGTAGTGCGTCGATATCGATGTCGATGCGGGTCGGTGCCGCGCGGTCGAGCCGGACGCCCGACCAGGTGCCAGGCGAAGCGCTTGCGCGCCGATGCGGCGACGCGCCGCTCCTGCCCCGGCCCGGCCGACTCCTCGGCCGGTCCCGGGGCCCGCGCTAGGGTGTGCCGCACCTCGGGGTGCGGGCGCGGGACACGGACCGCGCGGCACGGGACCGGCCCGCAGCGCGTGACGAACGGAGCGACATGGCGACGACGATCGACGACGTGGCACGCGCGGCGGGCGTGTCGACCTCCACCGTGTCCTACGTGCTGTCGGGCAAGCGCCCGATCTCCGCGCCGACGCGGCAACGCGTCGAGCGCGCGATCCGCGACCTCGGGTACCGCCCGCACGCGGGCGCCCGCGCCCTCGCGTCGAGCCGCACCGACGTCCTCGCCCTCATGGCGCCGCTGCGCGTCGACGTCAACGTCTCCGTCATCATGCAGTTCGTCACCGGCGTCGTCACCGCCGCCCGCACGTTCGACCACGACGTGCTCCTGCTCACCGCCGACGAGATCGCCGGCATGGAGCGCGTCGCGAACGGGTCCATGGTCGACGCCCTCGTCATGATGGACATCGAGGCCGACGACCCGCGCGTGCCCGTGCTCGCGGGCCTCAGCCAGCCCGCCGTGCTCATCGGGCTGCCGCGCGACCCCGAGGGCCTGTCGTGCGTCGACCTCGACTTCGAGGCCGCCGGGCACCTCGCGGTGCGGCACCTCGCGCGGCTCGGTCACCGGCAGGTCGCGCTGCTGGGGTCGCCGCAGGCGGTCCTCGACCGCCACACGTCGTACGCCGAGCGCATGATCCGCGGGTTCACCCGCGGCGCCGCCGAGGCGGGCCTCACGGGTCTGGTCGAGCCGTGCGAGTCCTCGATGGCGGGCGCCGTCGCCGCGGTCGACCGCGTGCTCGCCGCGCTGCCCGACGTCACCGCGCTCGTCGTCCACAACGAGGTCGCGCTGCCCTGGGTGCTGGCGACGCTCCGCGAGCGCGGGCGGCACGTGCCCGACGACGTCTCGGTCGTCGCCGTGTGCCCGCCCGACGTGGCGGTCGGCCAGGCCCTGCCGCTGACGAACGTCGACATCCCGGCGCACACCATCGGCAAGGTCGCGGTCGAGATGGCGATGGCGCGCGTCGAGCGCGACGAGCCCGCCGAGACCCGGCTGATCGCACCGATGCTCGTCGAGCGCGCCAGCACCGTCGCCCCCGTGCGCTGAGCCGGGCGCCGCGGCGCCGCGGCGGGGGACGGGCACCGCGTCAGCCCTTGATCGCACCGAAGATGACGCCCTTGGTGAAGTGCCGCTGGACGAACGGGTAGACGACGAGGATCGGCACGATCGCCAGCACCATGACCGCCATCTTCACGGGCAGACCCGTCACGGCCCCCGTCGCGACGTCGACCTGCCCCACGCCCGAGCCGGGCAGCGTCACGCCCTGCAGCACGTACGACCGCAGCACGAGCTGCAGCGGCCACTTGGCGTTGTCGTTGATGTAGAGGATCGCGTTGAAGAACGCGTTCCAGTACCCGACGCCGTAGAACAGCGCGATGACCGCGACCACCGCGCGCGACATCGGCAGCACGACCCGGCCCAGGATCCGCCAGTCCCCCGCGCCGTCGATGCGCGCGGCGTCGAGGATCGCCGGCTCGAGACCCATGAAGAAGTTGCGCAGGATCAGCACGTTGAACGCCGACACCGCGCCCGGCAGGATCAGCGCCCAGTACGAGTCGACGAGCCCGAGGCCGCTCACCACGAGGTACGTGGGGATCAGGCCCGCGCCGAAGAACATCGTGATGAGGAAGACGAACAGGATCGGGCGGTGCCACAGCGACGAGGGCCGCGAGAGCCCGTACGCCGCGAGCACGGACACGATCGTCGAGATCACGGTGCCGACCGCCGTGATGCCGATGCTCACGAGCGCCGCGCGCGTCACGACGCCGCCGGACAGGATCTGCTTGTAAGCGTTGAGCGTCAGCTCGCCCGGCACCACGACGAGGCCGCCCGCGCGGATGGTCTCGGCCTGCGTCGACAGGCTCGTGACGACGACCGTCCACAGCGGGAACACGACCGCCAGCACGACGCCCGCCAGCACGACGAACTTGACGGCCGCGCCGACCTTGCCGGGCGGCTCCTCCCAGGCCGGGCGGTGCCGCGAGCGGCGCGGGCGGCGGGGACGGCCCGCCGCGTCGGCCGCGAGGTCGCGCGGGATCAGCGCGACGTCGGTGTCGATCTCCGGTGTCGTTCCGCTCTGCGTGGTCATGACCTGCGATACACCCCCGACTCGCCGAACACGTGGGCGAGCTTGTTGGCCCCGAGCACGAGCGCGAGGCTGACGACGCCCTTGATCAGGCCCGCCGCGGCCGCGAAGCTCCAGTCGCCGTAGATGACGCCCTGGTAGTAGACGTACGTGTCGATGACCTCGGCGACGTCCGCGCCGACGGCCCCGCGCTGCAGGATGAGCTGCTCGAACCCGACCGTGAGCGCGTCGCCCAGGCGCAGGATCAGCAGCAGGATGATGACGGGCCGCAGCGCAGGCAGCGTGACGTGCCACATGCGCCGCCACCGGTTGGCGCCGTCGACCGCCGCCGCCTCGTACTGCTCGGGCGACACGGTCGACAGCGCGGCGAGGAAGATGATGATCCCCCAGCCCGCGTCCTTCCAGACCGACTGCATCGTGATGAGCACGAGGAACGTGTCGGGGTTGGTCATGAGGTCGAAGCCCGACCCGAGCCCCGCGCCGCGCAGCGTCTGGTTGACCAGCCCCGCACCGCCGAAGATCTGCTGGAAGATCGTCACGACCAGCACCCACGAGAAGAAGTGCGGCAGGTAGACGATCGACTGGATGGTCGTCCGGACGCGCGGCGTGACGACGCTGTTGAGCAGCAGCGCGAGCACGATCGGAACGGGGAAGAAGAACACGAGCTGGAACGCCGTGATGACGAGCGTGTTCTGCACCGCGTCGAGGAACAGCGGGTTGGAGAACACGCGCTCGAAGTTCGCCCACCCGACGAACGGGCTGCGCAGGAACCCGACGTACGGCGAGTAGCTCTGCCACGCGATGACGTTGCCGAGCATCGGCACGTACGCGAAGACCGCGAGCAGCGTGACCGCGGGCAGCACCATGACGAGCAGCGCGCCGTCGCGACGCAGCCGCGTGCGCAGCGGGACCTTGCGGACGGGCACCTTCGCCGGGCGGGAGGGGGCGGGCGCACCCGCCCCCTCCGCGACCGGGTCCGGTGCCGCGGCGCGCCGACCCGCGCCGCGACGGACGACCTGACCGGGGCTCGTCACCGCGCGTCCAGGATCTCCTGGTAGAACGTCCGCAGCTCCTCGCCGCCGGACGCCCGCCACGTGTCGACGGCCGCGTCGAGGTCGTCGAGCGACTTGCGCCCGCGCGAGATGTCCTTCTCGAGGTCGACGAACGGCTGCCCGATCGACGCGTACTGCACGGGCTCGACGATCTGCTGCGCGTAGAACAGCGGCTCGGTGATGAACTCCGCCGCCTTGGTCTGCCACTCCGAGGACGCCTTGACGTACCCGGGGTACTGCACGCGCGCGTTCGCGATGGGCGGGTCGACCAGGAACATGTAGGTGGGCTGCATCTCGGTGGCCGCGAGCGGGGTGGGCACGGGCAGGCCGTCGGCGCCGCGCTCGTAGTGCACGCCCTCGACGCCGTTGTTGATGACGTCGAACTCGGTGGTACCGAACGGCGCCGCGAGCACGTTGGCGATCGCGAGCAGCTCGGTGATGCGGGCCTCGTCGTCGCTCTTCTTGAGGAACGAGAAGATGTTGGCGGGGTTGCCCTTCCACAGCACGGGCGTGCCGCCGTCGGCCGCGAACGGGTCGAGCGGCTGCTGCCAGAACGCCGGGTTGCTCGCGAGGTTGTCGCGCAGCGCCTCGTGCCAGCCGCCGAGGCCGTCGTTCATGATGAGCGACTGGCCGGACTGGAACCGGGTCTTGGCCTCGCCGGCCTGGTCGGCGACCGCGTCGGGGTGGACCGCGCCGCTCGCGAAGAGCTCGGCGTTCCACGCGAGCGCCGCGCGGTACTGCTCGGTCTCGACGCGGTGCACGAGCCTGTCGCCCTCGAGGATCCACCTGGGCGGCACGCCGTGGATGATCGCCGCGGTGTTCCACAGGTCCTCGGCGCCCCACCGGTTGCCGCCCGTGAGCTCCTTGGCGAGGTCGAGCAGGTCCTGGCCGTTGCTGACGGACGGCGTGATGCCGAGCTCGTCGAGCACGTCCTTGCGGTAGAAGATCGCGTCGGTGATGATCTCGCCCGGGAACGGCAGGCCGTACAGGCGGCCGTTGAAGACGCAGAACTTCCAGGCGTCGGTCGGGATGTTGGCGAGGTTCGGGTACTGCTCGACCTTGTCGCCGCCGAGGAAGTCCGTGAGGTCCTGGAAGAGGTTCGGCACGATCTCGGACCCGAAGCGCGGCGGGATGTTCCAGGACGGGACGCTGACCCAGTCCGGCACGTCCTTGGCCGACGCGAGCACGGTCGCGAGCTTGTCGCCGTAGACGTTCCCGTCGGTGATCTGGAACGCGATGGTCGAGCCGAGCAGGCCGTTGACCGCCTCGTAGTACTGGTTGCCCTTGGTGGGCGGGATCGTGCCCCACAGCGGGGTCATGGCCGTGAACGAGGACCCCGCGCCCGGGGGCTCGGGCACCGACTGCACGAGCTCGGCAGGCAGGGTCTCGTAGCCGGGCGTCGAGCCGTTGACGCTCGGGTAGTCGGGCGCGACGTAGTCGACGGGGACGTACTTCGGGAGCACGTCGGCCGAGGGCGTGGCCCCGGG
This sequence comes from Cellulomonas sp. HD19AZ1, assembly GCF_004535805.1. NCBI lineage: Bacteria > Bacillati > Actinomycetota > Actinomycetes > Micrococcales > Cellulomonadaceae > Cellulomonas > Cellulomonas sp. HD19AZ1. Next base: position 20,634 of record NZ_SPHX01000005.1, read on the forward strand.
CGCGGCGGCGGGCGGCGCGTCGGTGCTGCACGCCGTGAGCAGCGACGGCACGCCGACCACGGCGGCGCCGGCGGCGACCAGCCCGAGGAACGAGCGGCGGCGGACCTCGACGTCGCCGAGGCGTGCGGTGGAGGTGGTGGTCTTCATCAGCGTCCTTCACTCCCTCGTGGAAACGGACGTGCACGGGACGGCGGGACGGTCGCGACGCCGGGTCCTCGGTGACCCGGCGTCCCGCCACGGCGTCGAAGCGGTTCGATTCATATCGCCTTGGCGAATCTAGGGCAGGTCCGGTATGTGAGGCAAGACACGCAGACCAGACGATCGGGGCTTGTCCCTGAGCAGGACTTCGACCACGATGGCTGCGCGAAGGACCCGACGACGACGTCGAAACGGTTCGATCGAGACCGGGCCTCCGACCGTCGTCGACCCCGCCAGGCCCACCCGCCCACCCCGACCGACGAGGACCGCCGTGGCCGACGACGCCCCCACGACCACCCCCGCAGCGACCGCGCCCGACCCCGGGACGCCGCGGTGGCGCGACCCCGCGCTGCCGGTCGAGGAACGCGCCGCCGTGCTGCTCGCCGAGCTCACGCGCGACGAGCGGATCGCCCTGCTGCACCAGCACGCCCCGGCCGTCGAGCGGCTCGGGCTCGCCGCGTTCCGCACGGGCACCGAGGCCCTGCACGGCGTCGCCTGGCTCGGCACCGCCACCACGTTCCCGCAGCCCGTGGGCCTCGCCGCGACCTGGGACGTCGACCTGCTCGAACGCGTCGGCGCCGCCGTCGGCGTCGAGGTGCGCGCCAAGCACGCGGCCGACCCGGCGGTCTCGCTCAACGTGTGGGCACCCGTGGTCGACCCGCTGCGCCACCCCGCCTGGGGCCGCAACGAGGAGGGCTGGTCCAGCGACCCGCACGTGACCGCGCACCTCGCGACCGCCTACGCGCGCGGCCTGCGCGGCGACCACCCCGTCTACTGGCGCACCGTGCCCACGCTCAAGCACTTCCTCGGGTACGACAACGAGACCGACCGCGCCGTGACCAGCACGCAGCTACGCCCGCGCGTGCTGCGCGAGTACGAGCTGCCCGCGTTCCGCGGCCCGATCGCCGCGGGCGTCGTCGGCGCCGTCATGCCGTCGTACAACCTCGTCAACGGCCGCCCGGCGCACCTGTGCGGCGAGCTGCTCGACGAGCTGCGGTCGTGGTCGGCCACGTCCCTGCTCGTCGTCTCGGACGCCGCCGCCCCCGGCAACGTCGTGACGTTCCAGCGCTACCACGACGACCACGTCACGTCGCACGCGGCGCTGCTGCGCGCCGGCGTCGACTCGTTCACGGCCGACGACGCCGACCCCCGGCCGACCGTCGAGCGCGTGACCGCGGCGCTCGAGCGCGGGCTCCTCACCGAGGCCGACGTCGACCGCGCCGTGCTGCGGCAGCTCGAGCTGCGGCTGCGCACGGGCGAGCTCGACCCCGACCTCGACCCGTGGGTCGTCGGCCCCGAGTCGATCGACCTGCCCGAGCACCGCACGCTCGCACGCGAGGCCGCCGCGCGGGCGGTCGTCGTGCTGGAGGACGACGGCGTGCTGCCGCTCCCCCGCGACGCGTCCGTCGCGGTCGTCGGACCGCACGCCGACCGCGTGCTGCACGACTGGTACTCCGGGACCCCGCCCTACCTCGTGGGCCTCGGCACCGCGCTCGCCGAGGCGCTCGGGCCCGACCGCGTGCACGTCGCCGACGGCGCCGACCGCGTGGCCCTGACCGCGACCTCCACGGGCCGCGGCGTCCGTGCGCTGGCCGACGGCACGCTCGTCGCCGACGCGGACGAGCCCGTCGCGCACGACGTCACCGACTGGGGCGACGGCCTGCTCACGCTGCGCGGCGTCGCGTCCGACCGCCTCTGGAGCGGCGCCGCGTGGGTCGTGCGCGCCGACGCGACGCGCGTCGGCGGGTGGGTCGCCCAGGAGTCGTTCCGCGCGCACCGCCACGACGACGGCACGTGGTCGCTCCAGCACGTCGGGTCGGGCCGCTGGCTGCGCGTGCAGCACGACGAGGCCGGCACGCTCGTGGCCGAGGCGCCCGACGCCGCGCACGCCGAGCGGTTCGCGGCCCGGGTCCTGCGCAGCGGCACGCAGGAGGTCGCGCGCGCCGCGGCGGCGGCCGACGTCGTCGTCGTGACGGCAGGCAACGACCCGCACCTGCACGGCCGTGAGACCGAGGACCGCCCGCACCTCGGGCTGCCCGCGAGCCAGCGGGCGCTGTGGCAGGCCGCCGTCGCCGCGAACCCGCGCGCCGTGCTGCTCGTCGTCTCGTCGTACCCGTACGTGCTGGAGGGCGAGGCTGACGCCGCTGCCGCCGTCGTGTGGTCGTCGCACGGCGGGCAGGAGCACGGGCACGGCCTCGCCGACGTGCTGCTCGGCGACGTCGAGCCCACCGGTCGGCTCGCGCAGGAGTGGCCCGCCGACGCCGCGCAGGCCGGTGACCTGCTCGACTACGACCTCATCGCCACGCGCACCACGAGCTGGTACTCGCCCACGCCCCACCGGTACGGGTTGGGGCACGGCCGCACGTACGGCGACGTGCGCTACGTGGCGCTCGACGTCGCCGCGGACCGCGCGCCGGTCGACGAGGACGCGACGCTCGTCGCACACGTGACCGTCGAGAACCGCGGCGCACGACCCGCCCACGAGCTGGTCCAGCTCTACGTCGACGCACCCGAGCACCGGCTGCCGTACCCGCACCGCCTCGTCGCGCACGCGCGGGTCGTCGTGGCCCCGGGCGCGACGAGCGTCGTCGCGCTGCGCGTGCCGGTGCGCGACCTCGCGGTGTGGGACGCGACCCGCGATCGGTGGGTCGTCGAACCGGGCCGCTACGAGCTGGGGGCCGGCCCGTCGAGCACCGCCGTCGCGCAGCGGGCGGACGTCGACGTCGCGGGCGCGCCCGTGCCGCCGCGCGAGCTGCGGGACCGGCCCGTGCGCGTCGCCGACGCCGACGACCTGCGAGGCGTCGACCTGTCCGAGCGGACGCGCGAGACGGGCACGTGCGTGCAGGTCCGGCGGGGCCGCACCGCGGGTGAGGTGCTGCTGCGCGACTGCCGGGTCGCGGGCGCGACCGCGATCGCGTTCGAGGTCGCCCGCACGGGGCCCGGACCCGCCCGCGTCGAGGTCCGGGACGCCTCGACCGGCGCCGAGCTCGCCCGCCTCGACGTCCCCGACGGCGTCGGACGCCACGACTGGACGCTCACCACCGTGCCGCTGACCGTCCCCGCGCGCGACGTCGCCGACCTGAGCGTCCGCCTCGTGGGGACCGCACGCCTCGCGACGCTGCGCCTCGTGTGACCGGCGCACCGCTCCCCCTCGACGGCGCGCGGAGGTCCGCCGGGCCGTCGCGGTGTCCGTCGGCGGTGGGGTCCGTGGCCGGTGGGGTCCGTGGGTGGTGGGGTGCACGGGCGGCGGTGCGCGGCGGGCCCAGAGCCGCCGAGGCCGGGCCCTGACGCGCAGCCGTCACCTGCGCGATGATCGGGGCATGACGAACGGTCCGTCCGACCTCACCGGTGCGCTCGTGGTCCGGGGGGACGTCGTCACCCCCGCCGAGGTGCTGCCCGACGCGGCCGTCGCCGTGCAGGGCGACCGGATCGTCTGGGTCGGCGCCGCAGACGACGTGCCGGCGACGCACCGCCCACCACGGCCCGCGCCGGGCACGCTCGTGCTGCCCGGGCTCGTCGACCTGCACTGCCACGGCGGAGGCGGCGCGAGCTTCCCGGACGCGACGACGCCCGACGAGGTGCGCCGCGCGGCCGACGAGCACCTGCGCCACGGCACGACGACGCTCGTCGCGTCGCTCGTCACGGCGCCGCGCGACGTCCTGCTCGCGCGCACCGCGCTGCTGGCCGACGCCGTCGACGCCGGCGTCGTGGCCGGGATCCACCTCGAGGGGCCGTTCCTCTCCCCCGCGCGCTGCGGCGCGCAGCACCCGGACGACATGGTGCCCGGCGACCCGGGGCTCGTCCGCGCCGTCGCGGCGGCGGCCCGCGGCCACCTCGTGACGATGACCGTCGCGCCCGAGGTCGCCGGGGTGGTCGGCGACGACGACGTGCTGCGCGCGCTCGTCGAGGCCGGCGCGCTGCCGTCGGTGGGCCACACCGACGCGAGCGCCGAGCAGACCGACGCCGCGATCGACCGCGCGTTCGACCTGCTGGCGACCTCGCCGGGCGCGCGCTCGCACCGCCCCACGGCGACGCACCTGTTCAACGGCATGCGTCCGCTGCACCACCGCGACCCCGGCCCGGTGGCCGCGTGCCTCGCCGCGGCGGCGCGCGGCGAGCTCGTCGTGGAGCTCGTCGCCGACGGCACGCACCTCGCGCCCGCGACGGTCCGGTCGGTGCTCGACCTGGTCGGGGCGGACGCCGCGGTGCTCGTGACCGACGCGATGGCCGCCGCCGGCATGCCCGACGGGGACTACCGCCTCGGGCCGATGGCGGTCCGCGTGGCCGACGGCGTGGCACGGCTCCTCGAGCACGACCTCGCCGAGCCGGGCGCAGCGCCGCGCGTCGGGGCGATCGCGGGCGGCGTCGCGCACCTGCTCGACGTCGTGCGCGCGACCGTCACCGCGGGCGTCCCGCTGGTCGCCGCGGTGCGCGCGGCCTCGAGCACGCCCGCGCAGGTGCTCGGCCGCCCCGACCTCGGGGCGGTGCTGCCCGACCACCGGGCCGACCTGCTCGTGACCACGCCCGGGCTCGAACCCACGCGCGTGCTGCGCGCGGGTGCCTGGGTCGCCTGAGACCTCAGCCGCGCGACGCGTCGCCGCGCGGACCGTCACCCCGCTGGCGCTCCTGCCCGCGGCGCACCAGCCCGGCGGTCAGCCCGCCCACGAGCCCCCCGACCGCGGGGAGCACCACGAGCTCGACGAGCGGGCCGGTGCCCAGCAGCCACGGCCACGTCGAGAGCAGCACCAGGGGCTGCACGACGCCGACGAGGGCCCCGCCCAGCAGTCCGACCGCGCCGTAGGCCAGGACGGCGGGCCCGGTGCGGGCCAGCGCCGCGCGGGCGACGAGCGCGATCGGCACCGCGCACAGCAGCGCCGGCCCGGCCGCGTACACCAGCAGCAGGGACGGTCGCGTCAGCGCCGGTGCGCCCGGACCGTCGACGGCGAGCACCAGCGCGGCGCGCAGCACCCACACGGTGACGACGGCCGCGAGCACCCCGAGCACCCCGGGCGCCGTCCACCGCCGGGTCACGGCCGCACCGCCGCGAGCAGCCGCAGCGCGTCCTCGGCGACCCCCCGCGCGACCGGCAGACGCGCGAGGCCCACCAGGCGCCCGACCAGGGGCGCGGCGCCGTCGACGAGCGCGCGGACGCGCCGCTGGTCGGGCGTCGTGTCGTGCACCCACGCGACCACGACGCCGAGCTGCGCGAGCCACAGCAGCTCCGGCAGGTCGGCGCGCAGGTGCGCGGGGACCGCGGGGCTGGCCCCGTCGACGACCTCGCGGAAGATCGCCCGGCTGAGGTCGGCGCTCGGCACCGAGGAGGCCGAGAACGGGCTCGCGGCCGAGCCCGGCCGGATCGCGACCCCGATGGACTCGACTCCGAACCGGCGGTAGGGGCCGAAGGCGTCGAGGCCCGCGTGCCAGGTCGCCCGCAGTCGCGACGTCAGGTCGCCGCCCGTCGCGAGGGCGGTGCGCGCCCGCGCGGCGTGCTCGCGGTTCACCTCGAGGTAGACCTCCTGCACGAGGTCGTCCTTGGACGCGAAGTGGTGGTACGCGTTGCCCACCGCGACGCCCGCCTCCTGCGCGACCGCGCGCATCGTCGTCGCGTCGAAGCCCCGCTCGCGGAACAGGTGCAGCGCCGTCGTGCGGATCAGGTCCCGCGTCTCGTCCGCCGTCCGCCGGGCGCTCATGCGGCGACCCCGGCGTCGTGGGGGGCGCGCGCACGCGAGGCGCGACGTCGACGCACCGCTCCCGCGGCCCACCGCCCGCCGCCCGCGCCGAGCGCACCCTCGAGCGCGTAGACGAGCACGGTCACCGGGGGCGGCGACGCGGTCTCCGTGCCCGCCCACAGGTCGGGGACCATGGCCATCGCGGTCGCTGTCACGGCCCCGACCAGGGCGAACGCGGCGACGTGCAGACGCTCGTGCGGCACGGACCGCAGCGCCCAGGCGGTGAGCAGCCCCAGCGGGAAGCCGAGCACGACGGTCGGCACGACGGCGACGAAGGCCGCGAGCACCAGCACGAAGCCGAGCCCGCCCAGTCCCGCGCCGGCCTCCTCGACGACCATGAGACCCGTGCCGAGCGGGACGTTGACGGACACGACGACCACCGCGGTCCAGCCGACGACGCCGAGCACGGGCGACATGCCGCGCACGGCCGGACCGTCGACGGGCTGCGGGGACTGATCCATGGCGCCATTGAACACGTTCAACTGAACATGTTCAACAGCGCTGCGGCCGGTCAGAAGAGTCGCGAGTCCACGTCGTCGACGCCGCGCATCGCGTCGTAGTCGAGCACGAGGCACGCGATCCCCCGGTCGGCCGCGAGCACCCGCGCCTGCGGCTTGATCTCCTGCGCCGCGAAGACGCCGCGCACGGGCCGCAGCAGCGGGTCCCGGTTGAGCAGCTCGAGGTACCGCGTGAGCTGCTCGACCCCGTCGATGTCGCCCCGGCGCTTGATCTCGACCGCGACCGTGCCGCCGTCGGGCGACTTCGCCAGGATGTCGACCGGGCCGATCGCCGTCGGGTACTCGCGCCGCACCAGCTGGTGGCCGGTGCCGAGCAGCGCGATCTGCGCCGCCAGCAGCTCCTGCAGGTGCGCCTCGACACCGTCCTTCACGAGGCCGGGGTCGACGCCCAGCTCGTGCGCCGAGTCGTGCTGCACGTCGTACAGGTCGATGACGAGCCGGTCGTCGGACTTCGCGTGCTGCACGGTCCACACCTGCGTCACACCGGCGGCCGCCTGCTCGGCGTCGGGCTCGCCGACCGCGAGGGAGCAGGGCGGGCTCATCCAGTTCAGCGGCTTGTAGGAGCCGCCGTCCGAGTGCAGCAGCACCGAACCGTCGGCCTTGACCACGAGCAGCCGGCGGGCACGCGGCAGGTGCGCCGAGAGCCGACCGGTGTAGCGGGCCGCGCACTCCGCGACGACCAAGCGCATGCGCTTCCTTCCTCTGGTCGCGCCGGGATCAGATGATCGTCGCGACGCGCGACGGCGTCGCCTCGATCCACGACGTGAACCCGGCGTACGCCTCGACGGACATCTGCAGGCGGACCTCCTGCGCCGGACCACCCGCGGCCGGCACGACCCGGCAGTGCGCCACGACGGCCTGCGGCCGGCCCGGGGCGGGCGGGAGCACCGACCTCTCCAGCACGACGAGCCCGTAGCGGGACCACGTGCGCGCCGGCCGGGGCATCACCGAGACGCGACGCCACCAGTAGAGGCGCGTCGCGCCGTACTGCGCGGTGCCGCGGGCCGGGCGCGGGTCGTTCGCCTCGGTGAGGACGCACCCGAACGACCCGACCCGTCGCGCGAGCGTGCGTGTCCGCGAGAACCACAGGGCCACGAGCGCCAGCACCAGCACGGCGACGACGCCCGCGACGACGGCGAGGACCTGCCCGCTCACGCCGTCACCCGCCCGCCGGGGTCAGTGCCCGGACGTGGCAGCGGCCGCCGCCTCGGACACGGCGTCGACGACGACCGTCACCTGGTTGTCGTCGACCGACAGGAACCCGCCGTCGACGTGCCACGCGAGCGGGGCTCCCCCGCCCGCGGGCACGATCCGCACCGGGCCCTCGCGCAGCACCGACAGGATCGGCGTGTGCCCCGCGAGGATGCCGATGTCACCGTCCGCGGCCGGGGCCGACACCTGACGTGCCGTCCCCGACCAGACCTTGCCGTCCGCGGCGACGACGTCCACCTCGAGCTCTGCCACCGTGCTCCTCCCTCAGCCCTGCCGTACGCCGCCCGACCCGCAGGTCAGACGCCGTACTCCTTCTGGATGCGGGCCCAGTTGCGCTCGAGGTCCTCGAGGCCGCCGATGTTGAAGAACGCCTGCTCGGCGATGTGGTCGAACTCGCCCTCGGCGATCTTCTTGAACGCCTCGACGGTCTCGGTGACCGGCACGGTCGAGCCCACGACACCCGTGAACTTCTCGGCCATGTAGGTGTTCTGCGAGAGGAACTGCTGGATGCGGCGCGCACGCGCGACGATCGTCTTGTCCTCCTCGGAGAGCTCGTCGACGCCGAGGATCGCGATGATGTCCTGCAGCTCCTTGTTGCGCTGCAGGATCGACTTCACCTGCGTCGCGACGTCGTAGTGCTCCTGGCCCACGTAGCGCGGGTCGAGGATGCGGCTCGTCGACGCGAGCGGGTCGACCGCGGGGTACAGACCGCGCGACGCGATCTCACGGCTGAGCTCGGTCGTCGCGTCGAGGTGCGCGAACGTCGTGGCCGGCGCCGGGTCGGTGTAGTCGTCGGCGGGGACGTAGATCGCCTGCAGCGACGTGATCGAGTGCCCGCGCGTCGAGGTGATGCGCTCCTGCAGCTGACCCATCTCGTCGGCGAGGTTCGGCTGGTAGCCGACGGCGGACGGCATGCGGCCGAGCAGCGTCGACACCTCGGAGCCGGCCTGCGTGAACCGGAAGATGTTGTCGATGAACAGCAGCACGTCCTGCTTCTGGACGTCGCGGAAGTACTCCGCCATCGTGAGCGCCGACAGCGCGACGCGCAGACGCGTGCCCGGGGGCTCGTCCATCTGGCCGAAGACGAGGGCCGTCTTGTCGAAGACGCCCGCCTCCTCCATCTCGACGATGAGGTCGTTGCCCTCACGCGTGCGCTCGCCGACGCCGGCGAACACCGAGACGCCGCCGTGGTCCTGCGCGACGCGCTGGATCATCTCCTGGATGAGGACCGTCTTGCCGACGCCCGCGCCGCCGAACAGGCCGATCTTGCCGCCCTGGACGTACGGGGTCAGCAGGTCGATGACCTTGATGCCGGTCTCGAACATCTGCGTCTTCGACTCGAGCTGGTCGAAGGCCGGGGGCTTGCGGTGGATGGGCCAGCGCTCGGTGATCTCGAGCTTCTCGCCCTCGGCGAGGTTGAGCACCTCACCCGTGACGTTGAAGACCTTGCCCTTGGTGACGTCGCCGACGGGCACCGAGATCGGCAGGCCCGTGTCGCGCACCTGCGCACCGCGCACGAGGCCGTCGGTCGGCTTCAGCGCGATGGCGCGCACCAGGGACTCGCCCAGGTGCTGCTCGACCTCGAGCGTCATGGTGAAGGCGCCGTCGCCCTCCCCCTCGCCCTGCGCCGAGAGGTCGATGTCGACCTCGAGCGCGTTGTAGATCTCGGGGATCTGGTCCGGCGGGAACTCGATGTCCACGACGGGCCCGATGACCCGCGCGACCCGGCCGACGCCGGGCGTGCCGGCGTTCGCGGCCGTCGCGTCGACGGTGGTGGCGGTCATGTCTGCCTCGCTTCGCTCGTCCGGGCGGTGCGGTGCCCGGCTGGGGTCGGTGTCGTGCTGTCGGGGGTCAGGAGGACGCGAGCGCGTCGGCGCCCGACACGATCTCGCTGATCTCCTGGGTGATCTCGCCCTGCCGCGCCTGGTTGGCCAGTCGCGTGTAGGTGCGGATGAGGTCCTCGGCGTTCTCGGTCGCGGTGTGCATGGCCCGCTGCCGCGCCGCGAGCTCCGAGGCCGAGGCCTGCAGCAGGTTGGCGTAGATGCGCGTACGGACGTACCGCGGCAGGAGCGCGTCGAGCACCTCGGCCGGGCTCGGCTCGAACTCGTACAGCGGGAGCGCGTCGTTCTCGCCCACCGGCGCCACGCCCTCGACGACCTCGAGCGGCAGGAGCCGCACGACGCGCGGGCGCTGCGTGACCATGTTGACGAACTGCGTGAACACGACGTGCACCTCGCTCACGCCGCCCTCCTCGGGCGCCGCGCGGAACGCGTCGAGCAGCTCGTTCGCGATCTCGTCGGCGACCTCGGGGGTCGGCGCGTCCGAGAAGCCGGACCACTGCCCCGCGAGCTCGCGCTGCCGGAACGTGTAGTACGCCACGGCGCGACGTCCCGAGACGTAGAGGGCGACCTGCTTGCCCTCGCTCTCGAGCCGCTGCACGAGCCGCTCGGTCTCGCGGATGACGCTCGCCGAGTAGGCGCCCGCCATGCCGCGGTCCGAGGCGATCAGCAGCACCGCGGCGCGCGTCGTGTCCGTGCGCTCCACGAGGAACGGGTGGGACACGTCGGAGTGCGTCGCGACCGCCGAGACGGCACGCGTGATCGCCCGGGCGTACGGCGTGGCCATGGCCACCCGGTCGCGCGCCTTGCCGATGCGCGACGCGGCGATGAGCTCCTGGGCGCGGAACATCTTCTTGAGCGACTGGGTGCTCTTGATCCGCGCCTTGTAGACGCGCTGCTGTCCCGCCATGCTCAGGCCCGCTTCTGGCGGACGATCTGCTCCTGCTCGACCTCGACGTGCTCGTCCTCCTCGGCCTCGCCCACGAGGGCGCTGCCGTCGAACGTGATGAAGCCGTTGCGGAAGTCGTCGACGGCCGAGCCGAGCGCCTGCTCGGTGGCCTCGTCGAGCTTGCCGGTCTCGGCGATCGTCGAGAGCACGTCGGTCTTGCGGCGCAGGTGCTCCAGCATCTCGGACTCGAAGCGTCGGACGTCCTCGAGCGGGACGTCGTCGAGCTTGCCCTTGGTGCCGGCCCAGATCGACGCCACCTGGTCCTCGACCGGGTACGGCGAGTACTGACCCTGCTTGAGCAGCTCCATGAGCCGCGCACCACGCGTCAGCTGCGCGCGCGACGCCGCGTCGAGGTCGGACGCGAACATCGCGAACGCCTCGAGCGAGCGGTACTGCGCGAGGTCGAGCTTGAGCGTGCCGGACACCTGCTTCATCGCCTTGACCTGCGCGGCACCACCGACGCGGGACACCGAGATGCCGACGTCGACGGCGGGGCGCTGGTCGGCGTTGAACAGGTCCGACTGCAGGAAGATCTGGCCGTCGGTGATCGAGATGACGTTGGTCGGGATGTACGCCGACACGTCGTTGGCCTTGGTCTCGATGACCGGCAGGCCCGTCATCGAGCCCGCGCCCAGCTCGTCCGAGAGCTTCGCGCAGCGCTCGAGCAGGCGGGAGTGCAGGTAGAAGACGTCACCGGGGTACGCCTCGCGGCCCGGGGGGCGACGCAGCAGCAGCGACACGGCGCGGTACGCCTCGGCCTGCTTCGACAGGTCGTCGAACACGATGAGGACGTGCTTGCCCTGGTACATCCAGTGCTGGCCGATGGCCGAGCCGGTGTAGGGCGCGAGGTACTTGAAGCCCGCCGGGTCGGACGCCGGGGCCGCGACGATCGTCGTGTACTCGAGCGCGCCGGCCTCCTCGAGGGCGCCGCGCACCGCGGCGATGGTCGAGCCCTTCTGGCCGATCGCGACGTAGACGCAGCGCACCTGCTTGGTCGGGTCGCCCGACTCCCAGTTCGCCTTCTGGTTGATGATCGTGTCGATCGCGATCGCCGTCTTGCCGGTCTGGCGGTCGCCGATGATGAGCTGACGCTGGCCGCGCCCGATCGGGATCATCGAGTCGATGGCCTTGAGGCCGGTCTGCAGCGGCTCGTGGACCGACTTGCGGGCCATGACGCCGGGGGCCTGCAGCTCGAGCGCGCGGCGGGCCTCGGTGGCGACGTCGCCCAGGCCGTCGATGGGGTTGCCCAGCGGGTCGACGACGCGGCCGAGGTAGCCGTCGCCGACGGCGACCGACAGGACCTCACCCGTGCGGCGGACCTCCTGGCCCTCCTCGATGCCGGCGAACTCGCCGAGCACGACGACACCGATCTCGCGCACGTCGAGGTTGAGCGCGAGGCCCAGCGTGCCGTCCTCGAAGCGCAGCAGCTCGTTCGCCATGGCCCCGGGCAGGCCCTCGACCTGCGCGATGCCGTCGGCGGCGAGCGTCACGCGCCCGACCTCCTCGGCGACCGCGTCGGCGGGCTCGTAGGACTTGACGAAGCTGTCCAGCGCGGCGCGGATCTCCTCCGGCCGGATCGTCAGCTCAGACATCAGCGGTTACTCCTGTCGTGTCCGCCCGGTGCGGACCGGCGGTGGGGTCGTCGAGAGGGTTCGTCAGCCGGCGAGCCGGCGGCGGGCGTCGTCCAGCCGTGCGCGCACGGTCGCGTCGATCACGTCGGCGTCGACCTGGATCCGCAGGCCGCCCAGGGCCGCGGGGTCGACGGAGACGTTGAGCTGCACGGGGCGGCCGTAGCGGCGCTCGAGCAGCCGCTCGATCCGCTCGCGCTGCGCCTGCGTGAGCGCGGCGGCGGCCGTCACCTGGGCCACGAGCCGGCGTCGACGCGCGGCCGCGAGCCGGCCGAGCTCGATGACCGCGGCGGTCAGCGTGCGGCCCCGGGGGGCCGCGACCGCGCGGGTCACGAGCGTGAGGGTCGCCGCGGCCGCCTTGGTGCCCAGCAGGTCGCGCACGAGCGTGGTCCGGCGGGCCACGTCGGCCGTCCGGTCCCCGAGCGCCTGGCGGACGTCGCGGTTCGCCGCGAGCAGCCGGTCGACCCGGAACAGCTCGTCCTCGACGCGCTCGAGCTCGCCGGCCGCCTGCGCGGACGCGAGCACCGCGACCGTGCCCAGACGGTCGACGGCCTCGACGAGGTCGCGCTCACCCGCCCAGCGGGCCCGGACCATGCCGGCGACCAGGTCGACGACCCGGCCGTCGACGCGCCCGGAGAGCACGGCGCCGACGAGCCCGGCCTTGGCCTCGCCCGTCGCGCCGGGGTCGGTCAGCGCGCGCCGCAGCGACGCGTTCCCGTCCAGCAGGTCGACCACCGCGAACAGCTGGTCGCCCAGCGTCGCGGCGTCCGCACCCGCGGCGGCGAGGACCGGCTCGAACCGGTCCTCCGCGTCCGTCAGCGCCTGCTGGCTCGTGCCTCGCATCAGCGTCCCTTCACGCGGTCCGCGTCCGCCTCGTCGGCCGACGCGCCCAGCTGGCCGTCGAGCTCGTCGAGGAACCGGTCCACGACCCGCGACGCGCGCGCGTCGTCGGAGAGCGACTCACCGAGGATCCGCGCGGCGAGGTCGGTGGCCAGCGAGCCCACGTCGGACCGCAGCGAGATCGCCGCCGCCTGACGCTCGGCCTCGATCTGCCGGTGCGCGGTCTCGACGATGCGCTCGGCGTCGGCCGTGGCCTTGGCCCGCAGCTCCGCGAGGATCGCCTGCCCCTCGGCACGCGCCTCCTCACGGACGCGCGCGGCCTCGGTGCGGGCCTCGTCGAGCTGCGCCTTGTACTGCTCGATGAGTGCGGCGGCCTCCTCCTGGGCGACCTCCGCGCGCTTGAGCCCACCCTCGATGAGCTCGGTGCGCTCGTCGAGGATGCGCGTGAAGACGGGCAGGACGACCTTCCAGAAGACCAGCCCGATGATCAGCGCGCACACCGCCGACCACACGATGTCGTACGTGGCCGGGAGGAGGATGGACTGCTCGCCTCCCTCGGCCGCCAGGACGAGAGTCGTCGCGATCATCGGATCAGAAGACGAAGCCGGCGGCGAAGCCGATGAGGCCCAGCGCCTCGATGGCGGCGAGCGCGATGAACATGTTGGTGCGCAGCAGACCGGCGACCTCGGGCTGGCGAGCCGTGGCCTCCTGCGTCTTGGCGACCATGATGCCGAGGCCGATGCCGGGGCCGAGGGCGGCCAGGCCGAAGCCGATCGTTGCGATGTTGCCCGTGATGCCCGTGACGTCCACGAGTGTTCTTCCTTCCGGTTGGCGGGGCCGGACCCTCGTCCGGTTCCTCCGACGGTCGTGACGACGGCCCGGTGGGCCGCCGACGAGGACTACGACGTGGTCAGTGCGACTCCTGCGAGATGCTGATGTAGACCGCGGTGAGCAGCGTGAAGATGTACGCCTGCAGCGCCGCGATGAAGATCTCGAAGAGCGTGAAGGCGAAGCCGGCCGCGAGCGTCACGGCGCCGACCGCCTTGAGCGCACCCGCCGCCTCGAAGAAGAGGAAGTGGGTCGCGCCGAAGCAGAGGACGAGCAGCAGGTGCCCGGCCACCATGTTGACGAGGAGTCGGATGGTGAGCGTCGCCGGCCGCAGGATGAACGTCGAGATGAGCTCGATCGGCGTGAGGATGATGTACACCGGCCACGGCACGCCCGACGGGAACAGGGTCGTGCGCAGGTAGCCGACCGCGCCGTGGGCCTTGATGCCGACCACGATGAAGGCGACGAAGGCGATGATCGCCATCACCAGCGGGAAGCCGATGAGCGACGAGCTCGCGATGTTGAGGCCGGGCACGACGCCCGTGATGTTGGCGGCGAGCACGGCGAAGAAGATCGTGGTCAGCAGCGGGACGAACCGACGCGCGGTGTCCTTGCCGATGATCTCCTCGGCGATGTTGACCCGCACGAAGTCGAGCGACATCTCGGCGACGTTCTGGGAACGTCCCGGCACCAGGCGCGCACGGCGCGCGGCGAGCCAGAACAGCGTCACCAGGACGAGGGTCGCGAGGATCCGGATGAGGATGATCCGGTTCAGCTCGAACGGGGTGCCCCCGAACAGCACGGTGGGCGGGAAGAACTCGGCGATCGTCGGCGCATGGAACCCGCCGTCCTGCGACGCGGCGAACGGCAGGATCGTCGAGAGGCTGGACAGAGCGGACTCCTGTGGTCGTGATGACTGCCGACGCGCGCGTCGATGCGAGCGCTCCGTAGCACGTGGACGTCGTGGATTCGGGGGAAGCCTAACCTATCGGTGGGGCTGATCCTGACCGCCGTCCACCCTTCTGGGCTCTTCGTCCCGCGGTCCCGCGGAGGGCACGACGTACGGTGTCCGGCTGGCCTGGACCGCGCGGTAGTCGGCGAACGCCGACCCGACCACGCCGAGCGTGAGCACCACGACCAGCACGCGCGCGTCGTAGAAGTCCATGCCGCGCAGCACCGCGAGCACGACGACCAGCAGCACGACCTTCGCGAGCCAGGCGCCCATGACGAGCGCCGACATCTGGCCGAGCCCCGACCGCACCGTGCGCAGCATCGACCAGATCGTCGTGCCCGAGAACGCGAGCGCGATCGCCGCGCCGATCAGCGCACCCCACACGCCCGGGAGGCCGGCGACCAGCGCCCCGACCGCCACCCCCAGCACGACGAGGACGGCGAGCAGCACGAGCAGGTCGCGCAGCGCGCGGCGCAGCACGGCACGGATGGCGTCCTGCGCCTCGGGGGCCAGGGGGCCGGCCGGGTCCGTCACGGGGGTCTCCTCAGGGGTGGGGCGGTCAGGACCCGACGACGGTCGGGGCGTCGTCCGGCACGTCGTCGGGGGTGCGTCGCGACCCGCGCAACGGGCCGAACGTCAGGATCGTCGCGATCACCACACCGGTGCCGGTGAGGACGAGGACCGTGGTGGTCGACAGCGCGGCGAGCGCCGCGACCCCGAACGCCAGCACGCCCGTCCAGACGTACATGATCGCGACCGCGCGCCGGTGGCTGTGGCCCAGCGCCAGCAGCCGGTGGTGCAGGTGCAGGCGGTCGGGGTGGAACGGGCTCTTGCCGTTGAGCAGGCGCCGCACGATCGCCAGGCCCATGTCGAGCAGCGGCAGCACGAGCACGGCGACGGGCAGCAGGATCGGCACGTACGCGGGGAACCGCACGCGGTCGACCACCGCCGCGAAGTCGATCTGACCCGTCACGACGATCGCGGCGGCCGCGATGACGAAGCCGAGCAGCATCGAGCCCGAGTCGCCCATGAAGATGCGCGCCGGGTAGAAGTTGTGCGGCAGGAAGCCGACGCACACGCCGACGAGCGCCGCGACCACCAGCGTCGCGAGGTTCGAGTAGTCGTCCCGGCCCGTGCCGATGGTCAGCAGGTAGGCGTAGACGAAGAACGCCGCGCCCCCGATCGCCAGGACGCCCGCCGCGAGGCCGTCGAGGCCGTCGACGAAGTTCACGGCGTTCATCGCGACGACGACCGACACCACCGTGAGGAACACCGCCGAGCGCGACGAGCCGCTGATGACGTTCTCGGCGACCGGCAGCTGGTAGAGCAGCACGCCCTGCCAGGCCAGGAACCCGGCCGCGAGGATCTGCCCCATGAGCTTCGTGAGCCAGTCGAGGTCCCAGATGTCGTCGGCGACGCCGAGCGCGCACACGATCGCGGCACCGCCGACGATGCCGAAGATGGGCCGCGGGTTGGCGTACACCGGCTCGAGGAACGGGACGCGCGAGCCGATGAGCAGCGCGACCAGCAGTCCGACGAACATCGCCATGCCGCCGAGCCGCGGCGTCGGGACCGCGTGCACGTCACGGTCGCGCACGGCCGTGATCGCCCCCCAGCGCAGCGCGCACCAGCGCGCGAGCGGCGTCGTGAGGTAGGTGACGACCGCGGCGACCACCGCGACGAGCAGGTACACCCTCACGGCGCGGCGGTCCCGCCCGCCGCGGCGTCGTCGTCGGGCGCACCGTCCCCGCGGCCGTCCGCCTCGGGCGCGTCCGTCGCCGGCGCCGGCGGGGGCGGGCCCATCACGGGCGCCACCGCGGCGAGGGTCGCGACGTCGAGCGCGCCGAGCCGCACGATGCGCAGCACGTCGCCCGTGGCGTCCACGATGGTCGACGCGACGCCGCCGGGCGCCTCGCCGCCGTCGAGGAACACCGGGACCTTGGCGCCGAGCTGGCGGTACGCCTCGGCCGCGGTCGTCGCCGCGGGCCGGCCCGTGAGGTTGGCGCTCGAGACGGCGAGCGGACCCGTGCGGCGCAGCAGCGCGAGCGCCACGGGGTGGTCGGGCATGCGCAGCGCGACCGTCCCGTGCGTCTCGCCCAGGTCCCACGCGAGGGAGGGCTGCGCGCGCACGATGATCGTCAGACCGCCGGGCCAGAACGCCTCGGCGAGCGCGCGGACGCCGGCGGGGACGTCGGTCGCGAGGCCGTCGAGCGTCCGGACGTCGGGGATGAGCACGGGTGGCGGCATCTGGCGGCCCCGGCCCTTGGCGTCGAGCAGCGCCTGCACGGCGCGCGGCGCGAACGCGTCGGCACCGATGCCGTACACGGTGTCGGTGGGCAGCACCACGAGCTCGCCGCGACCGACCGCGTTCACGGCCTCGTCGATCGCAGGGCCCCAGGTCGCCGGGTCGGTCGCGTCCTTGATGCGGATGAGGCTCACGCGGGCGAGTCTCCCACGACCGGCCGTGCGACCCGCCGCGCGACGAGCGTGCGCTCCCGGCCGGTGAGGTCGGGCAGCGTCCGGACCTCGGCGAACGCGCCGGTCGCCTCGGCCGCGGCACGTGCGGCGGGGCCCTGCACCTCGGCGTGCTCCATCACCAGCAGGCCGCCGTCGCCCAGCAGCCGGGCCGCGGCGGCGATCACGGCGCGCGGCACCTCGAGCCCGTCCGCTCCCCCGCCGTAGAGCGCGAGGTCGGGGTCGTGGTCGCGCACCTCGGGGTCGAGCGGGACCGCGTCGGGCGGGATGTAGGGCGGGTTGGAGACGAGCACGTCGACGGCGCCGTCGAGCTCGGCCAGCAGCGCGGGGTCGCGCACGTCGCCCCGCTCGACGCGCAGGTCGGCCGTGCCGACCGCGCCCGCGTTGGCGCGCGCGAGACCGACGGCCTCGTCGGACAGGTCCACGGCCACGACCCGGCTCGCGGGCACCTCGGTGTCGACGGCGATCGCGATCGCCCCGGTGCCCGTGCACAGGTCGACGACGAGCGGGCGGGCGCCCCGCGCCGCGAGCGCCGTCGCCTCGTCGATCGCGAGCTGCGCGACGGTCTCGGTCTCGGGCCGCGGCACGAACACGCCCGGCTCGACGCGCAGCGTCACGTAGCGGAAGACCGTGTACCCGACGATGTGCTGCAGCGGCTCGCGCGCACGACGACGCTCGACGAGCCCCGCGAACTCGGCGGCGAACCCGTCGGGCAGCGGCGGCGGCAGCACCAGCTCGACGCGCGGCAGGCCCAGCGCGTACGCGGCGAGCGCGAGCGCGTCGTGCCGCGGCGACGCGACGCCCGCCTCGGCGAGCACGGCCGCGGCGCCGTCGACGTACGCCCGCAGCCCGGGCGCCGGGCGCACGGCGTCGGTCACGCGTGGCCGCCCGCGGCGGCGAGCTGCGCGGCCTCGTCGGCCTCGACGGCGGACGCGACGACCGGGCCGAGGTCGCCGTCGAGCACCTGGTCGAGGTTGTACGCCTTGTAGCCGGTGCGGTGGTCGGCGATGCGGTTCTCGGGGAAGTTGTACGTGCGGATCCGCTCCGAGCGGTCGACCGTGCGCACCTGCGAGCGGCGCGCCTCGCTCGCGGCGGCCGCGGCCTCCTCCTGCCGCGCCGCGAGCAGCCGCGCGCGCAGCACGCGCAGCGCCTGCTCGCGGTTCTGCAGCTGGGACTTCTCGTTCTGCATCGACACGACGATGCCGGTCGGCAGGTGGGTGATCCGCACGGCCGAGTCCGTCGTGTTGACGGACTGCCCGCCCGGCCCGGACGAGCGGTAGACGTCGATCCGCAGGTCGTTCTGGTCGATCTCGACGTCGCCCTCGTCGTCGGCCTCGGGGAAGACCATGACGCCGGCCGCCGACGTGTGGATGCGGCCCTGGGACTCGGTGACCGGCACGCGCTGCACGCGGTGCACGCCGCCCTCGTACTTCAGGTGCGCCCACACGCCGTCCTCGGGCGTCGTCGCCCCGCGCGCCTTGATCGCGACCTGCACGTCCTTGACGCCGCCCAGGTCCGACGCCGTGGAGTCGAGCACCTGCACCGCCCAGCCCTGCCGCTCGGCGTAGCGCGTGTACATGCGCAGCAGGTCGCCTGCGAACAGCGCGGACTCCTCACCGCCCTCGCCGGCCTTGATCTCGAGGATCACGTCGCGCGCGTCGTCGGGGTCGCGCGGCACCAGGACGCGGCGCAGACGCTCGGCGGCCTCGTCGGCCGCGGCGCGCAGCGCGGGCAGCTCGTCGGCGAACGCCGGGTCCTCGTCCGCGAGCTCGGCGGCGGCCTGCGCGTCGTCGGCGGCCGTCCGCCACGCCCGGTAGGCCTGCACGACCCGCCCGAGCTCGGCGTAGCGCCGCCCGAGGCGGCGCGCGCGGCCCGCGTCGGCGTGGACCGCGGGGTCGGACAGGTCACGCTCGATCTGCGCGTGCTCGGCGAGGGCCGCCTCGACGGCGTCGAGCTGCTCCACCTGCTGACCTCCCACGCGTGACCCGACCGGCACAAAGCGACAGCGCCGGTGCGCCGCGGGCACGGCCATGGAGGGCCGTCGTCCGCGCGCGCACCGGCGCTGCCGGGGTGCTAGTTGGCGCTCTTCTTGCCGTAGCGCGCCTCGAAGCGGGCCACGCGGCCGCCGGTGTCGAGGATCTTCTGCTTGCCCGTGTAGAACGGGTGGCAGGCGCTGCAGACGTCGGCGTGGATCTTGCCGGACGTCACGGTCGAGCGCGTCACGAAGGTGTTGCCGCAGGTGCACGTGACCTCGGTGGCCACGTACTCCGGGTGGATGCCAGACTTCACTGAACTCTCCTTGGTGGGGGTGCCTCCGGGTCCGGACGCGCGTGCCGCGCCGGTGAACCGCAGACCGACGAACCATTGTGCCAGAACCACCGACGGGGTCGAAACCTTCCCGGCTGGGTCGGCACGGGCCGGCACGGCCGGCGCAGGCCCCCTCAGGCCAGCAGCGCCGCGAGCCGCTTCTTCTTCCGGTTCTCCCGCACGACCCACGCGACGTCGGCGTCGGGATCGCGCGCGAGGACCACGAACGCCGGCAGCCCCGCGTCGGGGTCGCCCGCGACCGCGACCGACCACGCGTAGCCGAGCGCCTGCCGCAGCGTGCGCACGTCGGCGTCCCGCCGGTGCGCCGCCGGCACGGCTCGCAGCAGGTCGGTCGCGCGCGCGCACGCGTCGAGCGCGGCCACCCGCAGCGCCGGCACGCGCAGCAGCGCGGGCTCGCACAGCGCGGCCACGGCCGCCCGCGCGGGCAGCGGGTCGCCGGTGCGCAGCCACGCGTCGGCGAGCGCCACGAGCGCCGCGGGCTCCCCCGCGCCGAGCCGCTGACCGGCCATCGCCGCGGCCTCGCGCACGCGCCACGACGCGTCGCACGCGCGGGCGTCGAGCGTCGCGCGCCACGCCCCGGCGTCGGCCGCGCGCGGGCTCGCGGCGCGCGCGTGCTCGAGCAGCAGGCGACCGAGCGCGGCCGTCCCGCAGCTGCGCAGGTACTCGTCGTCGGCGTCGGCCAGGAGCACCACGAGGTCCGCCGGCGCGACGTCCCCGAACGCCGCGAGCAGCGCGAGGTTCGCCCGCGGCCCCGGCAGCCCGGAGTGCGTCGTCAGCAGCTCGGTCACGGCGGCCTCGCCCGCGGCGCACGCCGCGGCCACCCGCTCGGTCCACGCGTCCATGCGGGCATCGTCCACCCGACGCGCGCGCCGCACCCGGGACCTGCGGGCGCCCCGGTGCAGGAACGACGGCCCGCGCGTGGCAGCATGCGACAGGCCGCGAGACCGCGGCGACCGACCCCCCGGAGGACACGCATGGGCCTGCTGACCGACTACTTCCGCGCCGCGGACCAGGACGCCGCGCGTGCGCTCGGGTCGCGCGAGAACGCCGGCCCCCTCACGCCCGTGCCGGGCGCGGGGCCGGGCACCGCCACGGTCGACGGCGTCGAGGCCAAGGGCATCGAGCCCGTCGTCGTGCTCGGCTCGCTGATCTCGGCGATCACGGGCGAGGACCACGACGAGGACCCCGCGCTGGTCTGGCCCGACGAGGAGTCCGCCGCCGCGTCCGACGGCCCGTGGGTCGTCGAGCTGCCCGCGTCCACGCGCGACGCGCTCGCGTCGCTCGACGACGAGCGCGCGCCCGGCGTCGCGGAGCGCTGGGCCACCGCCGAGGAGCTCGCCGGCGCGACCGGTGACGACCTGCACCCGTTCGTCACCGACCTCACGGCCCTCGCGCGCCGCGCGGTCGCCGCCGACGAGCAGCTCTACTGCTGGATGAGCCTGTAGCCGCGCCGGACCCCGGCCGGGCACGTCGACGGCCCCGCACCCGGGAGGGTGCGGGGCCGTCGGCGTCGGTGCCGGTGGCCGGGTCAGACGACCTTGCCCACGCCGTCCTCGAGCGCGGGGCCGTTGTGCCCGGGCGTCGTCTTCTGCACCTGCAGCAGGAACTCGACGTTCGACTTGGTCTCGCGCAGCTTGCCGAGCAGCAGCTCGATCGCCTGCTGCTGGTCGAGCGCACCCAGCACGCGACGCAGCTTGTAGATGATCTTCAGCTCGTCGCCGCTCATGAGGACCTCCTCGCGGCGCGTGCCCGACGCGTTGACGTCGACCGCGGGGAAGATGCGCTTGTCCGCGAGGCCGCGCGACAGGCGCAGCTCCATGTTCCCGGTGCCCTTGAACTCCTCGAAGATGACCTCGTCCATCTTCGAGCCCGTCTCGACCAGCGCCGAGGCGAGGATCGTGAGCGAGCCGCCGTTCTCGATGTTGCGCGCGGCGCCGAAGAACTTCTTGGGCGGGTACAGCGCCGAGGCGTCGACGCCGCCCGACAGGATCCGGCCCGACGCGGGCGCCGCGAGGTTGTAGGCGCGCGACAGGCGGGTCAGCGAGTCGAGCAGCACCACGACGTCCTGGCCCAGCTCGACCAGGCGCTTGGCGCGCTCGATCGCGAGCTCCGCGACGACCGTGTGGTCCGACGCGGGGCGGTCGAAGGTCGAGGCGATGACCTCGCCCTTGACCGTCCGCTCCATGTCGGTGACCTCCTCGGGGCGCTCGTCGACGAGCACGACCATGAGGTGGACCTCGGGGTTGTTCGCGGTGATCGCGTTCGCGATGTGCTGCATGATGATCGTCTTGCCGGCCTTGGGCGGCGCGACGATGAGGCCGCGCTGGCCCTTGCCGATCGGCGCGACGATGTCGATCACGCGCGGCGTGAGACGGCCCGGCTCGGTCTCCAGGCGCAGGCGCTCCTGCGGGTACAGCGGCGTGAGCTTGGAGAACTCGGGGCGCTGGCGCGCCTCGTCGGGAGTGAGGCCGTTGACGGTGTCGAGCCGCACGAGCGCGTTGAACTTGCTGGGACGGCCGCCCGGCGCGGGCTGCTCGCCCTCGCGCGGCTGCCGCACGGCACCCGTGATCGCGTCGCCGCGGCGCAGGCCGTGGCGCTTGACCTGGTTGAGCGAGACGTAGACGTCGTTCGGGCCCGGGAGGTAGCCGGTGGTGCGCACGAACGCGTACGAGTCGAGCACGTCGAGGATGCCCGCGACGGGCAGCAGCACGTCGTCCTCGGCGACCTCGACCTCGTCGAGGCCGGCGAGGTCGCCGGTGCGACCGCGGCCGCGCTTGCGGTCCCGGTCGCGGTAGCGGTCGCGCGAGCGGCGACGGCGGCCGCCGCGCTCGTCGTCGTCCGCGGCGTCGCCCTGCGGGGCGGCACCGCGCGTCGCACCCTGGCGACGGTCGTCCTGCGCGCGCTCGTCGTCGCGGGCCTCGGCCTGCCGACGGTCGCCCGCCGCAGCGCCCTGCGCACGGTCGGAGGCACGGTCGGGCGCGCGGTCCTGACGGCGCTCGGCCTGCTGGCGGTCGCGCGAGCGGCGCTCGCCACCCTGCTCGTCGTCCTGCGGCGCCTCGGGCTCGACGGCCGCGGGCGCACCCGCACCCCGACCGGCACGGCGCGAGCGGCGCTCGCCGGTCACGGCGGCCACGGCGTCGACCGCGCGCGCGGCACGGTCGTCGCGCTCCTCGTGCGGCGCGAGCCGCGCGTCGAGCGCGGCCTCGAGGCCCGCGAGGGCGTCCTGACCCGTCGCGGCGCGCGGCGCGGTGCGCGACCGGCTCGCGCGGGGCGCGTCGTCCTGGGCCTGCGCCACGGGCGCGGGCGCCTCGGCCGCACGCTCGGCGGGAGCCTTAGCGGGCTCCTCGACGACGGCCCGCGCACGACGCGTCGTGCGCGCCTCGAGCGCCTGCGGGCGCTCGCCCGAGCGCGCGGCGGAGATCGCCTGCACGAGGTCGCCCTTGCGCATCTTGCTCGTGCCCTTGACGCCGAGCTGCGCGGCGAGCGACTGGAGCTCGGGCAGCTTCATGGCGGAGATGCTGCCCGCGGCCGAGCCGCCCGCGGCGGCGTCGATGGTGTCTGTCACGAAGGATCCTTCCCCCTCGTCGGGGCCCTCCCGGTGCTCCCGGGGCAGGGCCGGCACCCGGTCGGCGACCAGGTGGAGCGTGACCACGCGTGCTGCGTACGACGACGTGTGCTCACGCGGGCGGGATGTTCCCCTCGTCGTCGACTCGGGTGACCGTCCGGCGGTGTCCGCGAGCAGGAGGTCGCAGACCTCGGTCGTCCGTCGACGGTGTCGACGGTCGGATCCGCAGGGGGCCGGAGGACGAGGTCCGGGGAACGTCGAACAGCCTAGCACCGCGGGTCCGACGCCCGTGGCCGGTCGCGGGTGTTCACCCGCGACCGCCCGGACCAGGCCGCGCGCGCGTCAGTCGAGCAGGGTCGCGACGGTGCCGCCGGTCGCGTCGACCGGCAGCGGGAGGACGCGCCAGCCGGCCATGACGCCGCCGAACGCGTCGGCGACCGCGGCGTCGGCGTCGGTCCCCTCGGTGCCGTCGCGCTCGCCCGCATGCCGCGCGAGCGCCAGGACGGTCGGACCGGCGCCCGAGACGACGGCGGCGACGCCGCGCGCCCGCAGCGCGTCGACGAGCGCGAGCGACGCGGGCATGACCGCGCGCCGGTACCCCTGGTGCAGGCGGTCGCCGGTCGCCGCGAGCAGCAGGTCGGGGCGCCTGCCGAGCGCCTCGACGAGCAGCGCGGCACGACCCGCCTGCCACGCGGCGTCGGCGTGCGGGACCTGCGCGGGCAGCACGCCGCGCGCGGCGTGCGTCGACAGGTGACCGGGCGGCACGATCGCGACCGGCGCGACGTCGGGGTGCACCGCGAGACGCGCGGCGCGGACCGGGGGCAGGCCGGTCGCGGCGACGCCGCCCGCGGGCGCGTCGTCCGACCAGGCGACGGTCAGGCCGCCGAGCAGCGCGGGGGCCGCGTTGTCGGGGTGCCCCTCGAGGCGCGTCGCGAGCGCGAGCGCCACGTCGTCGTCGAGCGCGGCGGGGTCGGCGACCAGGCCGCGCGCCGCCAGGATCCCCGCGACCACCGCGGCGGCCGACGAGCCCAGGCCGCGGCCGTGCGGCACGCGGTTGCGGCACACGAGGTGCAGGCCCGTCTGCGGCGCGCCCACGTGGTCCAGCGCGGCACGCAGCGCCCGCACCACGAGGTGGTCCTCGCCGTCGGGCACCTCGCCGGCACCCTCCCCCGTGACCTCGACGCGCACCTCGGGCGTGCCGAGCGCGCGGACGTCGATCTCGTCGTGCAGCCCGAGGGCGACGCCGAGCGCGTCGAAGCCCGGGCCCAGGTTGGCCGACGTCGCGGGCACCCGGACCCGGACGTGCGCCGCACGCAGCCGCACGGCGGTCAGGCCAGCTCGAGCGCGTCGGCGATCGACACGACGTCCGCCTGCACGCGCACGGGCTGCACCTCGCCGCCGTCGGCCGTGCGCAGCGCCCACTGCGGGTCCTTGAGCCCGTGGCCCGTGACGGTCACGACCACGCGTGCGCCCGCCGCCACGAGACCGCGCTCGGCACGCGCCAGCAGGCCCGCGACGCCCGACGCGGACGCGGGCTCGACGAACACGCCGACGTCGGCCGACAGCACGCGGTGCGCCGCGAGGATCTGCTCGTCGGTCACGGACTCGATGACGCCGCCCGACACGTCGCGCGCGTCCTCGGCCTGCCGCCACGAGGCGGGGTTGCCGATGCGGATCGCGGTCGCGATGGTCTCGGGGTGGTCGACCGGGTGCCCGAGCACGATGGGTGCGGCGCCGGCGGCCTGGAAGCCCCACATCGCGGGCGTCCGCGTCGCGACGGCGGGCAGCGCGGCGCCCGCGTCGAGCCCGGCGTACTCGCGGTAGCCCTGCCAGTACGCCGTGATGTTGCCCGCGTTGCCGACCGGCAGGCAGTGGATGTCGGGTGCGTCGCCGAGCGCGTCGACGATCTCGAACGCGCCGGTCTTCTGCCCCTCGATGCGGTCGGGGTTCACCGAGTTCACGAGCTCGACGGGGTACGCCTCGGCGAGCTTGCGCGCCGCGACCAGGCAGTCGTCGAAGTTGCCGTCGACCTGCAGCAGGCGCGCGCCGTGCGCGACGGCCTGGCTGAGCTTGCCCATCGCGATCTTGCCGTCGGGCACGAGCACGGCGCAGACCATGCCGGCGCGCGTCGCGTACGCGGCGGCCGACGCCGACGTGTTGCCCGTCGACGCGCACACGACCGCGCGCGCGCCGCGCGCCGCGGCCGCGGAGATCGCCGTCGTCATGCCGCGGTCCTTGAACGACCCGGTCGGGTTCATGCCCTCGACCTTGACGTGCACGTCGGCGCCCGTGAGCGCCGACAGCGCCGGGGCGGCCACGAGCGGCGTGCCGCCCTCGCCCAGCGTGACGACGCGCTCCTGGACGTGCGCGGGCAGACGGTCGGCGTACTCGGCGATGACGCCGCGCCACTGGTGGGCCATGGGTTCGGCTCTCTCGGGTGGGTGGGGTGGGTCTCAGAGCACCGGCAGCACGGACACGACGCGGCGCACGACGTCGAGCGCCGCGACGGCGTCGACGGTCGTGCGCAGCGCGCGCACGGGGGCGGTGTGGGTCGTGATGACGAGCGTGGCGGACGCGTCGTCGCCGGTGGCCCGGGGCGTCTGGCGGACCGACTCGATCGACACGTGCTGGTCCGCCAGCGCGTGCGCGACGCGCGCGAGCACGCCCGGGCGGTCGTCGACCTCGAGGCGCACCTGGTAGCGCGAGCGCGCGTGGCCCGCGTCGAGCACCGGCAGGTCGGCGTGCGAGGACTCGACCGGGCCCTTGCCGCCCAGGACGCGGTGCCGCGCGACCGACACGAGGTCCCCGAGCACGGCCGACGCGGTGGGCGCACCGCCCGCGCCGCGACCGTAGAACATCAGCTCGCCCGCGGCCTCGGCCTCGACGAACACCGCGTTGAACGCCTGCCGCACGCCGGCCAGCGGGTGCTCGGCGGGCACGAGCGTCGGCTGCACGCGCACGAGCACGCCGGCGGTGCCGTCGTCGCCCTGCGCGCGCTCGGCGACCGCGAGGAGCTTCAGCACGTGGCCCGTGCGCCCGGCCCACTCGACGTCCTGCGCGGTGAGCCCGGTGATGCCCGCGCGCTCGACGTCGTCGAGCGCGACCCGCGTGTGGAACGCGAGCGACGCGAGGATCGCGGCCTTGGCGGCGGCGTCGTAGCCCTCGACGTCGGCGGTGGGGTCGGCCTCGGCGTAGCCGAGCGCCTGCGCCTCGGCGACGGCCTCGTCGAGCCCGTCGCCCGTGGTGGTCATGGAGTCGAGCACGTAGTTGGTGGTGCCGTTGACGATCCCGAGCACGCGCTGCACGGTGTCGCCGGCCAGCGACTCGCGCACGGGTCGCACGATCGGGATGGCGCCGGCGACCGCGGCCTCGAAGTAGAGGTCGACGCCCGCGGCGTCGGCCGCCTGGTAGAGGGCCGGTCCGTCCTGCGCGAGCAGCGCCTTGTTGGCGGTGACGACCGACGCGCCGTGCTCGACGGCGCGCAGCACGAGCGAGCGCGCGGGCTCGATGCCGCCCATGAGCTCGACGACGACGTCGGCGCGGGCCACCAGGGCCTCGGCGTCGGTGGTCAGCAGCGCGCGGTCGACGACCGGGTCGCGCTCGGCGTCGAGCGAGCGGACCGCGACCCCGACGAGCTCGAGCTTCGCGCCCGTGCGCGCCGCGAGCTCGTCGGCCTCCGTGACCAGGCGGCGCACGACCTCCGTGCCGACGACGCCGCAGCCGAGGACGGCGATGCGCAGGACGGACGGGGCGTCGGGCGAGAGGACCACGGGGTGCCTTCCGGACGGGGCGGCCGGCGGGCCGCGCGGGTGTCGTCGGCGCCGCCCCGCACGCGCGTGCGGGGCGTCGACCGCCGCCCAGGATAGGGCGGCGGCCCGCGCACCGTCCGAACCGTCCGGGCTGCGGGCGCGGCGGTCCTGGACGGACGGTCTTGTTAGGCGAGGCTCACCTGATCTACGGTGTCGTCCTGACGTTCTGTCAGCAACCGTCGCGGCACCGCCGCGCGCGTCCGTGCCCGTCCATGCCCGTCCATGCCCCCGCCGCACCGAGGAGCCCGCCCATGACCGCACAGACCGACGAGCGGGCCCCCGGGACCGACGCGGACGTGCCGCTGTCCGCCGCGCTGCGCGCCGGCACGCGCGCCGACCACGAGGACACCGAGCGCTCGCCGTTCGTCGAGCACCTCGTCGACGGACGCCTGCCGCTCGCCGGGTACGCCGACCTCGCGGCCCAGCAGCACGCCGTCTACCGCGCGCTCGAGGCCGCGGGCGACCGGCTCGTCGCCGCGGGCGCCGACGCCGGGCTCGTGTTCGCCGAGCTCGAGCGCGTGCCCGCGATCGAGGCCGACCTGACGCACCTGCACGGGCCCGACTGGCGCGCCCGCGTGCGCGTCCTGCCCGCGACCGCCGCCTACGTCGCGCGGCTCGAGGAGGTCGGCGACGACCTGCCCCGCTACGCCGCGCACGCCTACACGCGCTACCTCGGCGACCTGTCCGGCGGGCAGGTGCTCAAGCGCATGATCGAGCGCCACCACGGGCTCGACGGCGACGGCGTGCGGTTCTACGACTTCCCGCAGATCCACAAGCTCAAGCCGTTCAAGGACGTGTACCGCGAGCGCCTCGACGCGCTCGACCTCACGCCCGCCCAGCGCGCCGACGTGGTCGAGGAGGCGCGCCTCGCGTTCCGCCTCAACCGCGCGATGTTCGCCGACCTGGGCGCGGCGCACCTGTCCTGAGCGGCACGCACCCGCACCGACGACGACGGGGGCGGCACCGGTCGGTGCCGCCCCCGTCGTCGTCCGCACGTCAGACGGTCACGAGCCGCGCACGACGCCGCGCCGCGACCGCGAGCGCGCTGCCCAGGGCGACGAAGACGACCGCCGCACCGGCGGCACCGGCCGCGTCCGCACCCGTCACCGCGAGCCCCGTCGACGTGTCGCACTCCACCTGGCCGCCGAGCGGCAGCGTGAACGACACCGGGTCGAGCGGCTCACCGGCCTGGTAGAAGCCCGCGAACGCCGTCGCGCCCGCGGCGGTCAGCGTCGCCGGCACGCCGCTGTACGCGACCCGGTCCGCGGTCGCCGTGCGCGAGCCCGACCCCAGCGCGAGCGTCGCGAGCGTGACGCGCGAGGAACCCTCGGGCGACGTCACGCTCGCGGTCAGCACGGCCGACGACGCGCTCGTCACCTGCACGCGCGGGTCGGCGACCGTGAGGTCGAGCTGGCCGTGGTGGCCCGTGAAGTGCACTCGGCCCGACCACGACGCGGCCCCGGCGGGACCGTCCGGGTTGAACCGGCCGGTGCCGCCCGACCACGTCCACGGACCGTCGCCCGAGACGCCGGAGGCGCTCACCGCACCACCCGCGACCGGCCCGGTCACGTACGTGCGGAACGAGTCCCGCACGCCCCACGTGAGGGTCGCACCCGTCACGGCACGCGCGACGCACCGTGCGGGCGCCGCCGTGACCGTGATCTCCTGCGTCAGCGTCTGCCCGGCGCCGACCAGCACGAGGGTGTGGCGCCCGGCCGGCGTGCCCGCCGGGACCGTGACCGTCGCCGTGACCACGCCCGACGCGTCGGCCGTGAGGTTCGCGGCCAGCACGACCGGGTCGGAGCGCAGCTCGAGGCGGATGCCCGTCTCGCCCGGGCCGAAGCCGCTGCCGGTCACCGTGAGCTCGCCACCGGCGACGACCCGCCCCGACGTCAGGCCCTCGACCGTGACCGTCCCGGCCTCGACCGGGGCCGGGGTCGGCTCGCCCACACCCGGGAGCGCGGGCGTCCCGGCGAACGAGAGCGGCGTCGCGGTGTCGAACGACCGGTCGGACGAGCCGTGCGCGGCCATCGTCAGCACCTGGAACGGCGTCGTCGCGTGGTCGTACGTCGTGCCACCGCCCGTGAACGTCGACGCGACGCCCGTGAGGTGGACCGTGAACGAGCCGTCGGCCGCGAGCGGCGCGGTCGTCGCGGTCTCGGCCGTCGTGCGCGCGCTCACCCACTTCGCCTGCTGGAACCGCGACGCGTCGGCGTACCAGCGGTCGCCGACCTTCGGTCCGACCGCGACGTACAGGCCGGGGCCGGCGGCGGCCGCGGCGAAGCCCGTGCCGCGGACCGTGAGGTCGAGCCGGCCGTCGGCGCGGACCGTGCGGTCCACGGTCACGGCGGGACCGGGCGTCGGCTCGGGGCTGGGCTCCGGCGTCGGCTCCGGGCTGGGCTCGGGCGTCGGCTCCGGGGTCGGCTCGGGGGACGTGAACGTCAGCGGCGTGGCCGTCTCGTAGGCGGCGACGACGGCACCCGAGCCGGCGTACGTGTAGATGCCGTACCGCGCGCCCGCCGCCGGCGACTTCGCGTCGACCGCCGACTTGTCGACGACGACCTCGGCCGTGAACGACCCGTCGGGCCGCAGCTCGACGGCACCCGCACCGGGGCCGCCGATCGTCGCCATCGAGTCCGCGGGCACGGCCCAGCGCGTCGCGCCGGTCGCCGCGCGCGCGGACGACGGTGCGCCCTGCGACGCGCCCCACACCTCGGGGAACGCGCCGAAGACGACGTACACGCCCGCGGCGCGCCCCGCCAGCGGCGGTCGCGTCCCGGTCGCGAGCGAGGGCAGGAAGCCCGTGCCCTCGACCGTGACGGTGGTCGGGCCGTCCGCCGAGAGCGCGGTCCGCGACACGCGCACGGCGGGAGCGGGTCCGGGCGTCGGCTCCGGGGACGGCTCGACCGTCGGCTCGGGGGTCGGCTCGGGCGTCGGCTCCGGGGTCGGCTCGGGCGTCGGGAACGTCAGCGCGGTCGCGGTGTCGAGCGACCGGTCGGGCGACCCGTGCGCGGCCATCGTCAGCACCTGGAACGGCGTCGTCGCGTGGTCGTACGTCGAGCCGCCGCCCGTGAACGTCGGTGCGACGCCGGTGATCGTGAGCTCGAACGTGCCCTGCGGCGTGAGCGGCGCGCGCGAGTCGGTCTCGGCGGTCGCCGACACGCTGACCCACTTGACCTTCTGGAAGCGCGACGCGTCGACGAACCAGTCGGCACCGACCTTCGGGCCCACGGCCACGTAGACGCCGGGGCCGGCCACGGCCGCCTCGAAGCCCGTCCCCGTGACCACGAGGTCGAGCGTGCCGTCGGCCGCGGGCGTCTGCCGCACCGTGACCTCGGGTCCCCCCGCCGCGGCGGCCGGCAGCGCGGCGAGCGCGGCCCCCAGGCTCATGACGAGCGCGGTGAGCGCCGCCGTCAGCCCGCGTCTCGCGCGGGTCGTCGTTCGTCGTTCCATCGTGTTCCTTCCTCGGGACGTGCGGGACCGGGCGGGGGCGCCTCGGGGGTGGGGGTCAGGGGGTGGTGCGGTCGAGCCGCACGGGGTCGCGGCGGACGGCGGACGGCCGCGCGCCGGTCACGACGCGCTGCGCCGGCGGCGCACGACGACGACGGCCGTCGCCACCGCCGCGAGCGCGGCCGCCGCGGCACCCACGGGCACGGCGAGCGACCGGGCCGGGCGCGCGGAGTCGTCGGCCGACGCCGCGACGGACGCGGGGCGCTCGTCCGCGACCGCGGGCCCGGTCGGTGCGTCGGTCGCGGCGGGCGGCGGCTCGGGGGTCGTCCCGACCGCCGCGTCGTCGGGCGTCGCGCCCGTCAGCACGACCGGGGTGAACGTCTCGTTGTGGGCGTTCGCGATGCCGTGCGCACCGATGGTGATGACGCCGCAGGTCACGGTGGTGCAGTCGAGCTCGACCGTGCCGCCCGACGCGTCGAGCGCCGTGAACCGCGCGCCGGGGACGGTGAGCGTGGTCGCCCACGAGCCGTCGGCGGCGAGCTCGCCGCCGTTGGCCTCGACCGCGGTGCTCGCGCCCGGGAACGCGACGAACCGCTGGTACCCGGCGTTCTCGCGGGCCGCGTCGTCGACCGCGTAGCGCAGGGTCGTGCCGGTCGTGCCCCCGGCGGACGGTTGCCACGTGCCGCCCGCGGGGTCGTCGACCCAGCCGAACAGCACGTAGACGCCGCCGAACCCGCCGGGCACCACCTGGAACCCGGTGCCGCGGACCTCGACGGTGGTCGCCGTGTCGGCGGCGACGCCCGCGGGCGCCTCGACCGTGACCGTCGCGCCGGACGCGCCGAGCGTCCGGTCGGCGGCGGCCCACGCGGGCGCGCCGGTTGTGACGCCGAGCAGCGCGGCGGCCGCGAGCGCCACGAGCGCACGACGCGCCGCGCGCGGGTGACGAACCGTCGGGGCCGGGCGGGCGGTCGGGGCCGGGCGGGTCATGCGGTCTCCTCGGTGACGCGGGCGGGTGGGGCGGCGGGCGCCGCGCGGACGGGCAGCACCACGAGCTCGGGGGGCTCGCCGGCCGCGGCGCCGGGGCGGTGCCAGACGTCGACCGGGTGCTCGTACACCTCGGTGAGCAGGGCGGCGGTGAGCACGTCGTGCGGCGGCCCGTCGGCGCGCACGCGGCCGGCCGCGAGGACCACCACGCGGTCGGCGTAGGCCGCCGCGAGCGTGAGGTCGTGCAGCACGACGACGACCGCGGCCCCGGCGCGCGCGGCGGCGCGGGCCCGCGCGAGCACGGCCTCCTGGTGCCGCACGTCGAGCGCGGCGGTCGGCTCGTCGAGCAGCAGGACGTCGCCCTGCTGCGCGAGCGTGCGCGCGAACGCGACGCGCGCCTTCTCGCCGCCGGACAGCGTGGGGAACGTGCGCGGCGCGAGGTGCGCGACGTCGGCGTCGGCCATGGCCCGCGCGACGACGGCGTCGTCCTCGGCCGCGCGGGGCGTGCCGCGCCACGGGTGGCGGCCCATGGCCACGACGTCGAGCGCACGGAACGCGAACGACACGCGCGCCTCCTGCAGCATGACCGCGCGTCGCCGCGCGAGGTGGACGAGCGGCTGCCGCCGCAGGTCGACGCCGTCGAGCAGCACGAGTCCCGCGTCGGGCCGGGGGTCGCCCGACAGCACCGCGAGGAGGGTCGACTTGCCCGCGCCGTTGGGCCCGACGAGCGCGACGAGCTCGCCGCCGCGCACGTCCAGGTCGACGTCGTCGAGGACGACGGACGGGCCGTACGCGACGCGCACGCCGCGCGCCGCGAGCCGCGCGCTCACGCCCAGCCCCCGGCGGCGCGGCGCGTGCGGCGGATGAGCCAGAAGAAGAACGGGCCGCCGACGAGCGCGGTGAGCATGCCGATCGGCAGGTCGGCGTAGGGCACGGCCGTGCGCGCGACGAGGTCGGCGCCCAGCAGCAGCGTCGCGCCGCCCAGCGCCGAGGCGGGCACGAGCACGCGGTGCCCGGGCCCGACGACCATGCGCACGACGTGCGGCACGACGAGGCCGACGAACGCGATGACGCCGCAGAACGCGACGGCCGCGGCGGTGAGCACGGCGACGACCACGACGACGACCAGCCGCAGCCGCTCGACGTCGACGCCGAGGTGCCGTGCGGGCCGCTCCCCCAGCGCGAGCAGGTCGAGCCGCCGCGCGAGCAGCACGGCCGCGACGAGCCCCGTGACGACGAGCGGCGCGACGACCGCGACGTACGCCCAGCGCGTGCCGTTGAGGCTGCCGAGCTGCCAGAACACGATCTGCTCGCGCGCCTGCGTGTCGCCCAGGAACGTGAGGAACGCGACGGCCGCGCCGCCGACGGCGTTGACGGCGACGCCGGTGAGCACGAGGGTCACGACCTCGGTGCGACCCGCCTCGCGTGCGGTCGCGTAGACCACGAGCGTCGCGGCGAGGCCACCGGCGAACGCGAGCAGCGCGACGGTCCACGACCCGGCGAACGTCCACCCTGTGACGATGACGAGGCACGCGCCGACGGCCGCGCCGGACGAGACGCCCACGACGCCCGGCTCGGCGAGGGGGTTGCCGAACACGCCCTGCATGACGGTGCCGCCCGTCGCGAGCGCGGCGCCGACGAGCACGGCCATGACGACGCGCGGGAACCGGACGGTCCACAGCGCGGCCTCGCCGTGCGCGTGCGCGGGCAGCGGCCCGACGTCGAGCCCGAGGCGGTGCAGCACCGAGCCGAGCACCTCGGCGGGCGGCACGTGCAGCTGCCCGGTGCCCGCGGCGACGACCGCGAGGACCAGCAGCGCGGCGCCGAGCCCGGCGAACAGCGCGACGCGACGGACCGCCCGGGGACGGGCGGGGACGGTCCCGGGTCCGCGCGGCACGGTTCCCGCGGCCTCGGGAGCCGCGGCGGGCGCGGAGGGTGCGGAGGGTGCGGGCGACGTGGCGGAGGGCGTCGCGGCGCGCGCGTCGACGCTCACGCCGCGTCCTCGCCCGGCGCGTACAGCGCGACCGCGAGCGCGTCGAGCACGTCGGCGGTCGCGGGCCCGAACGACAGCACCTGCGCGTCGGCCATGTCGACGACCCGGCGGTGCTCGCCCGCGGGCGTCGAGGCGATCGCGGGGAGCCGCTCGAGCAGCCCGTCGACGCCGCCGACGGACGCGAGGCCGTCGGTCATCATGAGGATGACGTCGGGCGCGGCGGCCACGAGGCCCTCGTCGTTGAGCGGGCGCATGCCCTGCCAGCCGATCTCCCGGGCGACGTCGACGCCGCCGACCGCCTCGACGAGCGAGTCGGCGCCCGAGCCCTCGCCGAACAGGTAGTAGACGCCGGCCTGGCCGCGCGCGTAGAGGAACATGATCCGCAGGCGCTGCGCGGGGTCGGCCGGCGCGACCGCGGCGATCTGCTCGACCTTCGCGTCGATCTCGCCCTGCGCGCGCTGCGCGAGCCGCTCGCCCGCGTCGGCGACGCCGAGCGCGGCCGCGACCTGGCGCACGAGGTCGCCGACGCCCGCGACGTCGCGGTGCGCGTCGACGACGACCACGGGGATGCCCGCGTCGCGCACCTGCAGCACGACGTCCCAGGGTCCGAGGGTCGTGTCGGTGACCAGCACGGTGGGCGCGAGGTCGAGGATCGCCTCGGCCGACAGGTCGTGACCGCCCGACGTGACGAGCGGTCGGTCGGCGATCTCGGCGAACCCCGAGGACACGTCGCGGCCGACGACGTGGTCACCGAGCCCGAGCTCGAAGACCGTGCGCGACAGCGTGCCGTGGACGTCGAGCGCGAGGATCCGGCTGACGTCGGCGACCGTGACGGAGGTGCCCTGCGCGTCGGTGACGGTCACGGGCAGCGCGGGCACCGGGTCCTCGACGACGGGACGCACGGCGGCGTCGGCGACGACGGCCGTCGCGGGCCCCTCGAGGGTGCGCGGGTCGTCGACCGGGGTGACGCCCGCGAGGCGGCGTCCGCCGTCGGGGACGCCGGTCGCGGCCGCGGTGCCGTTCGAGCACGCGGCGCTCACCGCGACGAGCAGCGCGGCGAGGGCCGCGAGGGACGCTCGGGTCGCACGCGTGCGCACGCCGGCCACCGCCTTCGAGGAGAGGGGATCGACGCCCACGCGTCGGTGAGGGGAACCTAACCTAGGTGAGCCTCACCTATCAAACCGGTCCCGAGGCGTGGTGGGACGCACGTCCTGCACCGCACGACCGTGCGCGCGGACGACGACGCCCGGGCACCCTCGCGGGGCACCCGGGCGGTCGGTCGGTGCGGCTCAGTCGGCCGCGACGTCGAGCGCGAGCAGGTCGTCCACCGTCTCGCGGCGCACGAGCACGCGCGACTCCCCCGCCGTGACCGCGACCACGGGCGGGCGCGTCAGCAGGTTGTAGTTCGAGGACATCGAGCGCCCGTACGCGCCCGTCGCGGCGACCGCGAGCAGGTCACCCGCGCGCACGTCGCCCGGGAGCCGGACCTCGTGGACCACGACGTCGCCGCTCTCGCAGTGCTTGCCGACCACGCGCGCCAGCACCGGCGCGGCGTCCGACGTCCGCGACACGACCTCGGCGTGGTAGTGCGCGCCGTACAGCGCGGGGCGGATGTTGTCGCTCATGCCGCCGTCGACCGACACGTACGTGCGCACGCGCCCGTCCTCGAGGCGCACGGGCTTGACCGTGCCCACGGTGTACAGCGTGAGCCCGGCGGGCCCGACGATCGCACGGCCGGGCTCGATCGACAGGCGCGGCAGCGGCTGCCCCAGGTCGCGGCACGCGTCGGCCACGGCCTGCGCGACCTCCTTCGCGATGCGGTCCGGGTCGAGCGGCACCTCGCCGGGCAGGTAGGCGATGCCGTACCCGCCGCCCAGGTCGACCTCGTCGACCAGCACGCCCGTGCGGGCGTGCAGCTCGGCGCGCAGCGCGAGCACGCGCTGCGCCGCGACCGCGAACCCCGACGGGTCGAGGATCTGCGAGCCGATGTGCGAGTGGATGCCGAGCAGCCGCAGCTCGGGACGCGCGACGACCCGCAGCAGCGCCGTCAGGGCGGGGCTGTCGCCGCCGGGCACGGCCGCGAGCGACAGCCCGAACTTCTGGTCCTCGTGCGCGGTCGAGATGAACTCGTGCCCGCCCGCGTGCACGCCCGTGGTCACGCGCACCATCACGGGGGCGGGCGCACCGCCGTCGCCGCGGTGCGCGCGCACGAGGTCCGCGAGCCGGTCGACCTCGACGAGCGAGTCGACGATGATCCGCCCCACGCCCGTGTCGAGCGCGGTGCGCAGCTCGTCCTCGGACTTGTTGTTGCCGTGCAGGCCCAGGTGGGCGCCCGGGACGCCGGCCGCGAGCGCGACCGCCAGCTCGCCGCCGCTCGCGGTGTCGACGCGCAGCCCCTCGGCGTGCACCCAGCGCGCGACCGCGCGCGTCAGCAGCGCCTTGCCCGCGTAGTAGACGTCGACGCCCGTGCCGACCTGCGCGCACGCGGTCTCGAACGCCGACCGGTACGCACGGGCCCGGGCCCGCAGGTCCGCCTCGTCCAGCACGTAGGCGGGCGTGCCGTGCGTCGCCGCGAGGTCGCGCACGTCGACGCCCGCGACCCGCACGGCCCCGTCGGTGCCGCGCACGACGCCCGTCGACCACGGCAGCCCGAGCGGCGTGCCCCCGTCGGCGGTCGCCCCGTCGCGCGTCACATGCGCTCCGGCGCGCTCACCCCGAGCAGCGCGAGCGCGTTCGCGAGCACCTGGCGCGTCGCGTCGTTGAGCCACAGCCGCGTGCGGTGCGCGTCGGTGAGCTCCTCGTCGCCCCACGGCACGACGCGACGCTTCTGGTCGTACCACTTGTGGTACGCCCCGGCGACGTCCTCGGCGTACCGCGCGACGCGGTGCGGCTCGCGCAGGTCGGCCGCCTGCGCGACGACCCGCGGGAAGTCCGCGAGCAGGCCCAGCAGCACCCCCTCGGAGTCATGGTCGAGCAGCGACGCGTCGAACCCGTCCTCGCGACGCACGCCCGCCTCGGCCGCGTTGCGGGCCACCGCGGCGGTGCGCGCGTGCGCGTACTGCACGTAGAACACGGGGTTCTCGTTGGTGGCCTTGGCCAGCAGGTCGAGGTCGAGGTCGATCGGCTGGTCCGACGACGAGCGCGACAGCGCGTAGCGCGCGGCGTCGACGCCGACCGCGTCGACGAGGTCGTCGATCGTGAGGACCGTGCCCGCGCGCTTGGACATGCGCACGGGAGCGCCGTCCTTGACGAGGTTGACCATCTGGCCGATGAGCAGCTCGAGGTTGACGTGCGGCGTGTCGCCGAAGGCCGCGCACACGGCCATCATGCGGCCCACGTACCCGTGGTGGTCGGAGCCCAGCATGATGAACACGCGGTCGAAGCCGCGCTCGCGCTTGTCGAGGTAGTACGCGATGTCGCCCGCGATGTACGCGGCCTCGCCGTCCGACTTCACGATGACGCGGTCCTTGTCGTCACCGAAGTCGGTCGTGCGCAGCCACGTCGCGCCGTCGGCCTCGAACACGTGCCCCGCGTCCCGCAGGCGCGCGATCGCGCGGTCGACCGCACCCGACTCGTGCAGCGAGTCCTCGTGGAAGTACACGTCGAAGTCCACGCCGAAGTCGTGCAGCGACTGCTTGATCTCGGCGAACATCAGCTCGACGCCGCGCGCGCGGAACGCCTCGCGCGCCTCGTCGTCCGGGAGCGTGCGCGGGTCGGGCTCGCCGGCCGCGAGCGCGTCGGCCACGACCTGGTCGGCGATCTCGGTGATGTATTGGCCGCCGTACCCGTCCTCGGGCGCCTCGAGGCCCCGCGCGCGGGCCACGAGCGAGCGCGCGAACTTGTCGATCTGCACGCCGTGGTCGTTGAAGTAGTACTCGCGGGCCACGTCGGCGCCCGACGCCTGCAGCACGCGCGCGAGCGCGTCGCCGACCGCCGCCCAGCGCACGCCGCCGATGTGGATCGGGCCCGTCGGGTTCGCGGACACGAACTCGAGGTTGACGCGCACGCCCGCGAACGTGTCGTTGCGCCCGTACGCCTCGCCCTGCTCGACGATGCCGCGCGCGAGCTCGCCGGCGGCGGCCGCGTCGAGGCGGATGTTGAGGAACCCCGGTCCCGCGATCTCGACGGCCGCGATGCCGGGCACGTCGGCGAGGCGACGCGCGAGCTCCTCGGCGAACGCGCGCGGGTTGCTGCCGGCCTTCTTGGCGAGCTGCAGCGCGACGTTCGTCGACCAGTCGCCGTGCTCGCGCTGCCGGGGTCGCTCGATGTGCACACGGGCCGGGATCGCGGCCGGGTCGAGGGCGAACGTGCCGTCGTCGACGGCATGCACGAGAGCGCCGCGCAGTGCGTCGGCAAGCTGGTCGGGAGTCACCCTCCCAGGGTAGGGGAACCGCCGGGGCGCACAGCCCGGCATTCCGCCCGTCGACCCCCGTCCGCGACGCGCCGCCGACACCCCGGGGCCGCGGGACTGGTCCCCCGGTCGTCGGACGTGTTGACTCGGGCAGGGGCGCCGCGGTCGTCGCAGCCGGCGGCACCCCCCTGGACACGAGGAGACACCGCCCATGGCACGACGCACGGGACTGATCGACACCGCCGTCGAGGCGCTGCGGTCGCGCATCAGCTCGGGCGAGTGGGCCGTGGGCTCGCGCATCCCGCCCGAGCCGGCGCTCGTCGAGCTGCTGGGCGTGGGCCGCAACACCGTGCGCGAGGCCGTGCAGTCGCTCGTGCACGCCGGCCTCGTGGAGCGCCGCCAGGGCTCGGGCACGTACGTGCTGTCGCGCTCCGAGATGGCCGTGACGATGGGCCGGCAGATCGCCGACGCCCGGCAGCGCGACGTCGTGTCGGTGCGCCGCGCGCTCGAGATGGAGGCCGCGCGCCTCGCGGCCCGCCGCCGCACCGCGACCGACGCGTCCGACCTGCTGGCCAAGCGCGACGCGCGCGCCCGCGCGTACGAGGGCGGCGACCTCGACGCGATGGTCGCGACCGACCTCGAGCTGCACCGGTCCATCGTGCGGACCTCCGGCAACCCGGTGCTGCAGTCGCTCTACGACAACCTGCTCGAGGCGATCGGCGACAACATCCGCTTCAACTTCGTCACCGACTCGCACGCCGACGACGCGCACGACTCGCTGGTCGAGGCGATCGTCGCGGGCAACCCCGAGCGCGCCGCGAGCGAGACCAGCGCGTACCTGTCGGGGCTGCTCGAGGACGCCTGACGCACGCACCCCTGCGCGGGTCGGAGCACCCGCCCGCGGGCTGGTAGTCTCGGTGCTCGCTGCGCGCCCGTAGCTCAGCGGATAGAGCGTCTGCCTCCGGAGCAGAAGGTCGAAGGTTCGAATCCTTTCGGGCGCACCACCACCACGAGCCGTCCCGCCGTCACCGGCGGGGCGGCTCGCGGCGTTCCGGGGCACGAGAACCGCGGACGCGTGATGGATCATCGGCTCGTCCCCGCGCCGACGTCCACGCGGGTCACATCACGGGTCGACCCTTCGATCGTCGGGCAACGGACCCGAGGGACCGCTGACGCGTCAGCGCCGCAAGGCCGCCGACGACTAGCGCGAGACTGGCCGCAGCCCTCAGGCCGCCATCGTCACGGGCGCCACCGGAGCCACCGTCAGCCGGGAAGGCCTGAAGGTCCGGTTCGTGAGCCTCAAGCACGGCGGACCGCAGCTCCTGGATGTCCCCGACCTCTTCCAGGGCTGCACCTGCACCGCGCGACAGATCCTCGACCGCTCCGTTCTGCTCGACCGCGAGGAGACCGCCGAGCTGCAGGTCCTGCACGACGGGCGCCGAGGGGTGAGCTGCCAGAGCGCGCCCCGCGTCCGCGTCGTCGTCGACGTAGGAGAACCGGACTGAGCCCGTCTCCAGCGTCGCGGCGATGGTGCCCACGACCGACCCGTCACGGTACAGAGGGGCTGCCCATTCACCGCTGACCACCAGCGGCTCAAGGGACTCGCCTTCGAAGAACTCCTGGCTCCATCGATGCAGCACGACGGGCTCACCGACGGCGAAGACACTCGTCCGCGCAGCCGACGGATCGATGTCGACGGCACGCTCCTCCAGCACGTCCGCCGCCACCCCCGGAGCCTCGTGGGCGAACCATGTGACGACCTCGTCAGGCGCACCTTCAGCCGCGGCCGGGGGTGCAACCGCCAGTCCGAGGATCAGCGCCGTGACTGCGACCGGCAACACGCGAACACGGGACGACATGGTCTCCCTCACTTCTTCGTCAGGTGGATCAAGCCGGTGCCCGTCTTCCACGACGAGTTCTACACGTAGCTGCCCCACTCCCTCGACGTGGTGGTCCCCGACTGCGGGTCCACGTACGAGACGCCGTAGGAGTACCCGGTGTCGTCGTAGCCCCGGATGACATGAGCATGCCCGCCACCGCCGGACCAGATGATCGAGCTGTACACGGGGCGACTCGAGTTCATCTCGCCGACGACGGTCCCCCAGTCGAGCTGGCGCTCGACACCAGGGTTCACCCCGTTCTTCGACAGAGCGTTCATCACGTTCGATTTCGTCCCCGTCACGTTGGCGCACGCGGACGTGCCCTTGCCGTTCTTCACCAGCGTGCACTGGGGGACGACCTTGCCTGTTTGAAACTTCACGATCATCTTCGATGCCGCCGCCCAGCACCAGTTGGACTTCTCCTGCGCGTACGGCGTGACGCTCAGCACCTTCTCGGCATCGTGCGCAACACCTGGACCGATCAACACCAGACCCACGGCCACAGCAACCACCGAGAGCAGCGTGCGGATCGAAGAGCTTCGCTTTCTCACTCTGGCCCCACTCCGACGAAGAGACCCGCGTCAGTCGACGAGGGGTTTGATCGCGGTCGCGTCGAAGAACGCCACGGGTACCGCCTCTGGCGCGCAGAAGTCGATAACACCGCCGACCTTGCTCACCGGCGCGTCCTCGTCGTCGAACGACAGCGCGCTGTCGTCGACGACACCCAGCGCCTCGACGCGCTCGCCCGTGCGCAGCGTCGACCCACCAGGTAGTTCGACGACGTAGGCCCCGGGCTCAGCCCGGTCCTCCGTCACACGAGTGCCCTCTGGCCACAACGGCACATGCTCGACGCCGTCCATTCGGATCGTCACGCACCCAGAAGGCGTGACCCCGAGTCGCGCCTTGATCCTCTCCGGCGCGGCCGTAAAGTGCGTGGCCATCTGCGCGTCTGAAAGGTCCGACACCTGGGCGTAGCCGACACCGTCTGCGGGCTGCGAGCACCCTGCGACGATCCACATCACGCCGATGCCGATAACCGCCACCGATGCAGGAATCCTTGACGTCGGCGTCATGCTGGCCACGGTAGCGGAGACCGCGGCTCGCGCGCGGGCGTTTTGGTCGTCGATTTCCGTGCGGCATAGTGCACAGAGCGAAGAGCCGTTTCAGCGCACGCGGCGGTGCCCCCAGCCGCTCGCCGTCGACCCCTGACTGGACGCACCGGCCGACCACGTGTGTCGTGCCCCGCCGCGTCGGGCACGACACGGCCCGGGTGGCAAGGTGGTCGGGTGTCCAGACATCCTGCGCTTCCCTCGCACCCTCGCGCAGCGCGCCGCGGCGTCCGCCGCTCCCCCGCGGCGGTGCGCCGCGAGCTCGGGCAGCTCGCGTCGGGCGAGGCAGTGAGCGGGCTGCTGCTGCCGCCGCTGCTCGTGTGGTTCGCGCGCCCGAAGGCGGGCGACCTGGTGGTGCTGCTGCCCGCGGCGGGCGCGCTGGGCGTCGCGCTGCTGGTCGCCGCGGCGTTCTGGTGGCGCCGGGCGCGCGGTCACGTGCCGCTGCGGTGGCTGCGGGTCACCGAGGCGACGCTGCTCGCGTGCGGGGTCGTCGCGCTCGCGGTGCTCGCGACGCTCGCGCTCGGCGCGGTGACGGGCGCCGGACCCGACGTCGGCGCGCGCACCGCGGCGGTCGCCGCGGGCACGGCCGCGTTCACGGTCGTCGAGGTCGTCAACTACCGGTGGGTGCAGATCTCGGCGCGCGGGTGGACGGCGTGGGCTCGCGGACGCGTCGTGCGGCCGCAGCTCGCGCGCGAGCTCGACCGCCACGCGCGGCGACGGGCAAGCTGACGCCGACCCGTCAGCCGAGGCCGACCCGCCAGCCGAGCCGACCCGTCAGCTGAACCCGATCGCCCGCTGCGCGACCCGGTACGCCAGCACCGACACGCGCCGCCCCGTCGCACCGGGCAGGTTGCACATCTGCCCCAGGCCCGACCAGCGGACCTTGCGGTACAGCTCGGGGTCCTGCGCGCGCATCTGCGACCACAGGGCCTCCTTCTCCGCCAGGGCCTGCGCGGTGCCGGCCCGCAGCAGCAGGATCGACGTGACGGCGCAGATGATCTCGACGTAGTGCAGCTGGTAGCGCCGCAGCCGGCGGTCGTGCGCGAGCGTGCCGGTGACGTGGTCGAGCATGAGCCAGTTGACGCGCAGCTGCTGGTCCAGGCGGCGCAGCATGACCGACTCCTGCACCGACTGGTCGGGGCGGCCGATGAAGTACCGGTACAGGTCGACGTCCAGGTAGTACAGCGTGTGCACGTGCGACAGCGGCACCAGGGCGTACAGGTTGTCGACGTAGAACGTGTGCTCCGGCAGACGCAGGCCCGAGCGACGCAGCACGTCGGTGCGGTACGTCAGCGCGTGCATCATGAGGTACTGCCGCTTGCCGAAGTGCCGGGTCTGCGCCCACGTCGAGACGCGGCCGCGGCGCAGCGCACCGCGGTAGCGCACCGCGGTCTTGCGACGCTTGCCGACCTTCTCGTAGACGAAGTTCGACACCAGCAGGTCGACCCCGCCGCCGTCGGCCACCTGCGCCCGCAGCGTCACCAGGACCTGCGCGAGCGCGTCGCGGTCCAGCCAGTCGTCGGCGTCGACGACCTTGAGGTACGTGCCCGTCGCGCGCTCGAGCCCGGCGTTGATCGCCGAGCCGTGCCCACCGTTCGGCTTGCTCAGCAGGTGCACCTGCCCCGCGAACCGCTCGACGTAGCGGCGCGCGAGGTCGGCCGTGCCGTCGGTCGACCCGTCGTCGACCACGATCACCTCGACCTCGTCGCCGAAGCCCACCACCGAGTCCAGCGCCCGCGCCAGGCAGTCCTGCGCCTGGTACGCCGGGATGACGACGGACAGCAACGGGTTCACGACGTACGTACCTCCGAGTCGGACGCAGCCCCCTGCGCGCCCGCCTCGGCGGGAACCTGCTTGAAGATGACCTTGAAGATCGGGAAGAACACCCAGAACGAGATCGCCGCGTTGATGATCATGGTGACGAAGTCGGCGAGCGTCTCGCCGGTGCCACCCAGACCCCAGGTGTCGATGAACAGATCGTAGATGGGCGCCTTGTACCAGCCCTGCGCCGCCGCGGCGAGGATCGTGATGACGACGTACGCCACCGCGTACCAGAACGCGGCCTTGGCGATCGACGAGTTCGACTTGAACGTGATGCTGCGCTGCGCGAAGAAGTTGATGACCTGCGCCACGAGCAGCGTGATCTGCACCGCGAGGAAGTACGCGAGGCCGCCGCCGCCCATCGGCAGCGCACCGGCCGCGTAGTCGAACACGAAGTACTGCGACCCGTCGGGGTTCGACCCGACCGGCCACACCTGGAACGCGGTGTCGACGAGCGCCGTCATGCCGAACAGCCACTTGATGAGCGGCATGAGCGCGAGCTGCAGCGCGGTGATGCCGTTGCTGAGCACGAGGAACACGGCGAACTGCGCGACTCCCGGGCGCCGCTCCTCGAAGGAGTGCCAGGCGGACTTCAGGCGCGTGAGCATGGGGGTGCCTCCGGGGTCAGGAGTCGCCGCGCAGCGCGCGGGCGGTGCGGCGGTTCGCGCGCACGTTGCGGACGTAGGCGCGCAGCGTGAAGCCCGCGCCGGAGAAGAAGTGGCCGTTGACGATGCGGAGGATCCCGTCGACCATCTCGGCGCTGACCATGCCGTTCGTCATCTTCCCGATGGCGCGGAACGGCATGTTGAGCAGGAACAGGACGTTGAGGTCCGGCGTGCCCTTGCGGGCCGCGGCGTCGCGCCGCGACGCGAGCAGGCGGTACGCGCCCCGCGCGAGCGGCGAGCGCGCGTCGGCCAGGCGCGACAGCGGGTCGTTGACGCCGAGCGGCCCCGACCAGTCGCCCGCGGGGACCTGCCGCCCCAGCAGCGCCGCGAAGTCGGCGTCCGTGACGTCCTTGACGTGGCCCGTGCGGTACGGCCCGGTGACGTCCTGCGTGCGCGGCGGGACGGTGCCCGTGAGCTCGACCGCGGCGCGCAGCGGCAGGTCGTCGACGTGGTGGCCCGCGAGCACGTCCCACGTGCCCTGCTCGACCTGCCACGCACCCGTGGCCGTGTCCCAGTGCCGGAACGCGGCGTCGCCGAGCGGCACCTCGACCGTCGCGGACTCGCCCGGAGCGAGCTCGACGCGCGAGAACCCGGCGAGGGTCCGCACGGGGCGGTGCACGCCCGACGACGTGCGCGCGACGTACACCTGCACGACGTCGGCGCCGGACCGGTCGCCCGTGTTCGTCACCGTCACGGTCGCCTTCTCGGGCGTCGCGACGAGGTCGCGGTGCTCGAACGTCGTGTACGACAGGCCGTACCCGAACGGGAACGCGACGGGCACGCCGGCCGACGTGTAGTAGCGGTAGCCGACGTACAGGCCCTCGCGGTACTCGGCCGTGCGGCCCGTCGCGGGGAAGATCCCCGCGGTCGGGGTGTCGG
Organism: Cellulomonas sp. HD19AZ1; assembly: GCF_004535805.1. NCBI lineage: Bacteria > Bacillati > Actinomycetota > Actinomycetes > Micrococcales > Cellulomonadaceae > Cellulomonas > Cellulomonas sp. HD19AZ1. The sequence goes on from NZ_SPHX01000005.1 coordinate 64,635, forward strand.
CGAGCGCGAGCGGCATGGTCTCGGCGAGGTGTCCCGACGGGTTCACCGCACCCGTGAGCACGTCGAGCAGCCCGCTGGCACCCGCCTGCCCGGCGAGGTAGCCGTGCACGAGCGCGCGCGCCTGCCCGAGCCACGGCGTCTCGACGACCCCGCCGCCCGACAGCACGACGACGGTGCGCGGGTTGACGGCCGCGACCGCGTCGAGCACCTCGACCTGCGCCTGGTGCAGCGCGAGCGTCGAGCGGTCGAGGCCCTCGGACTCGGCGATCTCGTCGAGGCCCAGGAACAGCAGGACCACGTCGGCGTCGCGCGCGGCCTCGACGGCCTGCGCGCGCAGCGCCGGGTCGGGCGAGCCGTTGCGCGTGAACCCGGGAGCGAAGGCCGTCATCTCCAGGCCCGAGGCGCCGATGACGTCGAGCACCGACTCGAGCCGCGTCGGGTTGACGACCGACGAGCCCGAGCCCTGGTAGCGCGGGGTGCGCGCGAAGTCGCCGACCACCGCGACGCGCGTGCCCGCCGCGAGCGGCAGGATCGCGTCGTCGTTCTTCAGCAGCACGGCGCTGCGCGCCGCGACGTCCCGGGCCAGCGCGTGGTGCGCGTCGGCGTCCACGGTGGGAGCGGTCCCGGGGTCGCGCGCCTCGGCGACGAGCCGCAGGATCTCGGCCGCGCGCGCGTCGACGTCGGAGCCGAGCAGGCGCCCGTCGCGCACCGCGGCGACGACCTGGCGCGCCGAGTCCAGCCCGGCGGCCGGCATCTCGAGCGACGAGCCCGCCGCCGTGCCGGCCACGATGTCGTTCGAGCCGCCCCAGTCCGTGACGACCGCGCCGTCGAAGCCCCACTCGTCGCGCAGGACCGTCGTCAGCAGGAACGGGTGCTCGTTGGCGTAGACCCCGTTGACCAGGTTGTACGCCGACATGATCGAGCGCGGGCGTGCTTCGGTGACGACGATCCCGAACGCCGTCAGGTAGATCTCGCGCAGCGTGCGCTCGTCGACCACGGAGTCGGACACCATGCGCCGCAGCTCCTGCGAGTTCGCCGCGTAGTGCTTGGGGCACGCCGCGACACCCTGCGCCTGGATGCCGCGCACGTAGCCCGCGGCCAGCCGCCCGGACAGCAGCGGGTCCTCCGAGAAGTACTCGAACGACCGGCCGCCCAGCGGCGAGCGCTTGACGTTGAGGCCGGGGCCGAGCAGCACGTCGACGCCCTGCGCCGCGGCCTCGGTCCCCAGCGCCTCGCCGACCCGCTCCGCGAGGTCGACGTCCCACGTGTTGGCGACCGTCGCGGCCGTCGGGAAGCACGTCGCGGGCTCCGACGCGTTGAGGCCGAGGTGGTCGGCCGAGCCGACCTGCTTGCGCACGCCGTGCGGGCCGTCCGCCAGCCACAGCGCACGCACGCCGTGCCGCGGCAGCGCGTGCGTCTGCCACACCGACGCACCCGTCAGCAGCGCCGCCTTCTCCAGCAGCGTCAGGTCGTCGGTCGTCACGGTCGCGCGCGGCGACGCGGTGGCGGCGTCCTCGGTTCGCACGGTGTCTCCTCGGTGGTTCAGGGGTGTGGCGGGGCGGTGCGGGCGCGCGGCCTCGCCGTCGGGTCGACGGTGGTGGGCGCCGCCGACCCGACGGGGGCCCGGGCGCCGGGCCCCGCCGCGAGGGCGGGGCCCGGCCCGGCGATCAGGCCGCCGTGGTGCCGCGGTGCCGCAGCACGCGGCGTGTGACCAGCACGCCGCCGGCCACGACGAGCAGGCCGAGCAGGACCGACACGCCGATCTGCACGTACACCCAGGTGGGCGGCGTGTAGGTGACCGTCGCGCCGGGTGCGAGCCCGTTCATCGCGTTCGAGTTCGCGACCGTGAACAGGATGTTGTGGGTCGCGTCGCGGATGTCCGTCAGGGCCTTCGCGGACGACGTGTCGTTGAAGGACTTCGACGGCTGGAACGTGAGCTGCAGGTCGGTGCCCGCCGCGATGCCCTCGTTCGGGTTCATGTACGGGTAGAGGTTGAAGTCCGAGATCGCGAAGCCCTCGAAGCCCCACTCCCCGCGCAGCACGCCGTCCATGAGGGCGGGCGAGCCGCCGGCCCACGTCGCGCCGATGCGGTTGAACGAGCTCATGACGCCCGTCGACCCGACGGTGGTCTGCTCGACCGTGCCCTTGTCGTCCGCGACGTACCGCACGTCCATCGTGATGTCCTTGACGGCCATCTCGAACGGCTTGAGGTAGAGCTCGCGGATCGTCTGCTCGGTCGCCCACGTCGCGATGCCGTTGTTGACGCGGTTGGTCTCCTGCTCGTTCATCGCGAAGTGCTTGATGAGCGTGTAGACGCCCTTCTCGGCCACGCCGTTCGCGACGGACGTGAGCATCGCGCCCGACAGCAGCGGGTCCTCCGAGTAGTACTCGAAGTTGCGGCCGCCGAACGGCGAGCGGTGCAGGTTCACGGCGGGCGCGTACCAGCCGTTGATGCCCTTGTGCAGGGCCTCCTCGCCGAGCATGCGGCCCATGCGCTCGCCGATCTGCGTGTCCCACGTCTGCGCGATGAGGAACTGCGACGGGTAGGCCACGCCGTTGATCGACTGGTTGATGAAGGACGAGAAGCCCGCGGGGCCGTCCGGCTCGAGCGTCTGCGGCTTGGCGATCGAGGCGATCGCGGCCGTCTGGTACGCGCCGTTGAGCAGCATGTCCGTCATGTCGCCGACCGACAGCGAGTCGAGCAGCTCGTCCCACTTCGGGTCGTCCTTGGGCAGGCCGCGCAGGTCGGCGAGCGTCAGGTCGGTGCTCTTGCCGGTCGCCGGCTTCGGGCCGTCGAACGCGTCGGCCTGCGCCTGCGCGTCCCACGCGGCGAAGCCCTCGCGGATCGCGTCGTCCGCCGCGAGCAGGTCGGCCGTCGGCGCCGTCGGGAACGTGCCCGCGAAGTCGGCGCGCGACATCGACAGGACCTTGCCGTCCTGCGGCGTCGTGCTGAATCGGTCCGACACGTCGTCGAACAGGTTGGTGACCTCGGTACGGTCGGACGCACGGTGGTTCTCGCCCGAGTACACGACGTCGGAGTCGACCGTGTAGGTGACGGGCGCGACGCCCTCGGCGACCGTGTGCGAGTCCGTGCGCAGCGACAGCACGTAGTCGCCGGCCTCGAGCACGTACGCGCGCTCGCCCAGGTGGTCGTACGACGCCATGTCCTCGACGTCGAGCTCGATCGTCACGGTCTCGCTCGCACCCGGCGCGACCACGCCGGTCTTGGCGAAGCCGCCCAGCACGACCTCGGGCTTCTCGATGCCGCCGGGCGTGTAGGGCGCGGTGTAGTAGAGCTCGACGACGTCGCGGCCCGGGACCGAGCCGGTGTTGGTCACCTCGACCGTGAGCGCGACCGTGCCGTCCACGTCACCGAGCTGCTGGTCGACCAGGCGCCACGCGAAGTCGGTGTAGCTCAGGCCGTAGCCGAACGGGTAGACGACCGCGGAGTCGTAGTCGAGGAAGCCCTCGGCGGCGGCGGTCTCGTAGTAGCGGTAGCCGACGTAGATGCCCTCGGCGTAGTTGACGAACGGCGCCTCGTCGGTGACGGTCGCGTTCGACGTCGCGCGCTCGACCGCCGACTGCGGGTACGAGACCTCGATGCCGTCGTAGAGGAACGCGCCGAAGTTGACGAACGTCGGGTCGGCCGTGAAGTCGGCGGCCCACACGTCGGCCGTGCGGCCCGACGGGTTCACGTCACCGGACAGGATGCCGCCCAGCGCGTTGAAGCCGGTGGCGCCCGGCGAGCCCGCGAGCAGGATCGCGTCGACGCCCGGGTCGGCCTGCAGGTCGCCCATCTCGATCGTGGTCGACGCGTTCACGACGACGACGACGGTCTCGAAGCTCGCCTTCGCGAGCTCGATCAGGTCGCGCTCGGCCGTGTTCAGCTCGAGCTGGTGCTGCCCGGGGGCCGCGTCGTCGTCCCAGCCGGACATGTCCTGCGTGAGGTCGCCGCCCTCGCCGCCCGGGCGGCCGATGACGACCACCGCGGCGTCCGCGTAGTCCGCGAACGACGACGCGACGGCCTGGTAGTCGGCGACCGGCAGCTCGCCGATGTCGTAGGTCGAGATGTCGGGGCGGTCCATCTCGATGTGCCCGCGCTTGTTCTCCGCGGCGTACTCCTCGATCGCGGTGAGCACGGTCTCGTTGACCTGGAAGCCCGCGTTCTCGAGGCCCGCGCGCGGCGTGACGGCCGAGTTCGTGTCGACCGAGCCGGAGCCCGAGCCGCCGAACACCGGGTCGGCGGCGGCGCGGCCGAGGAGCGTCACGCGGCCGCCGGGCGCCAGCGGCAGCGCGGCGGTCTCGTTCTTCGCCAGGACGATGCCGGAGCCGGCGATCTCCTCGACGAGGTCCTTCGCCGCGACGTCGACGTCCTCCATCGACGCGAGCTCGGGCGTGTAGTACTCGGTGTCCCAGTCCTTCGACTCGTCCGAGTTGGTGAACGTGTACGTGCCGGTGCCCAGCTGCGAGGCGACCCAGCCACCCGCGACGCTCAGGGCGATGTTCGCGACCACCGTCAGCACGGTCACCGTGGCGAGCACGGGGACCCAGATCCACAGGAACTTCTTGTTGGACATCGGCGCCTTGGCGCGGTCGTTCTTCGACCTGGCGTTCACTGCATTCCTCCTCGAGTGCGGGCTCACGAATCAGGCTAGGAGCGGTGTCGTGAGCGCCCGCCGCGGCCGCACGATCGGTCGGTTCCGGGGCACGGACCGTCGTCCACGGGGCCGTCGGCGTGCTCGTGCGCGGGGTGCGGCGCCGTCCTGGCGCGCGCACGGAGGCCGGCCCGCCCGGTGGGCGGGCCGGCGGGGGTCCTTACTCCGAGACCTCGGTGATCTTGCCGTCCTGGTCGATGCGCCAGGTGTCGCCCGTCGCGGCCGAGTCGGCGTCGATCGTGTACTTGCCGTCGGTGATCGTGATGGTGCCCTGCACGCGCGAGGCGGCGTCCGAGTAGGAGTAGGGCACGACCAGCAGGCCGTACTTCACGGTCGGCGAGTCGACGTCGCTCGCGAGCATGATCTGCGCCCACGAGTCGTCCTCGGCGAGCGCGTCGGCGACGGCCTTGCGCGCGTTCTCGAGGTCGTCCTTGACGTCGACCTCGGCCGCGGCGCTGTCCGACGTGCCGGAGTCCTGGCTGCCGCCGTCGTCGTTGCCGCAGGCCGCGAGGCCGAAGACGCCCGTCGCGGCGACCAGCAGGCCGAGCCCGGTGTGCAGCACCTTGTTCCGCTTCACTTCTGCTCCTTCGTGGTTTCCGGCCGCGAGCCCACCCCGCGGCCCAGGTCCGCACCGGTCGGTGTCCCCAGGACGCCCGCCGCTGCGGTGCCCGGGCCGGTCGACGACGTGGTCGCCGACCGGCCCGGACGGTGCGCGGGTCAGCCGATCGGGCCCGCGAAGTTCAGGCCGAAGCCGTAGTCGTACGTGTTGCCGGACGCGTCGGTGTAGGGCGTCATGTCCTTGCTGACGTCCTCCTGCTGCGCCTCGACCGTGTCCATGTCCTTCGGGAACTGGATCGGCAGGCGGCCGGCGGGCTCGTGGAGCCCGAGGGCGACCTCGAGGAGCGCCTTGTCGCTCGTGCCGAACCCGACGACGATCGCGTCGGACGCGGCCTCGAACTCGGCCGGGACGACCGGGTTGATCGCCTTGAGCACGGTGATCACGGGGATCTCCTTGCCGGACGCCGCGACGGCGGCCGTGGCGCGCTCGAACGCGTCGAGGTCGGACTCGTTCGCGATCTTCGAGGTGTTGCCGAAGTACGAGCGGTTCTGCTTCGTGCCGTCGGGCAGGATGTCGCCGCCGATCGACGTCTGGCGGACGTGCGGGCCGTCGGCCGTGTACGGGCGGTACTGCAGCGACAGCGGGTACCACGTGTCGTTCTCGACGTCGTGGCCGATGTTCGAGAAGTTGCCGCCGTTGTCGGGGCTGGCCATGCCGACCAGGACGAGGTCCACGTCGGACAGGTCGGGCGCGGTGTAGCTCACGACCTTGCCGTCGGCGTCGAGCTCGGCCTCGTCGGTGACGACCTCGCCGAACATCTCCTCGGCGACCTCGAGCGTGAGCCCGGGGGCCTCCTTGTACTCGGCCGGGCCGAACGCGCCCGCGAAGCCGATGTTGTACGACCGCGGGATGTAGACCTTCTTGTCCTTCCACGCGGCGGCGTCGGACTTCGCGATCGTGCTGCCGTCGTTCTTCAGCATGACCACCGAGTCGAGCTGCGCGGCGTAGCCGGCCTCGACCTTGTCGTCGCTCGCGAGGACCTTCTTGGACTCGTCGAGGTCGAGGTACGCGTTCTCGTACAGGCCCGGCTGGAAGAACATCGTGAGGATGCGCTTGCCCGACTCGCGGAAGCGGGTGTCCGCGTCCACGTCGTTGGTGCCGGCCTCGAAGTCCTTCTGCCACATCTCGTGCGCGGCCAGCACCGGCTCGACCTTGTTGTTGCCGCCGAACATGTCGTGGCCCGTGCGCAGCACCTCGTAGTGACGCTGCTCGTCGGTGAGGTCCTCGGCGCCCCAGCCCATGCCGAACGGCTTCTCGGGGTCGAGGTAGCTCGACGTGACGCCCCAGTCGGTGACGACGACGCCCTCGTACCCGTTGTCCTTGCGGAGCAGGTCCATGCGGCCGTGGTCGTACGCCGTGCCCAGGCGCTCGCCGAACAGCGGCTCGCCGTCGCCGTCCAGCGCGATCGAGTACGCCGTCATGACGGCGGCCGAGTCGAGCGACCCGAGGAACGCCTTGGTGTGCGCCTCGAAGTTGCCGCCCGGGTAGACGCCGTACTTGCCGGCGTTGGTGTGGGCCTCGCGGCCACCCTCGCCCGGACCGTCGCCAGCCCAGTGCTTGATCATCGCGTTGACGGACTCGAAGCCCCAGCCGTCCTGGCCGCGCGTGCTCTGGTAGCCGTCGACGTAGGCCGCGGCCAGCTCGGTGTTCTGGTCGACGTCCTCGCCGAACGTGCCGCCGACGCGCAGCCAGCGCGGCTCGGTCGCGAGGTCGATCTGCGGGCTCAGGGCCGTGGTGATGCCGAGCGCGCGGTACTCCGCGGACGACATCTGCGCGAACTCGTCCATGTGCTCGACGTCGAACGTGGCCGCGAGGCCCAGGTTCGACGGCCAGCGGGAGATGTCGTCACCCTCGGCGTTGTAACCGCCGGAGCCGGCGGTCGAGCGCGGGTCGGACGCGAAGTTGACGGGCACGTACGGCTCGCCCTCGGACGCGAGCGACTCGGCGAACGCCTGCATCTGGTTCGCCCACGTGACGGTCGCCGTGACGTCGCTCGGGCCCGCGTGCAGCACGTTGCGCAGGTGGGAGTCCGTCAGGTACTCCTTCTGCGCGTCGGTGAGGCCGTCGGCCTGCGAGCGCTCGTGCGAGCTGAAGAGCATGAGGCCGGCGATCTGCTCGATCGTCAGGTCCTCGGCGAGGGCGGCGGCGCGCTCCTGCGGGGACTTGCGCCAGTCCTCCCACGCGTCCAGCTCGCCGTTGCCGTTCATGTCCTTGAACGCGACCTTCGCGCCGTCGACGTCCTCCGAGAGGAGCTCGACGTCGCTGTCCGCGCCGTAGGAGAGCGTCGGGGCGTCGCCCGGGTTGTCGACGACGACGAACGTCGTCTTGCCGTCCGACACCTCGCGCGTCGTGAACTCGTCGGCGGACGCGCCCTTGTCGTCGTTGTCGCCGGCGGTGCACGCCGCCAGGCCCGTGAGCGTGAGGCCCGCGACCAGCGCGGCGCTCGTGAGGCGTGCCGACCGGCTGGCGGCGACCCGCGCCGTACTCGTTGTCTTCATCGACCTTCCCTTGTCGTCTCGTGGCCCCGCCCGCGCCCGTCGTCACCGCCCCGTCGTCGGGGTGGGACCGCTGAGCCGGTGCACGCGCGGCGCACTCGCGAACCCGTCGCCGCCCGGGACGTCGTGGTCCCTTGGCCGGCGCGTTCACGCTAGGCAGCGACCGTGGCGACGGACCGTGCCCCTACACGGACCGTCGCTTTGCGTGCACGAACAGTCCCTCAGGTCACGGGCAGGTCACGGCACGCGGCCGCCGAGGTGGTCCGCCATCGCGTCGAGGAACGCGCGCTTGCGGGCGCGGCTGATCTGCAGCTCGTCGCCGCCGAGCATCACCGACGTCGACTGCCGCACGGCGTGCACGTGCCGCAGGTTCACCAGGTAGCAGTTGTTGCTGCGGAAGAACCCCTGCCCCGCGAGCTGCTCCTCGATCGCCTTGAGGGTCCCCGTGAACGCGTACTTCCGCCCGATCGCGTGCACGACGATGCGGTGCTTGATGCTCTCGACGTACACGATGTCCGCGACGTCGACGCGCGCCGTGCCGCCCGCGACCGGGAGCATGACGCCCTCCGACTGCGTGCGCCGCACGCGCTGCAGGGACCTCGCGAGCTCCTGCGAGAACGCGAAGTACGGCACGGGCTTGACGAGGTAGCTCAGCGCGTCGACCTCGTAGCCCTTGATCGCCATCTGCGCCATGCGCGTGATGAACACGATGACGACGCGGTCGTCGAGCGCGCGCACCGCGTGCGCGGTCTCGAACCCGTCCATGCGCGCCATCTCGACGTCGAGGAACAGCACGTCGAAGTCGGCGCGGTAGCCGCGCGTGAGCTGCGCGCCGTCCGAGAACGTGCGCACCGAGAACTCGACGCCGTGCTCCTCCTCGTACCGCTGGAGGTGCGCGACGACCGTCGCGCGCGAGTGCGGGTCGTCGTCGACCACGCCGATGTAGGTCACGCCGTCCACGGGTGGGGTCCTCCCTCGCCGGTCGCGGCCGCACCCGCCTGCCGGGGTCCCGCCGGCCCGCGGCGGCGCTCGGCGCGGGCGTCCACCACGCAACCACCGCACGCCGCACCGGGGTGCCCGGGTCGCACGATCCGTCGGATCCCGTGGCCGTTCGGTCGCCCGCGCCGGGCGCGCCCGGGGCAGCCGCGACCCCGGCCTAGACTGCGAGCCGCCCGGGCCGTCCGGCCCGGCGCTCCCCCGCACCGGAGGGTCGTCGCATGGACCTGCTCGTCGTCGGCGCCGGCCTGTTCGGCCTCACGGTCGCCGAGCGCGCCGCGGAGGCGGGGCTGCGCGTCACGGTCGTCGACCGGCGCGACCACCTGGGCGGCAACGCGTGGTCGAGCGTCGACGAGGCCACCGGCATCGAGGTGCACCGCTACGGGTCGCACATCTTCCACACGTCGAACGAGCGCGTGTGGCGGTACGTGCGCCGGTTCACCGCGTTCACCGACTACCGGCACCACGTCTTCTCGACGCACGCCGGCACGGTCTACCCGCTGCCGATCAACCTCGGCACGCTCAACCAGTTCTTCGGCACCGCGATGGGCCCCGACGCCGCGCGCGCCCTGGTGGCCGAGCACGCCGCCGAGGTCGACGCCGCCACGGCCGCGAACCTCGAGGAGAAGGCCGTCTCGCTCATCGGGCGCCCGCTGTACGAGGCGTTCGTGCGCGGCTACACCGCCAAGCAGTGGCAGACCGACCCGCGCGAGCTGCCCGCGTCGGTCATCTCGCGGCTGCCGGTGCGCTACACGTACGACGCGCGCTACTTCTCCGACACCTACGAGGGTCTGCCCGCCGACGGGTACGGGCCGTGGTTCGAGGCCATGGCGTCGCACCCCCGCATCGACGTGCGCCTGGGGGTCGACTTCCTCGACCCCGCGCAGCCGCTGTCGAAGGCCGCCGCGCGCGGGCAGGTGCCGATCGTCTACACCGGGCCCGTCGACCGCTACTTCGACCACCACCACGGGCCGCTGGGCTGGCGCACGCTCGACCTCGAGACCGAGGTGCTGCCCGTGCGGGACTTCCAGGGCACGAGCGTCATGAACTACGCCGACCTCGACGTGCCGTGGACCCGGGTCCACGAGTTCCGGCACTTCCACCCCGAGCGCGAGGACCGCCACGCGCAGGACCGCACGGTCGTCATGCGCGAGACGTCGCGCGCGGCCGGGCCCGACGACGAGCCGTACTACCCGGTCGCGACGCCGCACGACCGCGCCCGCCTGCAGGAGTACCGCGCGCTCGCCGCCGACGAGCCCGGCGTGCACTTCGGCGGCCGCCTCGGGTCGTACCTGTACCTCGACATGCACATGGCGATCGCGTCCGCGCTGTCCCTGTGGGACTCGGGCGTGGTGGTCGACGCGCGCTGAGCGCGCCGCCCTCACGGGGTCGGCTCGACCGCGGCGCGCGGGCGGGGGCGCGAGGGGCGTCGCGCGGGTGCGTCCTGCGGCACGGGCAGCAGGATGCGCAGCACGAACCAGCCGCCCTCGGTGTTGACCGTCATGGAGCCGTCGTACTTCTCGGCCGTGTGCCGGATCGACTTCAGGCCGTAGCCGTGGCGCGTGCGGTCGGCGCGGCGCGTGACGATGTCGCCGTCCTCGGTGCGCAGCTCGCCGGTGAAGTAGTTCTCGAACGACAGCAGCACGAACCGGTCGCGCGCGTACACCGCGACCTTCACCAGGCGCTGGTCGGTCGCGGGCACGGCCGCGGCCCCGTCGATCGCGTTGTCGAGCGCGTTGCCGAACAGCGCCGCGAGGTCCATGGTCGAGACGAAGTCGAGCGCCGCGCCGTCCACGACGTACGTGAGCGTGATGCCGCGCTCGGCGCACTCCAGGCTCTTGGTCGTCAGCACGACGTCGAGCACGCCGTTGCCCGTGTCCGCCTGCCGCGCGTAGCCCGAGATGCTCGCGTCGAGGTCGTCGAGGTAGGACCTGCGCCGGTCGTCGTCGTCCTCGGCGCGGATCACCGCGATCTGGTGCTTGAGGTCGTGGTACTTGCGGTTGACGACCTCGATGCTGCGCTTGGACTGCAGGTACTGCTCGTGCTGGCGGCGCAGCATCTCGTCGACCGCGCGCACCTCGGCGCGCGCCCGCTGCTGCAGCCGCTGCCCCTGCTGCGCGTACAGCGCGACGAAGCCGCACAGGTCGACGAGCGTACGGATGTACGAGATCTCGGGGCCGAGGCGGCCCGAGAACGGCGTGTTCGCGTTGAGGAAGCTGATGTTGCTCATGAAGAACGTCACGAGCGCGATCGCGACGGTCGACGCGAGCTCGCCCGACGTGACGTCGAGCGACTGCCGCGACCGGAAGTGCCGCGCCTCCGCGACGTAGGCGCCCGCGAACGCCGCCGCGTACACCAGCACGAAGAACCCCGTGGACCACACGCTGCCGTCGCGCCCCTCGGGCACGAAGAAGAACACGTGCATCTGCCAGTGCAGCGCCGCCACGAGCTCGGCGAGCACGAGCGCGCGTGCCGTGAAGTACCCGGCGTCGCGCGCCGACACCTTCGCGGCCGACACGATGAACCCGTACATCGCGGCGACCGCGGCGGCCATGCCCACGGTCCACAGACCGAGCGGCAGGCGCCCGGCGCCGACCTGCACGCCGACCTGCACCGCGAGCGCCGCGACGGCGAGCACCACGAACCGCGACCACGGCCAGCGGCGCCGGCGCAGCAGCACGTACACGACGCACGCGAGCCACTCGGCGAGACCGGTGAGGACGCGCGGGATGTCGGGAGGGACGTCCGCGAGGGCGTCGACCAGGGGGGCGAGGATCACGACGCCCGCGCCCCGAGGTGGTCGGTCAGCGCGGCGAGGAACGCCTTGCGCCGGGCCCGGCTGATGGCCACGCGCCGGCCGTCGACGAGCACGGCCTCGCCGTCGCGCACGGCCAGCACGTGCCGCAGGTGCACGACCGCACCGGCCCCCGCGCGCGCGAAGCCCGCGCCCGGCAGCGCGGCCTCGAGCGCCTTGAGCGGCCGCACGACCGAGTGCTGCGCCGTGAGCGTGTGCACCGTCGTGCGGTTGCGGGCGCTCTCGAGGCTCACGACGTCCGCGACGGGGACCCGTTCGAGGCCGCCGTCGACCGCCAGCAGCAGCGCGTCCTCGTGGTCGCGCCGCACGCGCGCGAGCGCACGCGTCACCTGCTGCGCGAACGCGAAGTACGGCACGGGCTTGACGACGTAGCCCAGGGCCTCGACCTCGTAGCCGCGCGCGGCGGCCTGCGCGAGGTGCGTGACGAACACGATCGGCACGTCGGGGTCGACGGCGCGGATCGCGCGGGCCGCGGAGAAGCCGTCGAGCGCGGGCATCTCGACGTCGAGCAGCAGCACGTCGACCGCACCCGGGCGGTGCGCCGCGACGGCCTGCGCGCCGTCGGTGAAGCGCGCGACGGCGAACCGGTGGCCGTGCTCGCGCTCGTACCGTCGCAGGTGCTCGACGAGACGCGTCGCGCACGCGTTGTCGTCCTCGACGATGCCGATCCTGATCACAGTGCGTCCCCGGGGTCCCGCGCGCCCCGCACGGGGCGCGTCGGACTGCCGGAGCCCGGGTGCGGGGCGAGGTCCCCTGTCGCGCGCACGGCCCCGGCGAGTCGGGCCGATGCTAGGCGAGGCGTCGCGCACGTGTCATCCGTGCAGCGTGCGGGCCCGCGGCACGCGCGCCGAGGCCCGCGGCGCCGGGCGGGACCCAGGTCCCGGCGCACCCGCGACGGAGGCCCGTCGGGAGAGTTGTCCACAGGCCCCGGGGACTTTCATCCCACGTATCTGGGACCCCCTCTCCCTAGCGTCGGAGACAGCGACGGACGACTCCAGCGTCCGCCCCTTCTCACCACTACCAGGGGAGTCGAAGGTGTCCGAGACCACCAAGAAGAGCACCCGCGCGAAGGCCCCCGCCGACGCGCCCGCCGAGGCGACCTCGGCCACCGCCGTCGCGGAGCCCGCCGGCACCGCCCTCGGCGTCAGCGAGGCCGACGCGGTCGCGCTCGCGATCGACGAGCTCGTCGCCAACGCCACCAAGGCGCTCGCGCAGTTCGAGTCCATGACGCAGGAGGACGTCGACCGCTTCGTCAAGAAGGGTGCGGTCGCGGCGCTCGACCAGCACGGCCAGCTCGCCAAGCTCGCGGTCGAGGAGACCGGGCGCGGCGTCTTCGAGGACAAGGCCGTGAAGAACATCTTCGCGTGCGAGCACGTCACCAACTCGATGGCCAACCTCAAGACCGTCGGCGTCATCAACGTCGACGAGCTCAACGGCATCACCGAGATCGCCGAGCCCGTCGGCGTCATCGCCGGCATCACGCCCGTGACGAACCCGACCTCGACGGCGATCTTCAAGTCGCTCATCTCGCTCAAGACCCGCAACCCGATCATCTTCGCGTTCCACCCGAACGCGCAGCGGTCGTCGGTCGCCGCCGCGCGCATCGTGCGCGACGCCGCGGTCGCCGCGGGCGCCCCCGAGCACTGCATCCAGTGGGTCGAGCTGCCGTCGCTCGCCGCGACCGGCGCCCTCATGAACCACCCGGGCGTCGCCACGATCCTCGCGACCGGCGGCAACGCCATGGTCAAGGCCGCGTACTCGTGCGGCAAGCCCGCCCTGGGCGTCGGCGCCGGCAACGTCCCGGCGTACGTCGAGAAGACCGCCAAGCTGGCCCGCGCGATCAACGACATCGTGCTCAGCAAGGCGTTCGACAACGGCGTGATCTGCGCGTCCGAGCAGGCCGTGATCCTGGACGACGAGATCTACGACCCCGCCGTGGCCGAGTTCGCCCGGCTGCACGCGTACCGCGCGACGCCCGCCGAGAAGGCCAAGCTCGAGCAGTTCATCTTCGGCGTCGAGGCCGGCGGCGAGAACTGCGCGGGCGCCAAGCTCAACCCCGCGGTCGTCGGCAAGTCGCCCGTCTGGATCGCCGAGCAGGCCGGCTTCACGGTCCCGGCGGACACGTCGATCATCCTCGCCGAGGTCTCGGGCGTCGGACCGTTCGAGCCCCTCACGCGCGAGAAGCTGTGCCCCGTCCTCGCGGTGCTGCGCGCCGGCACCACCGAGGAGGGCATGACCCTCGCCGAGAAGATGGTCGAGTTCGACGGCCTCGGCCACTCGGCCGCGATCCACACGCAGGACGACGCGCTCACGATCGAGTACGGCAAGCGCGTCAAGGCCATCCGCGTGATCTGCAACGCGCCGTCGTCGCTCGGCGGCATCGGCGACATCTACAACGCCTTCATCCCGTCGCTGACCCTGGGCTGCGGCTCCTACGGCCACAACTCGGTGTCGAACAACGTGTCGGCGGTGAACCTCATCAACGTCAAGCGCGTGGGCCGGAGGAACAACAACTTGCAGTGGTTCAAGGTCCCCGCCAAGACGTACTTCGAGCCGAACGCCATCCGCTACCTCGCGGACATGGCGGACGTCGAGCGCGTCACCATCGTCACCGACACGACCATGACGACCCTCGGGTTCGTCGACAAGGTCCTCGACGTGCTGCGCCGCCGCTCGAACAACGTGGCCGTGCAGATCATCGACGAGGTCGAGCCCGAGCCGTCCGTGCAGACCGTGCAGAAGGGCGCCGCGAACATGCGGCACTTCCGCCCCGACACGATCATCGCGCTCGGCGGCGGCTCGCCGATGGACGCCGCCAAGGTCATGTGGCTGCTGTACGAGCACCCCGAGATCGTGTTCTCGGACCTCAAGCAGAAGTTCTTCGACGTCCGCAAGCGCGCGTTCAAGTTCCCGACGCTGGGCGAGCAGGCCAAGCTCGTCTGCATCCCGACCACGTCGGGCACGGGCGCCGAGGTCACGCCGTTCGCCGTCATCTCCGACCCCGACGCGGGCAAGAAGTACCCGCTCGCGGACTACGCGCTGACGCCGACCGTCGCGATCATCGACCCGGTGCTCACGTCGAAGATGCCGCGCTCGCTCGCCGCCGACTCGGGCTTCGACGCCCTGACGCACGCGATCGAGGCGTACGTCGCGGTCTACGCGAACGACTTCACCGACGGCATGGCGCTGCAGGCGATCCGCCTGATCTTCGACAACCTCGCGCAGTCGGTGAACGGCGACCCGGCCGACCCGGCCACCAAGGACGCGCGCGCCAAGATGCACAACGCCGGCACGATCGCCGGCATGGCGTTCGGCAACGCGTTCCTCGGGATCGTGCACGCCATGGCGCACGTCGTCGGCTCGACGTACCACCTGGTGCACGGCCGCACGAACGCGACGCTGCTGCCGCACGTGATCCGCTACAACGGCACCGTCCCGACCAAGCTCACGAGCTGGCCGAAGTACGAGTCCTACGTGGCTCCCGAGCGGTTCGCGGCGATCGCGCAGATGCTCGGCCTGCCGGCGTCGACCCCCGAGGAGGGCGTCGAGTCGTTCGCGATCGCGGTCGAGGCGCTGCGCGCCAAGGTCGGGATCCCGGCGTCGTTCCAGGCGCAGGGCGTCGACGAGCAGGAGTTCATGTCGCGCCTCGACGAGGTCGCCATGGGCGCCTACGAGGACCAGTGCGCACCGGCCAACCCGCGCATGCCGATGATCGACGACATGAAGGACATCATGACCGCGGCCTACTACGGCACGTCGCTGGAGGACGTCCGTGGCCGCCGCGAGCGGGCGGGGGCCTGACCGACTCCCCGACGGTCCGGCGTCCCTCCCCACGGGGCGCCCCCTCGTCACCGCTCCCGACGCCCCCGCCGGCCACGCCGGCGGGGGCGTCGCCCTGCCCGGGCCCACGACGGCCGGCCGGGCGGGGTCGACGGCCGCCGTGTGAGGACCTCGTGAGACGGCGCGCGGCGGCACCCGTCGCGCGGCAGACTGTCGCCTCCCGGGACCACGACGGTCCCGGCCCCCGTCGAGAAGGAGCCACCGTGACCGCCCCCACGCCCGCCCTCCGCGCCGTCGGTCACCGCCCCGCGCGACTCCTGCTCGGGCTCGCCACCGCGGGCGCGCTGGCCCTGGGCCTGAGCGCGTGCGCGGACGGCGACCCGCGGGACATCGCCGACGAGGTCGCGACCGCCGCGCAGGACGCCGCGGCCGGCATCTCGGAGGCCGGGGACTCGGTGCGCGAGGCCCTCGCCGAGGCCCGGACGCACGCCGACGCCGCGGCCGCGCGCGTCGAGGAGGCCCGCGCGGCGCTCGCGTCGCTCGACGAGCAGAGCCGCACGCGCGCCGACGCGGCCGTGACGTCGGCGCAGTCGGCGGTCGACGACGCCCGGACCGCGCTCGAGCAGGCGAAGGCCGACGGCGAGGCGGCCTCCGCCGACGCGCTGCAGACCGCGCGCGACAAGGTCGAGGCCGCGCGCACCGAGCTCGACGCCGTGACCTCCGGCGCGCAGTCGGAGGCCGGCGGCGCGCTGCAGCGGCTCGGCGAGCAGCTCGCGAGCCTCGGTCAGGACCTGGAGACCGCGACGCGCTGACCCGCGCGGGTGGCGGGTGGCGGACCGCCGCGTCGCGGCCGACCGGGTGAACTTCACGACCCACCGGCGCAGACGTTGTCGAGCGGCCCGGACCTGCCGATCGTGGGGGTATGGCCGTCCGCACGCAGAGCCGCGAGATGCGACACCACCGCGCCGAGTGGTGGGTGGTGACCGCGTGGGCGTCGCTCGCCCTGCTGGTGGTCAGCGGGCTGCTCGCGGCGGCCGGGCTGCTCTGAGCCGGGCCGGACGCGCGACCGGTCGGACCGGGCCGAGGCGCTCCGCCCTATGCTCGCGGGCGTGAGCAGCCGGTGGCAGCAGGTCGCGTCTGCGTCGGGGCTCCTCGACGCCGACGGCACGGTCCGCGCGACCGTGTTCGCGGAGATGTCCGCGCTCGCCGCGCGCACCGGCGCGCTCAACCTCGGCCAGGGGTTCCCCGACGTCGACGGCCCCGCGCCCGTCGCGCGCGCGGCGGCGGACGCGATCCTCGCGGGCGTCAACCAGTACCCGCCCGGCCCCGGGATCGCGCCGCTGCGCGCGGCGGTCGCCGCGCACCAGCGCGCCCGGTACGGCCTCGTCGTGGACCCCGAGACGCAGGTGCTCGTCACGACCGGTGCGACCGAGGCGCTCGCGGCCGCCGTCCTCGCGCTGGTCGGCCCGGGCGACGAGGTGCTGACGCTCGAGCCGTACTACGACTCGTACGCGGCGGTCGTCGCGATGGCCGGCGCCACGCACACCACGGCGCCGCTGCGCGCGACGCCCGACGGGTTCCGGCTCGACGTCGACGCGCTCACCGCCGCCGTGACGCCCCGCACGCGGCTGCTGCTGCTCAACTCGCCGCACAACCCCACGGGCGCGGTGCTGCGGCCCGACGAGCTCGCCGCGGTCACGCGCCTCGCGGTCGCGCACGACCTGCTGGTCGTGACCGACGAGGTCTACGAGCACCTGGTGTTCGGCGTGCGGCACGTGCCGCTCGCGACGCTGCCCGGCATGGCGGACCGGACGCTCACGGTGTCGTCGAGCGGCAAGACGTTCTCGTTCACCGGCTGGAAGATCGGCTGGGTCACCGGCCCGGCCGAGCTCGTGACGGCGGTGCGCACGGTCAAGCAGTTCCTCACGTACGTGTCGGGCGCACCGTTCCAGCCCGCGGTCGCGCACGCGCTCACCGACCCCGCCGCGCTCGCGTGGGTCGACGACCTCGTCGTGTCGCTCACGCAGCGCCGCGACCTGCTGCTCGCGGGCCTGCGCGACGCCGGCTTCGACGTCGTGCGGCCCGACGGCACCTACTTCGTGCTCGCCGACGCCGCGCCGCTCGGCGCACGCGACGGCGTCGCGTTCTGCCGCGACCTGCCCGCGCGGGCCGGTGTCGTCGGCGTGCCCGTCAGCGCCTTCACGCGCCCGGGCACCGCGGCGCACGACGCGCTGCGCACGTGGGTGCGGTTCACGTTCGTCAAGCGCCGGGACGTGCTGGAGGACGCGGTGGCGCGCCTGCGGGTGGCGTTCGGCGCCTGACCCGGGGCGTCCCGCCGGGCGTCAGCCCAGCGACCAGGCCCCGCCGCGGCGGAACGCGGGCGTCGCGAAGGCGAGGATCGCGAGCGCGAGGACGCTCGTGCCCGTCATGACCGCGGCCATCGCGACCGCGTCGCCGCCGAACAGGCCCGACAGGTTGCTCACCAGGCCGCCCAGGCCCGCCTGGCACGCGCCGATGAAGGCCGCGGCCGTGCCCGCGATGGCGCCGTGCCGCCCCAGCGCGATCGCCGACGCGTTGGGCGGCGCGAAGTTCACCAGCGCGAGCACGAGCCACAGCACGACGAGCAGCCCCCACAGGCCGCCCGCGCCGGTGAGCGCGACGACCAGGAGCAGGCCCGTGAGCACGACCGTCGCGACCTGGACCACGCGCAGGATCCGGATGGGCGACACGCGCCGCACGATCGCGGCGTTCACCTGGGCGCCCAGCACGAGCCCGAGGCCGTTGACGGCGAACAGCAGCGCGAACTGGTGCTCGGTGAGCCCGTAGCCCTCCTGCAGCACGAACGGCGACGCGACGACGTACGTCATGAGGACGGCCATCATGAGGCCCGGCAGCACCGCGAGCGCGACGAAGTGCCGGTCGCGCAGCAGGTGCGCGTACCCCGCGAGCGCCGTGCGCACGCCGCCCGGGCGGCGTCGCTCGGCGGGCAGCGTCTCGGGCATCTTGAGCAGCACCAGCACCCACACCGACGCACCGAACAGCGCGAGCGCCACGAACACCGCGCGCCACCCCAGCTCGCCGGCGATGAGCCCGCCGACCGACGGCGCGAACAGCGGCGCGACGCCGATCACGAGCATGAGCCGCGACATCAGCCGCGACGCGTCCGACCCGACGAACCGGTCGCGGATGAGCGCCATCGCCACCACGGTGGCGGCGGCGTTGAAGAACCCCTGCGCGACGCGCAGCGCGACGAGCGGCACGATCGCCGGCGCGATCGCGCACAGCAGCGACGTCACGACGTGCAGCGCGACCCCGACGAGCACCGGCAGCCGCCGCCCGAACCGGTCCGACACCGGCCCGATGACGAGCTGCCCCAGCGCGCCGCCGACCATCATCCCCGCGATCGTCAGCTGCGCGGCCGCGGCCGTGGTGCCGAGGTCGCGCGCGACCTCGGGCAGCGACGGCAGGTAGATGTCGGTCGAGACCGCGGGCAGCGCGGCCATGGTGCCCAGCAGCAGCACGTGCTTGGCGTCGGGGCGGTACCGCGGGGAGTCGGGCGCGTCGGCGGTGCCGGCGGTCCCGGGGGCGCCCGGCACGGCGGGGCCGGGCGCGGCGGCGTCCGCGGCGGCTGCGGCGGCGGTCGCGGGCGCGGCGGAGGCGGCGGTGGAGGGTGCGGGCGCGGCGGAGGCGGCGGTGGAGGGTGCGGGGACGGAGGGCGTGACGGTGCCGGGGGCCGGGACGGCGGGGGCGTCGGGGACGGGCACCTGCGGGTCGGGCTCGCGCATGGTCCTTCCATGGTCGCACCGCGCCAGGGCGTCCACGAATCGATTCGACGAACTCGTGCGCAGCGTCACGCCGCACGGGGCGTGGGCCTCGTCACGCCCCCGACGCCCGACGCCCGCCCCGGGCGCGCACGCGGGCGACGCACGTCGTGCGGGTCGACGCGCACCTCGGCGCCCGGACGGCGCGTGTCGGTGGGCGGTGGGAGGCTGGCGCGCATGTGCGGGAGGTACGCGTCGTTCCGGGAGGACCAGGCGATCGCCGACGAGTTCGCGGTCGCGACCGTCGCCGACGACGTCCGGCTGCTGCCGCCGTCGTGGAACGTCGCCCCGACCGACGGCGTCCGCACGGTCGTCGAGCGTGCCGACCGCGCGACCGGCGAGATCACGCGCCAGCTGCGGGTCGCGCGGTGGGGGCTCGTGCCGTCGTGGGCGAAGGACCCGTCGGTCGGCAGCCGCATGATCAACGCGCGCGTCGAGACCGTCGCCGACAAGCCCGCGTTCGCGCGCGCGTTCGCCGCGCGCCGCGCGCTGCTCCCGGCCGACGGCTACTACGAGTGGCAGGCCCCGCCGGACGCGCCCGCCGGGGCTCCCCGCTCACGCCGGGCCCCGAAGCAGCCGTTCTGGATCCACCCCGCCGACGACGACCTCGCGGCGCTCGCGGGGCTCTACGAGTTCTGGCGGGACCCGGGCAAGGCGGACGACGCGCCCGACCGCTGGCTCGTCACCGTCACGGTCGTGACGCGGCCCGCGACCGAGGCGATGGCCCCGATCCACGACCGCCAACCGGTGATCCTGCCGCGCGACGCGTGGTCGGCGTGGCTCGACCCCGCGGTCGGCGCCGACGAGGCGCGCGCCCTGCTCACGGTCGCACCCCCGCGGCTCACGGCGGTCCCCGTCTCGACGCGCGTCAACGCGGTCGCGAACAACTCCCCCGCCCTGCTGGACCCGGTCGACGTGGACGGGTCGCAGTCCCCGGCCTGATCCGAGGCGATCGTCAGTTCGCGCGCGACAGCCGGAACGACGCGGTCGGGCCGAGGCCCGGGAGGTCGCGCACCGGCTGCTCGGCGAGGCGGAACCGCGGGTCGCCGCCGAGCACCTGCGCGGTCGCGGCGTCGACGAGCACGGTGGACGGCTCGGCGACGTCGGTCAGCCGCGCCGCGAGGTTGACGCTCGGGCCGAACACGTCGCCGAACCGCGACAGCACGCGCCCCCACACGAGGCCCACGCGCACGGGCGTGACGCCCCGCGCGCCCTCGGCGAGACCGCCCGTGCCGCGCGCGGCCGCGACGTCGAGCGAGTCGCCGAACGCGTCCGCCAGGCCCACCGCGACGGCGGCCCCCGCACCGGGGGTGTCCGCGATGAACAGCACGGCGTCGCCGATCGTCTTCACGACGCGCCCGCCGGCACCGACGACGACGTCGCGCGCCGCCGTCTCGAAGCGCTGCACGAAGGACGACAGGTCGGTCGAGCCCAGGCCCGCGGTGCGTCGCGTGAACGACACCATGTCCGCGAACCCCACCGCCCGGGCGAGCGGCAGCGCCCCCGCGTCGGCCGCGCGGCCGCGCGCGTCGCCGAACTCCGCGGCGTAGCGGTCGGCGACCGCCGCGAGCTGGCGCCGGTACGAGTGCAGGAGCTGCTGCTCGAGCACCGGCGCGAGGTCGCGCAACCGGTCGAGCACGAGCAGGCGCGCCGACGTGTCGTCGAGCTCGTACCGCGTCGACATGTCCTCGACGAGCGCCTCGACCTGCCACAGCGCGAGCCGGTCGGAGGTGTGCCCGAGCGACCGGATGACCGTGACGACCGTGCGCAGGTCCAGACCGTGCTCGGCGACGAGCGACGCGGCCATCGACAGGGCGCGCGCGTCGGCCTCGGTGAACATCACCTCGTCGTCGCCGTGGCTCGGCAGGCCCAGCGTGCGCCAGAACGTGCGGACCATCTCGAGGTCGACGTGCGCGATCCGTGCGAGGTCGCGCGCCGTCAGCGTGCGCGGCCCGCCGAGCAGGAGCTCGTCGAGCTGATCGGTCGTGCGGCCGGTGCGCGGGGGTACCTCCGCGGCGCCCGCGACGGTCGCCGCGGGCACGTCCCCGGGTGCGTCACCCGGTCCTGCGACGCCGTCCTGCACGGGTCCGAGCCTAGTTCACGCCCCTGTGGTCCCCGTCACGCGCACGTGCGCGACGTCGCCCGCGAGCACGCGGTGCACGACGCCCGCCGCGTCCCGGACCTCGAGCGCACCGTCGGCGGCCAGGCCCCGCGCGGTGCCCGCGAGGGCCCCGCCGCCGGGCAGCTCGACGCGCACGTCCTGCCCGAGCGTCGCGCACACCGACGCGACCTCGTCGAGCAGGCCCGCGGCGACGGCGTCGCCGTCGTGCTCGGCCCACCGGCGCGCGACCTCGTCGAGCGACGCGACGAGCGCGACGAGCACGGTCGCCCGGTCGGCCGCGCGCGCACCCGCGAGCGCGAGCGACGTCGCCCACGGCACGGGCAGCTCGTCGGCGGACTGGTCGACGTTGACGCCGATCCCCACCGCGACGGCGGGCACCTGCGGCACGGCCGACGCGAGGATTCCGGCGACCTTGCGCGCGGTGCCCCAGCCGTCGAGCGGCTCGACCGTGCCGTCGAGCTCGACGAGCACGTCGTTGGGCCACTTGAGGACCGCGCGCACGCCCGCGGTCGCGCGCAGGGCGCGCACGGTGCCGAGGCCCGCCAGCAGCGGCAACCAGCCGTACGTCGCGGGCGCCGACCGCGGACGGGCGACGAACGTGCAGGTCAGCGCGGCCCTGGCGGGCGTGCTCCAGGTGCGCCCGGCGCGCCCGTGGCCCGCGGTCTGGTGCTCGGCGACCAGCAGGCTCGCGTGCGGCCACGCGTCGGGCTCGGCGCGCAGCCCCGCGACGACGTCGTCGTTGGTCGACGCCGAGGCCGGCACGACGTCGAGCCGTGCGAGCGGCCCGGCCGGAGCGAGCAGCAGCTCGCGCAGCGTGCCGACGTCGAGGGGCGGTCGCGCGCTCGTCATCCGCCCATGATGGCGCACGGCCCGCCGCCCGGGCAGGACGAGTTGTGGGGTCTCCACAGCGCGGTCGCGACAACACGGTCGAGCCGGTGCACGCCCGTGGTGGCCCTGCGACAACTAGCCTCGGTCGGGTGACGCAGACCGACCCCACCGCGCCGACGCCCGCGACGCCGCAGCCGGCCCGCCCGCCCCGCACCACCGCGGCCCTCCTCGACGACCTGCGCGCGCGCCGCGCGGCGGCCGTCGACGCGGCCGAGGAGAACGCGGCCGCCAAGCAGCACGCGCGCGGCAAGAAGACCGCCCGCGAGCGCGTCGAGGCGCTGCTCGACCCGGGCTCGTTCACCGAGATCGACGCGTTCGTGCGGCACCGGTCCACGAACTTCGGGCTCGAGAAGCGGCGCGTCGAGGGCGACGGCGTGGTCGTCGGGCACGGCACGGTCGACGGCCGGCCGGTGTGCGTGTACTCGCAGGACTTCACGGTCTTCGGCGGCTCGCTGGGCGAGGTCCACGGCCAGAAGATCACGAAGGTCATGGACCTCGCGCTGCGCACGGGCGTGCCGCTGGTCGGCATCAGCGACGGCGGCGGCGCGCGCATCCAGGAGGGCGTCGCGGGGCTCACGCAGTTCGCGGAGATCTTCCGCCGCAACGTCGCCGCCTCGGGCGTGATCCCGCAGATCAGCCTCATCCTCGGGCCGTCGGCGGGTGGCGCGGTGTACTCCCCCGCGCTCACCGACTTCATCGTCATGGCCGACGGCACGTCGAACATGTTCATCACGGGCCCCGACGTGATCCGCTCGGTGACCGGCGAGGACGTCGGCTTCGAGGAGCTGGGCGGCGCGACGACGCACTCGACGCGCTCGGGCGTCGCGCACTACATGGCCTCCGACGAGGACGACGCGATCGACTGGGTCCGCACGCTCCTCGCGTACCTGCCGACCAACAACCTCGCCGAGCCGCCCGCGTTCGCGCACGACGCCGACCTCGAGGTCACCGACGACGACCTCGTGCTCGACACGCTCGTGCCGGACTCCGACAACCAGCCGTACGACATGCACACGGTGCTCGAGACCGTCCTGGACGACGGCAGCTTCCTCGAGGTGCAGGCGCTGTACGCGCAGAACGTCGTGGTCGGGTTCGGCCACGTCGAGGGGCACCCCGTCGGGGTCGTCGCGAACCAGCCGATGCAGATGGCCGGCACGCTCGACATCAACGCCGCCGAGAAGGCCGCGCGGTTCGTGCGCACGTGCGACGCGTTCGGCATGCCGGTGCTGACGTTCGTGGACGTGCCGGGCTTCCTGCCGGGCACCGACCAGGAGTGGAACGGCATCATCCGCCGCGGCGCGAAGCTCATCTACGCGTACGCCGAGGCGACGGTCCCGCTCGTCACGGTCATCACGCGCAAGGCCTACGGCGGCGCGTACATCGTCATGGGCTCCAAGCAGCTCGGCGCCGACGTGAACCTCGCGTGGCCGACCGCGCAGATCGCGGTCATGGGTGCGGGTGGCGCCGTGAACATCCTGCAGCGCGGCGCGCTGAAGAAGGTCGCGGACGCGGGCGGCGACGTCGAGGCCGAGCGCCGTCGCCTCACCGACGAGTACGAGGACGCGATCGTCAACCCGTGGGACGCCGCGGACCGCGGGTACGTCGACGACGTGATCGCACCGTCGCAGACGCGGTCGCAGGTGGTGCGCGCGCTGCGCCTGCTGCGCACCAAGCGCGCGAGCCTGCCCCCCAAGAAGCACGGGAACATCCCGCTGTGACCCACGACCGGAGCGACGACCGGAGCCCCGCATGACCGACGAGCACGACGGCCACGGCCACGACGACGAGCACGACCCCGCGTCGCACGGCGGCGAGCCGCTCACGGGGGTCGACGCGCGCGACCTGCACGCGACGGTCGACGAGCTGTCGGCGGCGCTGCACGCGTACGTCGAGACGGCCGTGGGCGTGCGCGCCGAGTTCGGTGCGCGCGAGGCGGACGAGGACCCGCGCGTGCTCGCGCTGGAGTCCCGCGTCGGCACGCTCAACGCGCGCCTGTACGACCTGCTGCACGACCGGCTGGGTCTGCACGCGGACCTCACGGGCATGACGTGGGACGAGACCGAGGGGGACGCCGACGTGCCGGTGGCGCCCGGGGACCACGACACGTTCCACCTCGGCTTCGTGGTCGAGCTGCCCCCGACGGTCACCGACCTCACGCTCGACGCGGTGATCGACATCGTCGACGACGGCGGTGCGCAGATCGCGCGGACCCTGGGCGACCGCGGCTACGTGGTCGGCGAGTGGGGCGCGGGGCGCGGCGGCCCGGTCCTGCTCGACGAGGACGACGACGAGGACGACGACGAGGGCGACGCGTGAGCGCGCCGGCGGACGGCTCGTCGGGGGGCGTGGCGCCGCGCGTCGACCCGCACGTGCAGGTCGTGCGCGGCACGCCGGACGACGTCGAGCTCGCGGCGCTCGTCGCGGGGCTGGTCGCCGCGGCGAGCGGGCACGAGCCGGTCGGCGACGACACCGAGGCCGTGGCGCGCGCGGCGCGCGCCCGCTGGACCGCGCCGGGGCGGCTGCGCGGCGCCACGGGTCCGGTGCGCGGGCCCGACGCGTGGCGGTGGAGCCTGCACCCCTGACGGTCGCGCACGCGGGCGACGGCCGTGCGGGCCGCGCCGGTGCGGTGCGGGGCCGTCATCGGTCGCGCGTCGCGCGTCCGACCCGCGACGGAGGACGCGGTCGGCGGGCCGGACGAGGGTCGGGCAGCCATCCCGCGGTGCGCGCCGCGCGGCCTCGGGCGGCGGCGGCCGCGCGCGGCGTCGTCGTAGGGTGCTGCGCGTGACCACCCCCGCCACCGATCCCCGCCCCGCCAGCCCGGTCGACGCGGTCGCCGACGCGTTCGTCGCGACGCTCGCCCGCCTGCACCCGATCCACGCGACCCACCTCGGCGTGCCCGGCCACGAGCGCGAGCTCACCGACTACTCGCCCGACGCGTGGGCCGAGCGGGCCGACCAGTCCCGCTCGACGCTGCTCGCGCTCGAGGGCCTCGCCCCGGCCGACGCGGTCGACGAGGTCACGGTCGCGGCCATGGGCTACGCGCTGCGCACCGAGCTCGACCTGCTCGACGCGGGCGAGCGCCAGCGCGAGCTCAACAACATCGCGTCGCCGTCGCAGGAGGTCGTCGAGGTCTTCGACCTCATGGCGACCGACACCGAGCAGGCGTGGGACGACGTCGCCGCGCGGCTCGCGGCCGTGCCCGCGGCGCTGGACTCGTACGTCGCGTCGCTGCGCGCGGCCGCCGCGCGCGGCGACGTCGCCGCCCGCCGCCAGGTCGAGGCCGTCGTCGCGCAGGCCCGCGAGGTCGCGGACCCCGAGGAGTCCGCGTTCACGCGGCTCGTGCGCGGCGACGACGCGCGCCGCGTGCTGGGCGACGACCACGCGCTGCGTGCCGACCTGGAGCGCGCGGCCGCGGGCGCGCGCGACGCGTACGCGCGCCTCGCGCAGGTGCTGACCGAGGAGATCGCACCGCTCGCCCCCGAGCAGGACGCGGTCGGCCGCGAGCGCTACGCGCTGTGGTCGCGGCAGGCGCTGGGCGCCGAGGTCGACCTCGACGAGACGTACGCGTGGGGCCTCGAGGAGCTCGCCCGCGTGCAGGCCGAGCAGCAGCAGGTCGCCGAGCAGATCGCCGGACCGGGCGCGACCGTCGAGCAGGCCGTCGCGCTGCTCGACGCGGACCCGGCGCGCCGGCTGGGCGACACCGACGCGCTGCGCGCGTGGATGCAGGCGACGTCCGACGCGGCGATCGAGGCGCTCGACGGCACGCACTTCGACATCCCGGTGCCGGTGCGCACGCTCGAGTGCCGCATCGCACCGTCCCGCACGGGCGCGATCTACTACACGGGCCCCAGCGACGACTTCAGCCGCCCCGGGCGCATGTGGTGGTCGGTGCCGCCGGAGGTCACGTCGTTCGCGACGTGGCGCGAGCGCACGACCGTCTACCACGAGGGCGTCCCGGGGCACCACCTGCAGATCGCGCAGGCCGTGCACGAGCGCGCGACGCTGAACTCGTGGCGGCGCCTCGTGTCGTGGACGTCCGGCCACGGCGAGGGCTGGGCGCTGTACGCCGAGCGGCTCATGGCCGACCTCGGGTTCCTCGACGACCCGGGCGACCGCCTGGGCATGCTCGACGGCCAGCGGCTGCGGGCCGCGCGCGTCGTGTTCGACCTCGGCATGCACCTGGGCCTGCCGGCCCCCGCCGAGATGGGTGCGGCGTGGACGCCCGACACCGGGTGGGACTTCCTGCGCGCCAACGTCAACATGCCCGAGTCGTTCGTGCGCTTCGAGTACACGCGCTACCTCGGCTGGCCGGGGCAGGCGCCGTCGTACAAGGTCGGGCAGCGCCTGTGGGAGCAGGCGCGGGACACCGCGCGCGCGACCGCGCAGGCGCGCGGCCAGGTGTTCGACCTGCGCGACTTCCACGCGCGGGCGCTGCGGCTCGGGTCCGTGCCGCTGGCCGTGCTGCCGGGCGCGCTCGCGGGCTGACGCCGGCCGCCGCCCCTCGCACGACGGGAGGGGCGGCGCCGGTCACCTCCACGCGCCCGGCGCCGCCCCCGTCTCAGCCGCCCGCCCGGACCTCCGCACGGAGGGCCGGGCGGGCGGACGTCGTCCGGTCCCCGGTCAGGGGCGCCACGTGTCCGTCGTCGTGAGGGTGCCGCTCGCGGGCACCGTGAGCGTGCGGTTCGCCCCCGACTCCCACGTGACGGTCGCGCCCTGCTTGCGGACGTACTTGTACTGCACGGCCGTGCCCGGCGGGAGCGTCACGGTCGCGCGCCACACCGGGTAGGTCGCGGACGACAGGGGCACGGCGCGCGCCGGGTCCCAGCCGCCGAGGGCCGCGTGGTCGCCGACGACGTACAGGTCCTGCCCCCACACGGTCGTCGCGGTGACGCCGAACGCGACCTGCGCGGCGCCCGTCGGGCTGGGTGCGGGCGTCGGGGTGGGCGTGGGCGCCGTCGTCCCGGACGGTCGCTGGCCGACGTGCAGCGCGACGGATCCCTCGGCGGGGACGGTGAACGTCGCGCGGCCCGCGGCGTCGACCGTGACGGTCGTCCCGGTGCACGCGCCGCCGGCCGCCTGCCCGCTGATCACGTCGCAGTAGGCCCCCGCGGGCAGCGACGTCGCGAACGTGCGCGTCAGCGCGGACGACCCGGCGTTCAGCGCGACGTACCCGCGGTCGCCGCGACCGAACGCGATGCGGCTGCCGCCGTCGTCCCACCACTGCGTGAGGTCCGTGCCCGCCACCGCGTTGCGGAACCCGACCATGTGCGCGGTCTCGTTCCAGCGGTGCGCGCACGTGAAGGTGCCCTGCCCGCACGCGGCGTCGAGCACCTCGCCGCTGCCGGACTGCGGCGCGCCGGCGTCGTGGTCGCTGAACGCGTACCCGGAGTGGACGGTGGGCCACCCGTACGGGTACGCGAGCATGAAGACGTTCGCGAGCCGGTAGTCGGTGCCGTCCTTGTAGCTGAGGGTCTCGCCGTTGCGCTCGGTGTCGTGGTTGTCGACGAACACGCCCGCGCGGTCCGACGGCAGCAGCCAGGGCTGCGTGCGCAGGTCGCGCAGCGACGCGAGCCGGCCGGACTGCACCTGACCCTTGAGGTGGCGCGCGTAGGAGAACTCGTGCGAGTCGCCCGAGCCGAGGTACTCGGCCGGCTGGATCGGCTCGCCGCCGGCGCCGATGACCTCGTGCACGACGTAGACGTCGCGCCCCTGGGGCGTCTCGCGCACCTTGCCGAGGATCGCCTCGAGGTCGGCCGCGGGGACGTGCTTGGCGGCGTCGACGCGGAAGCCGCGCACGCCCAGGGACACGAGGTCCAGCAGGTAGTCCGCGATCTCCTGGCGGACGTACTCCGAGCCGGTGCGCAGGTCCTGCAGGCCCACGAGGCGGCAGTGCTGCACCTGGTAGCGGTCCTGGTAGCTCGCGATGTTGGCGCGGCAGTCGTTGAAGTCCTGCGGGCCGTAGCCGCCGGCCGGGCCGGGGTACCGCTCGGTGGAGAACTGCGTGCCGGCCCAGCCGGTGCCGCCGGTCTGGCCGCTCATGTGGTTGACGACGGCGTCGGCGATCACCTCGACGCCCGCGCCGCGGCACGCCGACACCATGGCGGCGTACTCGGCGCGCGTGCCGAGCTTGGACTCGATGCGGTAGCTCACGGGCTGGTAGGACGTCCACCACTGCCCGCCGACCACGGCGTGCTCCTGCGGCGGGGACGTCTGGACCCAGCCGTAGCCGGCGGGGCCGAGGACGTCGGTGCACTCGCGCGCGATCGACGTCCACGTCCACTGGAAGAGGGTGACGCCGGGGCGGTCGTCGGGCGGGCCGGCCGCGGCGGGGCGCGCGGCGGCGACCACGAGGGCCGCGGCCGTGAGCACGAGCGCGAGGGCCGCGGCGGTGAGACGACGCACCGTGGCGGTGTCGGTGGCGGCGCGCCGGGCGGCCGCACCACCGAGGGCGGGCGCCGGGGCCACGGGCGGGACGGGTGCGCCGCTGGCGGGGCGCGGTGAGGGTCGGGGCACGGGACTCTCCTCGGTCGGGCTCGACGACGGTGTCGGGCGGGAGGTCGGCGCGTCGGTGCGCCGACCGGTGCGGCGCGCGCCGCGTGGAGGAGGTGACCCGGGCGAACCCGGGGCGCACAGGCTGCAACGAATTGCGATGAGCCTGAAATCTTGCTGAAACGGGAGACTACGGAGGGTCGATCGGCCCGTCAACCCGTGCCACGCCGCCCGTCACGCGTGCCGTCACCGGCCGGGGACGCGCGACGGCCCGGTCACGTCCAGGACGCGACCGGGCCGTCGGGACGGGTCAGAGCAGCGTCCAGCCGTACTTCGCGAAGATCACGGCGCCGAACAGCACGAGCACGGCCGCGGTGATGAACCAGTCGTTGCCCGACGCGACGAAGCGCCGACCCCACGGACCCGCGCGACCCGGCAACGACATGTGCCCGTCCCGGATGTTGATGCGGGTCAACCCCGCCCAGACGAGCGTCGTCGTCACGGTGATCAGCAGGCACCACGGGCACAGCGCGCCGATCTCGAAGAACGACTGCTGGAACAGCCACCACGCGAACACCAGGCCGGCGGTGTAGATCGCCTGCGCGCTGAGCATGAACCAGCGCGGGAACACCACGCCCCCGATCAGCGCGACCGCCAGGGTGATGACCACCGCCTCGGCGGCGATCCCGAGGAACGCGTTGGGGAAGCCGAACAGCTCGGCCTGCCACGACTTCGCGACCGTGCCGCAGCTGATGAACGAGTTGAGGTCGCAGCTGAGCTTCGCGTCCTTGTCCGCGGCGAGGGTCAGCGCCTCGATCGACAGCACGAACGACGTGTACAGGCCGATGAGCCCCGACACGACCATCTCGATCGCGGTGCGTCGCCGCCACGGCAGGGCGGCCGGCCGCAGCAGGTCGGGGTCGTCCTCGACCAGGTGGTCGTCGATCTCGTCGAGCTCGTCGTCGTGCTCGTGCACCTGCGTCGTGTCGTTCACCGTGGTCTCCTCGCCCCTGCGGTCCGGTGCGTCATTCTGCCCTGCCCGCCTGTGCGTCCGGCAGGGGTCGGACGTCCCGACGCGCGGCGACCACCTGCGCCCCCGCGACGACGTCCGGACCGTCCGCACGCACCCCGTCCGACGGCCCGGACGGGCTCCACCGGCGGCTAGGGTCGGCACGTGACCCGGCTGCTGCTCGCCTCCGCCTCCCCCGCCCGCCGCTCGACCCTCGCGTCCGCCGGCCTCGACCCGCTCGTCGCGGTCTCCGGCGTCGACGAGGACGCGGTGCTCGCCGCGGCCCGCGAGCGCTTCGGCGCGCTCGACCCGGCCGACGCCGTCCTCGTGCTCGCGCAGGCCAAGGCGGAGGACGTCGCCCGCCGGCTCGACGAGCTCGACGTCGCGGGCTGGGACGACGACGAGGACGTCGTGGTGCTGGGCTGCGACTCGATGCTCGAGCTCGACGGCGAGGTCCTCGGCAAGCCGCGCGACGCCGACGACGCGGTCGCACGGTGGCACGCGATGCGCGGCCGCTCGGGCGTGCTGCACACGGGCCACTGGCTCGTCGACGAGCGCGACCCGGAGAACGGCGGCACGCGCGCGACGCTCGGGGCGACCGCGTCGACGGTCGTGCACTTCGCGGACCTGTCCGACGACGAGGTCACGGCCTACGTCGCGACGCGCGAGCCGCTCGCCGTCGCGGGTGCGTTCACGATCGACGGGCTGGGCGGGCCGTTCGTCGAGCGGATCGAGGGCGACCACCACGCCGTCGTCGGCGTGAGCCTGCCGCTGCTGCGCCACCTGCTGGCCGACGTGGACCTCACGGTCCCCGCCCTCTGGCGCCGCTGAGCCGCCACGACGTCGCACGACACCCGCCGCTCCCCTCCCCGCCCCGCGGCCCCCTCCCCGACGAGGCGCGGGTTGTGCAGTCGCCACAACCGCGCCGGGCAGCAGGAGCCCTGGGCGACGCGCAGTGGTGGGTTCCTCCAAAACGAACCGCGCGCGGCTGGGGGGATGCGGCAATCTTGCGACGACGCCCGGACGGCACCGCGGACCGGGACGGATCGCGCGCTACCGTGAGCCGTGCCCGCCATCACCAAGGTCCTCGTCGCCAACCGCGGCGAGATCGCCGTCCGCATCGCCCGTGCCTGCCGTGACGCCGGGATCGCGTCGGTCGCCGTGTACTCGGACACCGACCGCGAGGCCCTGCACGTGCGCGTCGCCGACGAGGCGTACGCGCTCGACGGCGCCCGCGCCGCCGAGACGTACCTCGACGTCGCCAAGCTGCTCGACGTCGCGCGCCGCTCGGGCGCCGACGCCGTGCACCCCGGCTACGGCTTCCTGTCCGAGAACGCGCACTTCGCGCAGGCCGTCATGGACGCCGGCCTCGTGTGGGTCGGCCCGCCGCCGGCCGCGATCGAGGGCCTCGGCGACAAGGTCAGCGCGCGGCACATCGCGCAGCGCGCCGGTGCGCCGCTCGTCGCGGGCACGCCCGACCCGGTCGCGGACGCCTCGCAGATCCACGCGTTCGTCGCCGAGCACGGCCTGCCGATCGCCATCAAGGCGGCGTTCGGCGGCGGCGGGCGCGGCCTCAAGGTCGCGCGCACGGCCGACGAGATCGACGAGCTGTACGAGTCGGCGGTCCGCGAGGCCGTGGCGTCGTTCGGGCGCGGCGAGTGCTTCGTCGAGCGGTACCTCGACCGGCCGCGGCACGTCGAGACGCAGTGCCTCGCGGACCAGCACGGCACGGTCGTCGTCGTCTCGACGCGCGACTGCTCGCTGCAGCGCCGCCACCAGAAGCTCGTCGAGGAGGCGCCCGCGCCGTTCCTCACCGACGAGCAGCGCGCGACGCTCGTCACGGCGTCGCAGGCGATCCTGCGCGAGGCCGGGTACGTCGGCGCGGGCACGTGCGAGTTCCTCGTGGGCGTCGACGGGACGGTGTCGTTCCTCGAGGTCAACACGCGTCTGCAGGTCGAGCACCCCGTGACCGAGGAGATCAGCGGCATCGACCTCGTGCGCGAGCAGCTGCGCATCGCCGCGGGCGAGCCGCTGGGCTACACCGAGGTCGAGACGCGCGGGCACTCGATCGAGTTCCGCCTCAACGGCGAGGACCCGGCCGCCGGCTTCCTGCCCGCACCGGGCCGCATCACGCGGCTGCGCTACCCGTCCGGGCCGGGCGTGCGCGTCGACTCGGGCGTCGCCGAGGGCGACACCGTGTCGGGACTGTTCGACTCGATGATCGCCAAGGTCATCGTCACGGGCGCGACGCGCCGCCAGGCGGTCGAGCGGGCGCGCCGCGCGCTGGCCGAGCTCGAGGTCGTCGGCATCCCGACGGTCGTGCCGTTCCACCGCGCCGTGCTGGAGTCGGAGGCGTTCGTGCCCGCCGACGACGCGCAGCCGTTCTCGGTGCACACGCGCTGGATCGAGACCGAGTTCGCCGAGACCGTCGCGGCGCTCGGCCGCACGCCCGCCCCGGCGCAGGAGACCGAGGACGAGCCCGACGCGGCGCTCGAGCGCGTCGTGGTCGAGGTCGGCGGCAAGCGGCTCGAGGTCGTGCTGCCCGCCGCGCTCGGCCTGGGCCGCGTGCCGGGCACCGGGCCCGGGCGCGCGCGTCCCGGCGCCGGTCCGCGCCGCTCGCCGCGCGCACGCAGCACGCGCGCGGCCGGCAACGGCACGACGCTCGCGTCGCCCATGCAGGGCACGATCGTCAAGGTCGCGGTCGCCGAGGGCGCGCAGGTCGCCGAGGGCGACCTCGTCGTGGTGCTCGAGGCCATGAAGATGGAGCAGCCGCTCGTCGCGCACCGCGCGGGCACGGTGCAGTCGCTCACGGCGGGCGTCGGCTCGAGCGTGAGCGCGGGCACCGCGATCTGCGAGATCGTCGGCTGACGTCCGCGTGAGCGCGCCGCGCCCGACCCACCGCCGTCCGGGCGACGGCTGGGTCGAGTGCGCGTGCGGGCGGCGCCACTGGGGCCTGCACGGCGCGGCCGGGCTGCTGCTCGTGCGGCGCGACGCGACCGGTGCGGCGACCGACGTCGTGCTGCAGCACCGTGCGCCGTGGAGCGACCAGGGCGGCACCTGGGGGCTGCCCGGCGGTGCGCGCGAGCCGCAGGAGACGGCCGTCGACGCGGCGCTGCGCGAGGCGCACGAGGAGGCCGGGGTCGACCCCGCGACGGTCGCGGTGCGCGGCGAGCACGTGCTGACGCACCCCGACTGGTCGTACACGACCGTGCTCGCGGAGGCGCTGACGCCGTTCGAGCCCGCGGTGACGGACGCCGAGAGCCTCGCGGTCGCGTGGGTGCCCCTCGCGGAGGTGCCCGACCGCCCGCTGCTGCCCGCGTTCGCCGACGCGTGGCCCACGCTGCTGGAGCGCCTGGCGGCGTGAGCCGCGCCACGTCGCCGGGGGGTGTGCGCACGCGCGGAGCAGGAGTACGCTCCCGACCGATGAGGTGAGCCTTACCTCACCCGGCGTCCGGGGTCCCCCGCCCGCCGTCCCCCGCACCACCAGGGACGCCCGTGCTCGCGAACTTCCTCATCGGCCTGCGCGAGGGCCTCGAGGCCGCCCTCGTCGTCAGCATCCTCGTCGCGTACCTCGTGCGCACCGGACGCCGCGACCAGCTGCCCGCCGTCTGGGCGGGCGTCGGCGTCGCCGCGCTCGCGTCCCTGGCGTTCGGCGCGCTCCTCACGTTCGGTCCGCAGGGGCTGACGTTCGAGGCGCAGGAGGCCATCGGCGGCTCGCTGTCCATCGTCGCCGTGGGCCTGCTCACGTGGATGATCTTCTGGATGGCGCGCACCGCGCGCACGCTGCGCGGCGACCTCGAGCACAAGCTCGACGGCGCGGTCGCGTCCGGGCGCCGCGCGGTCGCCGTCGTCGCGCTGCTCGCGGTCGGTCGCGAGGGCCTCGAGACCGCGCTCTTCCTGTGGGCCGGGGCACGCGCCGCCGGCAGCACGAGCGCCGCACCGCTGCTCGGGGCCCTGCTCGGCCTCGTCGTCGCGATCGCGCTCGGCTGGGCCCTCTACCGCGGCGCCGTCCGCCTCGACCTGCGGCGCTTCTTCGCGTGGACCGGCGCCTTCCTCGTCGTCGTCGCGGGCGGCGTGCTCGCCTACGGCGTGCACGACCTGCAGGAGGCCGGCCTCCTGCCCGGGCTGCACGACCTCGCGTTCGACGTCTCCGCCGCCGTGCCGCCGTCCAGCTGGTACGGCGCGCTGCTCAAGGGCGTCCTCAACTTCTCGCCCGCCACGACGTGGCTGCAGGCGATCGCGTGGACCTGCTACGTCGTGCCGACCGGCGCCGTCTTCCTGCGCACCGTGCGCGGCGGCGCGCCGCGCCGTGCGACCCCGACGCCCGTCGCGGCCGGCGCTCCTCCCGCCTGAGCCGCGCCCCACCGCCGTCCCACCCGGCGCGCGACACCGCGTGCCCCACCCGCACCGACGCCCGCGCACCCGCGCCCGCTCCCGAGGAGTCCCGTGTCCCCGACCCCGCGCCCCGCACCCCTGCGCCCTGCCCCGCGGACCACCGTCCGCGCGTCCCACCTGCGCGGCGGCCTCACGGCCGCCCTCGCGCTGCCGCTGCTGGCCGCGTGCGTCGCCAACACGCCCACCGGCGCGGCGACCGGCACGTCCGGGGACGGCGGCCCGATCACGGTGTCGTCCAGCGCCGACGCGTGCGACGTCTCCACCACGTCGGCGCCGTCCGGCACGCTCACGTTCCGGGTCACCAACACGGGTGACGACGTCACCGAGTTCTACCTCCTGGGCGAGGACGGGCTGCGGGTGGTCTCCGAGGTCGAGAACATCGGCCCCGGCATCTCGCGCGACCTCGTGATCCAGGCCCGCCCGGGCGACTACTTCACCGCCTGCAAGCCCGGCATGGTCGGCGAGGGCATCCGCGCGGCGTTCACCGTGACCGACTCGGGCGCCGACGCCGGGCCCACCGGTGACGTCGCCGAGCAGCTCGCGGCCGCCGAGGCGTCCTACGTCGCGTACGTCAAGGACCAGGTCGGCACGCTCGTCGCCGGCACGCAGGAGCTCGCCGACGCGTACGCGGCCGGCGACGACGCCCGCGCGCGCGAGCTCTACGCGCCGACGCGCGTGCACTGGGAGCGCGTCGAGCCCGTCGCCGAGTCGTTCGGCGACCTCGACCCGCTGCTCGACCTGCGCGAGGCCGACCTCGTGGACGGCGACACGTGGAGCGGCTGGCACCTGATCGAGAAGGACCTGTGGCAGCCGACGCCCGAGGCGAACGGCGGCGCCGCGTACGTGCCCCTGACGCCCGAGGAGCGCGCGGCCGCCGCCCAGGACCTCGTCGCGAACACGCAGAAGCTCGTCGACGCCGTGACCGACCCGTCGTTCACGTTCGAGGCGTTCCAGATCACCAACGGCGCGAAGGAGCTGCTCGACGAGGTCGCGACCGGCAAGGTCACGGGCGAGGAGGAGATCTGGTCCCACACCGACCTGTGGGACTTCGCGGCCAACGTCGACGGCGCGCGCGTCGCCTACGAGGTCGTGCAGGACGTCGTGCGCGAGCAGGACCCCGACCTCGCGACGCAGCTCGACGAGCGGTTCGCCGCCCTCGAGCAGCTCCTCGCGCAGCACGGTTCGGTCGAGGCCGGCTTCGTCGGCTACGACACGCTCACCGAGCCGCAGGTCCGCGAGCTCGCGGCCGCGGTCGACGCGCTGTCGGAGCCGCTGTCGCGTCTGACCACCACCGTGACGAGCGCGTGACCCCGTGACCGACGCGACCGCACCCGCACCCGACCCGGACGCGCCGGCGGGGACGGCACCGGCCCCGGGGCCGTCCCCGCGCGGCGTGAGCCGCCGCGCGCTGCTGGGCTGGGGCGGTGCGGTCGCGGTCGGTGCGGGCCTCGCGGGGCTCGGCGCGGGCCGCGCGACCGCACCGGCACCCGCGCCCGCCGCCGCGCCGACCGCCGCGGCACGCACGTACGCGTTCACCGGCCGTCACCAGGCCGGCGTCGTGACGCCCGCGCAGGACCGCCTGTACGCCGCGGCGTTCGACCTCACGACGACCGACCGCGGCGAGCTCGTCGACCTGCTGCGGCGCTGGACCGTCATGGCGGCGCGGCTCACGCAGGGTCTGCCCGCCGGCCCGCTCGGCCCTACGTCGGGCCCGTACGACGCACCGCCGGACGACACGGGCGAGGCGCTCGACCTGCCGCCCGCGGGCCTGACGGTCACGGTCGGGTTCGGCCGGTCGCTGTTCGTCGGGACACCGGGCCCCGACGGCACGCCGGGCGTCGACCGGTTCGGCCTCGCCGACCGGCTGCCCGCCGCGCTCGTCGCGCTGCCGCAGTTCGCGGGCGACGCGCTCGACCCCGCGCGGTGCGACGGCGACCTCGTGGTGCAGGCCTGCGCCGACGACCCGCAGGTCGCGGTGCACGCGATCCGCAACCTGTCGCGCGCGGCGTTCGGCACCGCGACGCTGCGGTGGGCGCAGCTCGGGTACGGCCGCACGTCGTCGACCAGCACCGCGCAGCGCACGCCGCGCAACCTGTTCGGCTTCAAGGACGGCACCGCGAACGTCATGGCCGAGGAGACCGCCGCGCTCGACGAGCACGTGTGGGTCCAGCCGGGCGACGACGCGGCGGCGGACTGGCTCGCGGGCGGCAGCTACCTCGTCGCGCGGCGCATCCGCATGACCATCGAGACCTGGGACCGGTCCTCGCTGCGCGAGCAGGAGGCCGTCGTCGGCCGCACCAAGGCCGAGGGTGCGCCGCTGTCGGGCGGCGCGGAGCACTCCGAGCCCGACTTCGCACGCGAGGGCCGCGGCGGTCGGCCGCTCATCCCCGTGGACTCGCACGTCGCGCTCGCGCACCCGACCCGCAACGGCGGCGCGCGCATGCTGCGCCGCGGCTACAACTTCACCGACGGCAACGACGCGCTCGGCCGCCTCGACGCGGGACTGTTCTTCCTCGCGTTCGTGCGCGACCCGCGCACGCAGTACGTGCCGATGCAGGCGCGCATGTCGCGCGAGGACCGGCTGCAGGAGTACCTGCAGCACACCGGGTCCGGGCTGTACGCGGTGCCGCCGGGCGTCGCGTCGCTGCCGACCGGCGCCGACGGCGGGGCCGTCATGATGGCGGACGGCGCGTTCTGGGGCGACACGCTGCTGGGCTGACCCGGTGCCGCCGCGGGACGCCCGGCCGGCGCGCGGAAGCCCGCCGCTCAGTCCTCGGTGCGCTGGTGCAGCATGCGCGCGACCTCGCCGATCGTCCCCGACATCGACGGGTACACGGTCGACGCGTCGGCCACCTGGTCGGCCGTGAGCCGGTGCGTGACGGCGAGCGTCAGCGGGAACACGGACTCGCTCGCACGCGGCCCGACCACGACGCCGCCCAGCACGGTGCCCGTGCCCGCGTGCGCGAACAGCTTGATGAACCCGTCGCGGACGCCGAGCATCTTGGCGCGCGGGTTGCGCGACAGCGGCAGCATGCTCGTGCGGTAGTGCGTGCCGCGCTCCTGGAGCACCGACTCGGGGACCCCGACGGTCGCGATCTCGGGCGCCGTGAAGATGTTGGCGGAGATGCCGCGCAGCTGCAGCGGCCGCACGGCGTCGCCGAGCGCGTGCGACATCGCGATGCGGCCCTGCGTCGCGGCGACCGACGCGAGCGGCAGCACGCCCGTGCAGTCCCCCGCGGCGTACACGCCCCGCACGTTGGTGCGCGAGACCTTGTCGACCTCGACGTGCCCCGACGGCGTGAGCCGCACGCCTGCCTCCTCGAGGCCGATCCCGCGCGTGGTCGGCACCGAGCCGACCGCGAACAGCACGTGCGAGCCCTCGACCGTGCGCCCGTCCTCGAGCGTCACGACCACGCCGTCGGCCGTGCGCCGCGCGGACGACGCCCGCGAGCGCGACATCACCGTCATGCCGCGCTGCCGGAACACCCGCTCGATCAGCTCGGCCGCGTCGGCGTCCTCGCCGGGCAGCACGCGGTCGCGGCTCGACACGAGCACGACGTCCGCACCGAGCGACGTGTACGCGCCCGCGAACTCGGCGCCCGTGACGCCGGACCCCACGACGACGAGCCGCTCGGGCAGCTCGGTGAGGTCGTAGAGCTGCGTCCAGGTGAGGATGCGCTCGCCGTCGGGCCGCGCGTCGGGCAGCACGCGCGGCGTCGCGCCCGTCGCGACGAGCACGACGTCGGCGTCGAGCACGCGCTCGCGGCCGTCGCCCTCGGTCACCGCGACGTGCTCGGGGTCGAGCAGCCGGCCGGTGCCCGCGACGATGTCGACGCCCTCGCGCGCGAGGCGCGCGCGGATGTCGTCGGACTGCGCGGCCGCGAGCGTCCGCACGCGCGCGTTGACGGCGCCGAGGTCGATGCGGTGCCGCAGCAGGTCGGCGGGCGAGTCGGTCCCGACCGCGTCGGTGCGGATGCCCAGCTCGGGTGCGCGGTCGGCGATGGTCATCCACTCGGCCGTCGCGATGAGGGTCTTCGACGGGACGACGTCGGTCAGCACGGCGGACCCGCCGAGGCCGGCGCGCTCGACGACCGTGACGTGCGCCCCGAGGCGCCGCGCGACCAGTGCGGCCTCGTACCCGCCGGGCCCGCCGCCGACGACCACGACCCGGCCCGCGGACGGCGCGTCGGGGGCGGGACGCACGGTCGACGCGGCGGTCGTGGCGGGAGCGGTCGGCTCGTCGGGGGCGGCGGCGGGCGCGTGGCTGGTCACCGTCCCATCCTGCCCGACGGACCGCCGCCGGGCCCCGCGACTAGCCTGGGCCCATGACCGACGTCTCCCCCGCGCACGACCTCACCGGCGGCGCTGTCCCCGACCTCGACGACCCCACGACCGACCCGTTCGAGGTCGCCCGCCGCGCGGCGGAGGTGATCGCCGCCCGCACGGGCGTCGAGCGCCACGACGTCGCGCTCGTGCTCGGCTCCGGCTGGGGCGGCGCGGCCGACCTGCTGGGCGAGACGGTCGCCGAGCTGCCGAGCCACGAGGTCCCGGGCTTCTCGCGCCCGGCCGTGCAGGGGCACGTGGGCACGCTGCGCTCGATCCGCATCGCGGGGGCCGACGGTCGCCCCGACCGGTTCGCGCTCGTGCTGGGCTCGCGCACGCACCTGTACGAGGGCCGCGGCGTGCGGCGCGTCGTGCACGGCGTGCGCACGGCGGCCGCGACGGGTGCCTCGACGATCGTCCTCACCAACGGCTGCGGCGGGCTCAACCTCGCGTGGGGGCCGGGCACGCCCGTCCTGATCCGCGACCACATCAACCTCACGGCGACGTCGCCGCTCGAGGGCGCGACGTTCGTCGACCTCACCGACCTGTACTCGCCGCGTCTGCGCGCGGTCGCGCGCGAGGTCGACGCGAGCCTCGACGAGGGCGTGTACGTGCAGTTCCCCGGGCCGCACTACGAGACGCCCGCGGAGGTCGCGATGGCGGGCCGCATCGGCGGCGACCTCGTCGGCATGTCGACGACGCTCGAGGCGATCGCCGCGCGTCACGCGGGCCTGGAGGTGCTCGGCATCTCGCTCGTCACGAACCTCGGCGCGGGCATCAGCCCCGAGCCGCTCGACCACGCCGAGGTGCTCGAGGCCGGCCGCGCGGCCGGGCCGCGCATCAGCGCGCTCCTCGCGGAGGTCGTGCGGCGCGTGTGACGCGACGCGTCGCGCCGGACGTCGCCGTCCGGCGCGACGCAGCGGTACCGGCCAGTAGGTTGGAGGGGTGAGCAGCTCCGACCACGACGACGTGCTGCGCGGCGACGCGCCGGCGGCACCCGCGGACGACCGACCCGGCACCGACGAGCACGACGCGTGGACGCGTCTGGTCGAGGAGGTCGAGGCCTGGATCGCGGACGACCCCGACCCGCAGACCGCCGACGAGCTCGCGGACCTGCTGCGCACCGCGCGCGAGGACCCGCGCAGCGCCGCCACCGAGACCGCCGCCGACCTGGTCCGCGCGGACGCCGAGGCCGCGCGCACCGAGCTCGCGGACCGGTTCTCCGGGCTGCTGCAGTTCGGCACCGCCGGGCTGCGCGGCGAGCTCGCGGGCGGTCCGCACCGCATGAACCGCGCCGTGGTGATCCGCGCGGCCGCGGGGCTCGCGGACTTCCTGGTCGGCGAGCTCGAGGGCGCGTCGCCCGCGCCGCGCGTGGTCGTCGGGTACGACGCCCGCCACAACTCGCACCGGTTCGCGCTCGACACGGCCGAGGTCATGACGGCCGTCGGCATCGAGGTGCTGCTGCTGCCGCGTCCCCTGCCGACGCCCGTGCTGGCGTCGGCCGTGCGCCGGTTCGACGCCGACGCGGGGGTCATGGTGACCGCGTCCCACAACCCGCCGCGTGACAACGGCTACAAGGTGTACCTGGGCGGCCGGGTCGTCACGGGCGCGGGCCAGGGCGCGCAGATCGTGCCGCCCGCGGACGCGGCGATCGCCGCCGCGATCGCGCGGGTCCGGTCGGTCGCGTCGGTGCCGCGCGCGGCGTCCGGCTGGACGACGCTCGGCGAGGACGTCGTCGACGCGTACGTCGCGGACGCGGCGGCGGTCGCGCCCGGCGGTGACCCGGCCGGGCGCGAGCGGCTGACGGTCGTGCTGACGCCGTTGCACGGCGTCGGCGGGGCCGTCGCGGTCGACGTGCTCGCGCGGGCCGGCTTCCCCGACGTCACGCTCGTGCCGGAGCAGGCCGAGCCGGACCCCGACTTCCCGACCGTCGCGTTCCCGAACCCCGAGGAGCCGGGTGCGACCGACCTCGCGCTCGCGCTCGCCGCCGCGACCCGGGCCGACCTGGTCGTCGCGGTCGACCCCGACGCGGACCGCTGCGCGGTCGCGGTGCGCGACCGGCGCGCGCACGTCCGGTCCCTCGGGCCCGAGACGCCGCAGGCCGACGGCTGGCGCATGCTCACGGGCGACGAGGTGGGCGCGCTGCTGGGCGCGGACGCCGCGGCCCGCGCACGGGACGGCGGGGCCGCCGACGACGCGACGCTCGCCTGCTCGATCGTGTCGTCGCGCCTGCTGGCGGCCGTCGCGCGCGACGCCGGGCTGCGGTTCGCGTCGACCCTGACGGGCTTCAAGTGGATCTCGCGCGCCGAGGGCCTGGTGTTCGGCTACGAGGAGGCGCTGGGCTACTGCGTCGACCCGGCGCACGTGCGCGACAAGGACGGCATCTCGGCCGCGGTGCGGGTGTGCGACCTGGCCGCTCGCCTCACCGCGGAGGGGCGCACGCTCGTCGACGCGCTCGACGACCTCGCGCGCGCGCACGGCCTGCACGCGACCAGCCAGGTCAGCGCCCGGTTCTCCGACCTGAGCCGGATCGGCGCGACCATGACGACGCTGCGCGAGGCCCCGCCCGCGACGCTCGCGGGCTCGCCGGTGACCGAGGTCGTCGACCTCGCGGCCGGCACCGACGACGAGCGCGGCGGCCTGCCGCCCACCGACGGCATCCGCCTGCTCACGTCCGACGGCACGCGCGTCGTCGTGCGGCCGTCGGGCACGGAGCCCAAGGTGAAGGCGTACCTCGAGGTGATCGTGCCGGTGCCGCACGACGCGGACCGGGAGACCCTGGACGCCGCGCACGGCAGCGCCCGCGAGCGGCTCGCGCACGTCGCGCACGACGTGCGGGCCGCACTGGGCCTCGACGCCGCCTGACGTCGACGTCGGTGGTGCGGCGCGCCTCGCGGCACCGCACCACCGACGGCACGGTCAGCCGGTGCGCGCGCAGCGCAGCCCGGGCAGGGTCGTGGGCGCCTGCTGCGCGCCGGCGTTGAACCCGACGACCACGGACTCCCCCTGCGCGACGGTCCCGTTCCAGGACAGGCTCTCGGCCGTCACGACGTCACCGCTGTAGGTGAACGCCGCGCCCCACGTGTCGTCGCTCATCTCGACGCCGTCCGGCCGCGTCCAGGACACGGTCCACCCCCGCAGGTCGGGGGCGGACGCCGTGACGCGGACCTGCCCCTGGAACCCGCCCGGCCAGGCGTTGAGGAGCTCGTAGGTCGCCGTGCAGGCGCCGGCCGGCACGGCCGCGGGCGGCGCGGCGACGCCGGGCGCGCCGGAGGTCGGCGGGGCGGTGGG
Organism: Cellulomonas sp. HD19AZ1; assembly: GCF_004535805.1. NCBI lineage: Bacteria > Bacillati > Actinomycetota > Actinomycetes > Micrococcales > Cellulomonadaceae > Cellulomonas > Cellulomonas sp. HD19AZ1. Next base: position 106,333 of record NZ_SPHX01000005.1, read on the forward strand.
CGCCGCGCTCGGCGGCGGCGCGGCGGGCGGCGGCGACGCGGCGGTCGGCGGCGGGTCCGCCGGCGTGCCCTGCGAGTCCGGCGACGTCGTCGGCGCGCTCGTCGCCGCGGCGGCCTCGATCACGACCTCCCCGGCGGCGAACGGCGTGACCGTCGCGTTGACGTCGCTGTCGACGCTCGCCGGGTCGCAGGTCGCACGGGCGCGGTAGGTCGTGTAGGTGCCCGCGTCGCACGTGAAGCCCACGACCGCGTCACCGCCGACCACGACGTCACCCGACAGGCGCGCGGTCCCGCGCACGACCGCGACGTCACGCACCACGACCCGGTCGGCCAGCCGGGCGCCGCCCTGCACCCACGCCCGCCCCTCGATCCGGACGCCGGGCCCGACGACCGCGTCGCCGCGCACCACGGCGTCGGGACCGACCCACGCGGTCGGGTCGACCGTCGCCCGGTCGTCGACCCACCCGCCGCCGTGGGCGTGCCGGTGCCCGCCGGTGACGTCCTGGGCCGCGTCGGCCACGACGGCCGCCCCGGCGACCCGGAACTCGTAGGGGTACCGCGGCGTCGCCGCGAAGCCGACCGGCGGGGTCGGCGCGATCACCCCGGGGGTCGCGGTCACGACCAGGTAGACCTCCTCCTCGCCGGGTCGCAGCGCGAGCGTCAGCTGCGCGTCGTCCGCCTCGGTGACGGGGCTGTACCGGGGCCCGGTCGGGCCGAGCGCCACCATGCCGAAGCTCCACCCCGCGCTCTCCCCGAGACCGTCGGCGTGCCCCCGCACCCGCACGGTGATCTCGCCGGTGCCGTCGGGCGCGAGGCGCACGACCGTGTACCCGTAGGCGCCCGGCGCGAACGTCCCGAGCACGCGGTGGTGGCCCGGGTCGTCGGGGACCGCGTCGACGGGGGTCGTCCGCTGCGCGCGGAGCACGGGGTCGACCTCGGCGAGCACGTCGCCGGGCGCGCCCGCACCGGGCAGGTCGGCGACGGCGGCGCGCAGCGCGTACTGGGCGATGCGACGGTTGAGCGCCGACGCGTCCGACGACGTGAGCCGCGCGTACGCGTCGAGCACGTCCTCGGTGTCGAGGGACCTCGACCACAGGTCGCCGAGCAGCGTGGGGTGGGACCGCGAGACGAGCTGCTGCAGCAGCAGCCAGCCCGCGTCGCCGTGCCGCGGGCTGCCCCACGCGAGCTGCGGCGCGTGCACCTGGTCCGACACGTCGGCGTACCGCCCGGGCACGGCCAGCGTCGCGAGGTAGGCCGACCCGGCGGCCCGGAGCGTCGCGGCCGACTCGGGCGTGAGGCCACGACCCGGGTGCGCCGCCGCGACGAGGTGCTGCACGGTCTCGGCGACGCCGCGCGCGAGCTCCCAGGGCGTGCCCGCGGGGACGGCCGAGCCGGCCTCGGGCGTCCCCGGCGCGGTCGCGCCGTCCGCCGCGGCCCGCGGGGCGAGCACCGCGGGGTCGACCCGCAGCAGGCCGACGCCGTCGACGACCGCGCCGGACGTCACCGGTGTCGCGTCCGCGGCCACCGACAGGCCGCCGTCGACCGACGCGTCGACCCCCGGCCGCGCCGCGCCGGGACCGTGCGACCACGTGCCGTCGACGACGACGAGCACCTTGCGACCCGTCAGCGGGCCGTCCTGCGCGGCGGGTCCGAGCGCCTCGACGTCGAAGGCGAGCAGGGCCTCGAGCTGCGCGAGCGTGCGGTCGGGGTCGAAGCGCAGGTCGGGCGGTGCGGTCGTCGGGTCCTCGCCGGCGCGGTCGCCCCACGCGAGCGCGACCGCGTCGCCCTCGACCACGTGGGCGTCCGCCCACGCGTCGCGCCAGCCGGCCGGCACGACGAGCGCGCGCTGCCCGTCGTCGGCGGCGCCCAGCCCCGTGGCCAGCGCCGCCCCGAGCCCGAACGCGACGACGAGGACGACGACGAGCACGCCGCGCGTGATACGGCCCATGCCGCGTGCGTCTCCCCTCCCGGTCGTGCACGCCGAGCGTCCTGCGACCGGGTGCTGCTGCGGACGTGACGGGCGTCCGACGGGCCTGCGCCTGTCGGACGACCGTCCACCATCGTCCGGCGTCGACGACGAAGTCAACGCCCGATTCGTCCGTCTCGGGAGTATTTCACCCGCGCGAGAGTCGAACTCTCACGCGCCTCTCATGCGTGGTGACCGGGTCGTCGCCGTCAGTAGTCGCCGTCGGCCGTGACGCCCGCCAGCACCGCGGCCGTGCCCGACAGCCCCAGGCGCGTGGCGCCCGCCTCGACCATCGCGAGCGCGTCGGCCGCCGAGCGGATGCCGCCCGAGGCCTTGACGCCCAGCCGGCCGCCGACGGTCTGCGCCATGAGCCGCACGGCGTGCACGCTCGCACCGCCCGCGGGGTGGAACCCGGTCGACGTCTTGACGAAGTCCGCACCCGCGGCCTCGGCCGCGCGGCACACCGCGACGATCTCGTCGTCGGTCAGCGCGGCCGACTCGATGATGACCTTGAGCACCGTGGGCGCCGGGGCGGCGTCCCGGACCGCGCGCACGTCGGCCTCGACGTCCGCGAAGCGGCCCTCCTTGGCGGCGCCCACGTCGATCACCATGTCGACCTCGTGCGCGCCGTCACGCACCGCACGCGCGGCCTCGGCGGCCTTGACGTCGCTGTGGTGCTTCCCGGACGGGAACCCGCAGACCGTCGCCACCTGGAGGTCCGGCGCGCCGTCGATCCCCACCGGCACCTCGACGGGCAGGAACGACGGCGAGATGCACACCGAGTACACGCCCAGGCGGATGCCCTCGGCGATGAGCGCCTCGACGTCCGCGCGCGTCGCCTCGGGCTTGAGCAGGGTGTGGTCGACGAGGCGCGCGAGCGCGACGGCGTCCAGCGGCTGCCGTGCGGCGGCGGGGTCGAGGGTCGGGTCGGTGGTCATGCGCGGTGCCTCCCGGGGCGTGCGGTCCCCGGCGTGCGTGCCGGGCGGACGATGCGGTCGACGAGCGCGCGGCGCTCGTCCTCGTGCAGGAACGTGTGGCGGGCCGCAGCCACGGTGACCGCGAGGACGTCGTCGAGCGTCCAGCCGGCCTCGCGGACCAGCAGGCCGAGCTCGCGCGACAGGCTCGTGCCGGACTGCAGCCGGTTGTCGGTGTTGACCGTCACCTCGAACCCCGCGCGCAGCAGCGTCGTCACGGGGTGCGTGGCGACCGACGCGGCAGCGCCGGTCTGCAGGTTCGACGACGGGCACACCTCGAGCGGCACCCGGCGGTCGCGCACCCAGTGCGCGAGCGTGCCCAGGCGGTACGTGCCGTCGGGCTCGACCCGCACGTCGTCCGCGATGCGCACGCCGTGCCCCAGCCGCAGCGCGCCCGCGACGTGCAGCGCCTCGGCCATCGAGTCGAGCCCGCCGTCCTCACCCGCGTGCACGGTGGCCGGGAAGCTCGCCTCCCGCACCGTGCGGAACGCCGACGCGTGCCGCGACGGCGGGAACCCGTCCTCCGGGCCCGCGATGTCGAAGCCGACGACGCCCGCGTCCCGGTTCGCCAGGGCGAGCGCCGCGATCTCGTCCGCGCGGTCGGCCTGCCGCATCGCGGACAGCACCTGCACGACCCGGATCTCGTGACCCTGCTCGCGCGCCTGCGCCTCGCCCTCGGCGAACCCCTCGCGCACCGCGTCGACGACCTGCTGGAGCGTCAGCCCGGCGCGCTGGTGCTGCTCGGGCGCGTACCGCTGCTCGGCGTGCACGACGCCGTCGGCGGCGAGGTCGAGCGCGGCCTCCCGGGCGACGCGACGCAGGCCGTCCGCCGTCTGCATGACGGCGAGCGTGTGCTCGAACGTCTCGAGGTAGCGCGGCAGCGAGCCCGACGCCGCGGCGTCGACGAACCATCGCGCGAGCGCGTCGGGGTCCGTGGTGGGCAGCGCGTGCCCGACCTCGGCGGACAGCTCGACGACCGTCGCGGGTCGCACACCGCCGTCCAGGTGGTCGTGCAGCAGCACCTTCGGCAGCGCGCGCAGCGTCGCGTCCAGGTCCTGCTCGGGGCCGTCCGGCCTGTCCAGCGATGTCACGCGTCGGGTTCCTCGTCCTCGTCGAGCGGCACCTCGGCCGCCTGGTCCACCACGTCGGCCTCGTCGGCCTCCCCCTCGAGGTCGGCGCGCGGCACGGCGGGTGCGTACTCCTCGGCGTCGCGCTCGTCCGGCGCGTCGCCCTCGTCGGCGTCGGTCAGCCGCAGCGGCTCCTCGGGGTCGACGGGGACCAGCCCCGCGTCGCTCCAGGACTGCGGTCCGGGCACGGTGCTCATGGCTCCTCCTCGTGGTCGTGGGCGGCGGACGTCCTCATCGTGGCTCGCCCGCGCGGCCACCGCGACCTCGGGGCGCCGCGGGCGCCGCACCGCACCACCCCGGGGCCGGCCGGCCCCGGGGTGGTGCCGGGGCTCAGCCCGCGGCGACCCGGTCGAGCACGAGCGACGTGCGCGCACCCGCGACGCCGTCGGGGTCGACGACCACGCCGCCCGCGAGCGCCTCGCGCGCGCGCCCGAAGCGCTCGGGGGTGTCGGTGTGCAGCGTGAGCAGCGGCTGCCCGGCCCGGACCGTGTCCCCGGGGCGCGCGTGGATCTCGACGCCCGCGCCGGCCTGCACCGGGTCCTCCTTGCGCGCGCGGCCCGCGCCCAGGCGCCACGCCGCGACGCCCACGGCGTACGCGTCGAGCGTCGTCAGGACGCCGTCGCGCTCCGCGAGGACCTGCTCGCTCTCGCGCGCGGCGGGCAGCGTCGCGTCGGGGTCGCCGCCCTGCGCGGCGATCATGCGGCGCCACACGTCCATCGCGCGGCCGTCGGCCAGCGCCGCCTCGGGGTCGGCGTCGGGGCGCCCGGCGGCGTCGAGCATCTCGCGCGCGAGCGCGACGGTCAGCTCGACCACGTCGGCGGGTCCGCCGCCCGCGAGCACCTCGACCGACTCGCGCACCTCGAGGGCGTTGCCCGCGGTGAGGCCGAGCGGCGTCGACATGTCGGTGAGCAGCGCGACCGTGCGCACGCCCGCGTCGGTGCCGAGCTCGACCATCGTCCGCGCGAGCTCGCCCGCCCGGTCCGCGTCCTTCATGAACGCGCCCGAGCCGACCTTGACGTCGAGCACGAGCGAGCCCGTGCCCTCGGCGATCTTCTTGCTCATGATCGAGCTCGCGATGAGCGGGATCGCCTCGACGGTCCCGGTGACGTCGCGCAGCGAGTACAGCTTGCGGTCGGCGGGCGCCAGGCCCGAGCCGGCGGCGCAGATGACCGCGCCGACGTCCTCGAGCTGCCGCATCATCTCGTCGTTGCTGAGCGCGGCGCGCCAGCCGGGGATCGACTCGAGCTTGTCGAGCGTGCCGCCGGTGTGGCCCAGGCCGCGGCCCGACAGCTGCGGGACGGCCACGCCGAACACCGCGACGAGCGGCGCGAGCGGCAGCGTGATCTTGTCGCCCACGCCGCCGGTCGAGTGCTTGTCGGACGTCGGGCGCGACAGCCCGGAGAAGTCCATCCGCTCGCCGCTCGCGATCATCGCCGCCGTCCACCGGGCGATCTCGGCGCGGTCCATGCCGTTGAGCAGGATCGCCATCGCGAGCGCGGACATCTGCTCGTCGGCGACGACGCCGCGCGTGTACGCGTCGATCACCCAGTCGATCTGCGGGTCGGTGAGCCGGTGGCCGTCGCGCTTGGCGACGATCACGTCGACGGCGTCGAACGCCTCGGTCATGACTTCTCCTCCTGGTCCTGGTCGGCGCCGCGCTCGACGAGGTCGACGGGCCCGAACGCGTCGGGCAGCACCTCGCTCATGGGGCGGACGCCACGCACGGTCTCGACCAGCAGGTCGGGTCCGCCGTGCTCGAACAGCAGCTGCCGGCAGCGGCCGCACGGCGCCAGCACGTTGCCGTGCTGGTCGACGCACGTGAAGGCCACGAGCCGGCCGCCGCCGGTGACGTGCAGCATCGACACGAGGCTGCACTCGGCGCACAGGCCGACCCCGTACGACGCGTTCTCGACGTTGCAGCCCACGACCACCCGGCCGTCGTCCACGAGGGCCGCGACCCCCACCGGGAACCGGGAGTAGGGGGCGTACGCCCGGGTCATCGCGTCGCGTGCCGCGGCCCGCAGGCCGTCCCAGTCGACGGCCTGCGTCGTGCTCGCCATGTCCACTCCTCGGTTCACTCCTTGACGTACGGCTGGCCGGTGGCGGCCGGGGCGCGCGAGCGCCCGACGAGCCCCGCGACGGCCAGCAGCGTCACGACGTACGGCAGCATGAGCATGAACTGGCTGGGCACGGGCGCGCCGACGATGCTGAGCGCCCCCTCGAGGTTCGACGCGAAGCCGAACAGCAGCGCCGCGAGGGCCGCACGGACCGGGTCCCACTTGCCGAAGATCACGGCGGCGAGCGCGATGAAGCCCGCGCCCGCGGTCATCTCCTTGCCGAAGCTCGAGACCGAGACGACCGTGTAGAACGCGCCGCCGATGCCGGCGATCGCGCCCGCGACCATGAGCGCGAGGTAGCGCGTGCGCTCGACCTTGATGCCGACCGTGTCCGCCGCCTTGGGGTGCTCGCCGACCGCGCGGACCCGCAGGCCCCAGCGCGTGCGGTACAGCGCGTACCAGACGCCCGGCACCACGAGGTACATGAGGTAGACGATCAGCGACTGGTTGAACAGCGACGGGCCGATCACGGGGATGTGCGACAGCCCTGGGATCGCGACGTTGGAGAACCGCGTGGTGCTGTTGAGCTCGGGGTTCGAGACGAGCACCTGCGAGTACAGGAAGCTCGTCACGCCGATGACCAGCACGTTGAGGACGACGCCGACGATCACCTGGTTGACCTTGTAGGTGATGGTGAACACGCCCAGCACGAGCGACACCAGGACGCCCGCGACGACCGCCGCGACGACGCCGGCCCACGGGCTGCCGGTGACCGAGCCCGCGACGGCCGCGCAGAACGCCCCCGCCAGCAGCTGGCCCTCGATCGCGATGTTGACGACGCCGACGCGCTCGCCGATCACGCCGCCGAGCGCGCCGAACACGATCGGCACGGCCAGCAGCACCGAGCCGCCGATCACGCGCACGAGCGGCACGTCGTTGGGGCTGCCGGCGGCCGCCCACGCGAGGAACCCGACGAGGAACAGGACCGCGAACACCGCCGACACCCAGCCCGGGACCTTGCGGCGGCCGGCGACGCGCAGGAACGCGAACGCGGCGAGCAGCGCCATGAGGACCACCGCGACCCAGCCGGTCGCGGTGCCGGGCACGTCGATGCTCGGCAGCGCGACGAGGTCGCCCGAGCTCGAGAGCCGGAACGTCGCGTCGCCCTCGCGCGCACGCAGCGCGAGCAGCAGCGCGAACAGGGCGGTCACGACCGCGAGGACCACGGGGACCTTGCGGGACACGACGGTCACGAGCCGCGGCTCGACGACCTCGTCCGGTGCGGGCACCGGCTGCGCCGTCGTCGTGCTCATCGCTGCACCTCCTGGCGGCGCGCGGCGCCGAGACGGCGGCCCTTGGCCGGCGTGCGACGGCCCGGCTGCGGGAGCCGGAAGACCGCGCGCACCAGCGGCGGCGCCGCGATGAACAGGACGATGAGGGACTGCACGACGAGCACGATCTCGATCGGGATGCCCTCGGACGCCTGCATGACCGAGCCGCCCGCCTTGAACCCGCCGAACAGCAGGCCCGCGAACAGCACCCCGACGGGGTTGGACGACCCGAGCAGCGCGACCGTGATCGCGTCGAACCCGATCCCCGCGTCGATGTCGTAGCTGAAGCCGGTGGTGATGAGGCCGAGCACCTGCGTGCTGCCCGCGAGCCCGACGAGCGCACCGCTGACGAGCATCGCGAGGACGGTCGAGCGCGAGACGTCGATGCCGGCGACGCGCGCCGCGTGGGGGTTCTCGCCCACGGCGCGCAGCGAGAAGCCGAGGCTCGAGCGCTCGAGCAGCCACCAGGCGAGGAACACCGCGGCGAGCGCGAGCAGGAAGCCCAGGTGCAGGCGGAACGACGGCCCGAGCAGGCGCGGCAGCAGCGCGGTCTCCGCCATGGGCGGCGTCTTGGGGTTCGCCGACCCGGGCGCCTGCAGCAGGCCGGGCGTGGCCAGCAGGTACGACAGCAGGTAGAACGCGACGTAGTTGAGCATGATCGTGACGATCACCTCGTGCGCGCCCGTGGTGGCCTTGAGCAGGCCCGCGAGGGCACCCCACAGCGCGCCGGCGGCGACGCCCGCGACGACCGCGACGACCACGTGCAGCCCGACCGGCAGGTCGAACGCGAAGCCGACCCAGCCGGCCGCCGCCGCGGAGATCAGCATCTGGCCCTGGCCACCGATGTTGAACAGGCCGGAGCGGAACGCGATCGCGAGGCCGAGACCGGCGACGATCAGCGGCGTCGCGTAGGTCAGCGACTGCGTCAGGGGACGGATGCCCTGCACGAACGAGTCGGCCGTGTAGTTGTAGACGGCACCGCGGAAGAGCGCCGAGTACGCGCCGCCGACCGCCTGGCCGATGGCCGCGAGCGTGTCACCGGGCCGCGCGAAGAAGTACGACGAGGCCTCCTGCACGCCCTCGTCGGTGAACGCGATCATCACGGACCCGGCGAGCACCGCCAGGACGACGGCGCCCAGCGACACCGCCCAGCCGCCCGACACGACGCGCGCGATCGCGTCGTTCCAGCGGGTGTCCCGTGCGACGGCCGGGGGTCCGGCGTCGTCGCCGCCCGCGTCCGGTGCGACGACCCCGGGCGCGACGGACGTGGCGTCCGTGGCCGGGTGCTGCGGCTCGCTCACGCGACCTCTCCCTCGGTCGGGGCGACGCCGGCCATCATGAGGCCGAGGACGTCGCGGGGGGTGTCGGACGGGACGATGCCGACGACGCGGCCGCGGTACATGACGAGGATCCGGTCGGCGAGCGCGACCGCCTCGTCGAGCTCGGTGGCGACCACGATCACGGGCACGCCCGCGTCCCGGGTCTCGACGACCCGCTTGTGGATGAACTCGATGGAACCGACGTCGACGCCGCGCGTCGGCTGCGCGGCGACGAGCAGGCGCAGGTCGCGCGACAGCTCGCGCGCGACGACGACCTTCTGCTGGTTGCCGCCCGACAGACGCCCGACGGGCGAGCCGATGCCCTGCGTGCGGATGTCGTACTCCTCGACCTTCTCGCGCGCGAACGCGTCGCGCGCGCGCAGCTGCAACGCGCCCGCGCGGACGAACGGGCGCCCGTTGGTGCGGTCGAGCACGAGGTTCTCGGCGACGGTGAACGAGCCGACGAGGCCGTCCTCGTTGCGGTCCTCGGGGACGTAGCCGACGCCCGCGTCGAGCACCTGGCGCACGGTGCGCCCGACGAGCTCGGTGCCGTCGAGGCGGATGCTGCCGGTCACGCGGTCCTGCAGGCCCGCGAGCGCCTCGGCCAGCTCGGTCTGCCCGTTCCCCTGGACGCCGGCGACGACGAGGATCTCGCCGCTCGGGACCTCGAACGACACGTCGTCGACGAGCACGGCGCCGCGCGCGTCGGTGACCTGGAGGTTGCGCACGCTCAGGCCACCCTCGGCGAGGCGCGGAGCGTCCTTGTGCACGACGAGCTCGACGGGGCGGCCGACCATGAGCGACGCGAGCTGGGCGTCGGTCGCGGTGGGCTCGGCCTCGCCGACGATCGCACCGCGGCGCACGACCGTGATGCGGTCCGCGACGGCACGCACCTCACGCAGCTTGTGGGTGATGAAGACGATCGCGGCGCCGCCCTCCTTGAGCTGGCGCATGATGCCCATGAGCTCGTCGGTCTCCTGCGGCGTCAGCACCGCGGTCGGCTCGTCGAACACGAGCACCTTCGCGTCGCGCGACAGGGCCTTGATGATCTCGACGCGCTGCTGCACGCCCACGGGGAGGTCCTCGACGACGGCGTCGGGGTCCACGTGGAAGCCGAAGCGGTCGGCGATCTCGCGCACGCGGGTGCGGGCCGACTCGAGGTCGAGGCGCCCGCCCGCGCGGGTCTGCTCGTGGCCGAGCATGACGTTCTCGGCGACCGTGAACACCGGGATCAGCATGAAGTGCTGGTGCACCATGCCGATGCCGGCGGTCATCGCGTCGCCCGGTCCGGCGAAGTGCTGGACCTCGTCGTCCAGCAGGATCTCGCCCTCGTCGGCCTGGTACAGGCCGTACAGCACGTTCATGAGCGTCGACTTCCCGGCGCCGTTCTCACCGAGGAGGCAGTGGATCTCGCCGGGCTCGACCGTCAGGTCGATGTGGTCGTTGGCGACCAGGGCGCCGAAGCGCTTGGTGATGCCGCGCAGCTCGAGCTTCATGGGGTCCTCGGGGTTCGGGACGGTGCGGGTGGAGGGCTCGGGCGAGGCGCTCGTGGCGCGCCGGTGAGCCGTCCGGGAGATCGTCGCACGGGGGACGCCCCGGACGAGCCGTCGCCGGCCGTCCGGGGCGTCGCGTCACGCGTGCGACGACGCGATCACTTCGCCAGGTACGAGGTGACCGTGACGTCGCCGTCGATGATCTGCTGCTTGAGGTCCTCGACCTCGGTGAGCAGGCCCGCGTCGACCTTCGACTCGAAGTTGTGCAGCGGCGCGATGCCGACGCCCTCGTTCTCGAGCGTGCCGACGTAGGTCTCGGCGTCGAACTTGCCCTCGCCCGCGGCCGTGACGGCCTCGTTCGTCGAGAGCTTCATGTTCTTGAGGATCGACGTGAGGACGAGGTCCTGCGTCGACGGGTCGGTCTCGAAGACGTCGGCGTCGGCGCCGATCAGCGCGACCTCGCGACCCGAGTCGGCGATGGCGTCCATCGCGGACTGGTAGATCGGACCACCGACGGGGAGGATCACGTCGACGCCCTGGTCGATGATGCCGGCCGCGACCTGCTTGGCCGTGTCGTTGGCGTCGAAGCCGCCGGTGAACGAGCCCTGGTCGCCGCCCTGGTAGCCGATGACCTGCACGGACGCGCCGTTGACCTTGTTGTAGTACTCGACGCCCTGCTTGAAGCCGTCCATGAAGATCGTCACGGTCGGGTAGGGCTGGCCGCCGAACGTGCCGACCTTGTTGACGCCGTTGCCGGCCGAGTAGCCGGCCGACAGGTAGCCGGCGAGGAACGCGGCCTGGGCCGTGTCGTAGAGCAGCGGCTTGATGTTCTCGGCGTCCTTCTGGCCGTCGAAGTCGTTGTCCGCGGCGTCGTCGACCAGGATGAAGTCGATGTCGGGGTTGGCGTTGGCCTGCTCGACCGTCGCGGCCGACAGCGCGAAGCCGACGGACACGATCGTGTTGCAGCTCTCGGCCACGAGGCTCTCGAGGTTCGGCGCGAAGTCGGCCTCGGAGTCGGACTGCACCTCGGCGAAGCCGGCGCCGAGCGCCTCGGTCGCCTCCTTGGTGCCCTCGTAGCTGAGCTGGTTGAAGCTCTTGTCGTCGAACCCGCCGGCGTCGGAGACGATGCAGGCCTTGAAGTCGGACGCAGCCTTGTCGCTGCCGCCGGCCGTGGGCTCGGACGCCTCGGGAGCACTGCCACACGCCGCGAGCGCGAGGGCGACCGCCCCACCCAGTGCGGCCACTCGGATGATCTTCTTCACGACAGGTTGTCTCCTGCTTCTCGTCGTCGCGCCGCGCGGCGTGGCCGGTGCCGCCGGTGCCTCGTCGCACCGGCGCCGCCCGGATCCGGTCGGCATGATCACTGCGGACCCTAGGCACCCCCAGGTCACGCTCTTGTTACCGACCCGTATCTGCGCAGGTTCTGTGATGAAAACGCAACCTGTTCCCGCACCTCGGACGCGCGGTCCGAGGCGCGAGACGGACGCTCAGGACGAGGCCGGCGCGGCGGCGCGGCGGCCCGCCAGCTGCGCGGCGCGGGCGAGCAGCACGGCCCCCGCCTCGACGGCCCGCTCGTCCACGCGCAGGTCGCCCTGGTGGATGTCGAAGGTGTGGCCGCCGGGCGTGCGCGTCCCCAGCCGCGCCATCGCGCCCGGGACCTTCGTGAGGTACCACGCGAAGTCCTCGCCGCCCAGCGACTGCTCGGTCAGGTGCACCGACTCGGGGCCCAGCACGTCGCGCGCCGCGGCCTCGAGCACCCCGGTGCTCTCCGCGCCGTTCTCCACGGGCGGGACGCCGCGCTGGTGCTTGACCTCGACCTCGACGCCCAGCGGGTGCACGACGTCGTGCACGGCCTGCTCGAAGACCGCCGACGCGCGCTCCCACGCCCGCACGTCGAGGCACCGCAGCGTGCCCATCACCGTGCCCGTCGACGGGATGGCGTTGTGCACCGTCCCCGCGCGCACCGCGCCCCACGTGAGGTTGACCCCCGAGCGCGGGTCGAGCCGGCGGCCCAGGACGGCAGGCACCTGCGTGACGACCTGACCGAGCGCGAACACCACGTCGCCCGTCAGGTGCGGCCGCGACGTGTGCCCGCCCGGCCCGGTCAGCGTCACGGTGACCTCGTCGGAGGCCGACGTGATGGGCCCGATGCGCGTGCCGACGAGGCCGACGTCGAGCTTCGGGTCGCAGTGCACGGAGAAGATCTGCGCGACCCCGTCGAGACCGCCGGCGTTGATCACGTCGATCGAGCCGCCGGGCTGCACCTCCTCGGCCGGCTGGAAGACGAGCCGGACGCCGGTGGTGAGCAGGCCCTCGTCCGCGAGCCGCGCGAGCGCGAGCCCCGCGCCGAGGACCGCGGTGGTGTGCACGTCGTGCCCGCACGCGTGCGCGACGCCGCGGTGCGTCGACGACCACGGCAGGCCGCACGTGTCCGGCACGGGCAGCCCGTCGAGGTCCGCACGCAGGGCCACGAGCCGCGCGCCCGACGCGGCGACCGTCGGGCCGACGTCGCACCACAGCCCGGACCCGGGCAGCACGTGGGGCGTCAGCCCCGCGGCCCGCAGACGCTCCGCGACGACGCGCGTCGTGCGCTCCTCGGTGCGCCCCAGCTCGGGGTGCGCGTGCAGGTCGCGCCGAAAGGCGACGAGCTCGGTGCGCAGCCCGGCGACGGCGGACGCGAGCACGCGCGCCCCCGGGTCGGACGGCTCCGGGGCGAGCGTGCTCAGCGGCGGCACGTCGCTCGGCGAGAGCGGCACGGACGGGTGGTCGGACGACGGGATGGGCACGTCACCGAGGGTATCGCCGCAGCCCGGACGCGCCCGGCGAGGTCCACCGACCCGGCAGCCGACGGTCAGAGCAGGTCGTCGCGCCCGCGCTCGCGCCACGCGTCGACGGCCTGCTTGACGTCCTGCGCGTGCGCACGCGTGGTGACCAGCACGGCGTCGGGCGTGTCGACGACGACCGCGTCGGGCACGCCGACGACCGTCACGGTGCGCCCGCCGGTCGCGACGACCGCGCCGTCGGAGGCGAGCCGCAGCACGTGGGCGGCCTCACCGAGCGTGGCGCCGTCCGCGCCGGCGTCGAGGAGGGTCCCGAGCGACGCGAAGTCGCCGACGTCGTCCCACCCGAACGCCCCGGGCACGACCGCCATGCCTCCCGCGGCGGCGACCGGCTCGGCGATCGCGTGGTCGATCGCGATCCGGGTGAGGCCGGGCCAGACGTCGGCGAGCCGCGCCGCACGCTCGGGTGTGTCCCACACCTCGGCGATCGCGCGCAGGCCGTCGTGCAGCGCGGGCAGCTGCGCCGCGAGGTGGTCGAGCAGCACGCCGACGCGCACGACGAACATGCCGGCGTTCCAGCTGTACTCACCGGTCGCGAGGTACTCCGCGGCGGTCTGCGCGTCGGGCTTCTCAGTGAAGCCCGCGACGTGGTGCGCGTGCGGCGCGTCGGCGAGGTCGAGCGGCGCGCCGCTGCGCACGTACCCGAAGCCGGTCGACGGCTCGGTCGCGCGGATGCCGACCGTGACGACCTTGCCCGTGCGGGCGACGGCGACGGCCTCGCGGACCGTCGCCTCGAACACCGGCAGCTCGGTGATGACGTGGTCGGCCGCGAACGACCCGAGCACGACGTCCGGTCCGTGCCGGTGCGCGAGGACCGCCGCGGCGAGCCCGATGGCCGCCATCGAGTCGCGCGGGCTCGGCTCGGCGAGGACGTCGCCGTCCGCGAGCCCGGGCAGCTGCGCGGCGACCGCCGCGGCGTGCCGCGCGCCGGTGACGACCAGCACGTGGCCCGGGCCGGTGAGCGGGACCAGGCGGTCGACCGTCGCCTGCAGCAGCGAGCGCCCGCTGCCGGTGAGGTCCAGCAGGAACTTCGGGTGCCCGGCGCGCGAGAGCGGCCACAGGCGGGTGCCGGCTCCCCCGGCGGGGACGACGGCGTGGAAGTCGCTGAGGGGTGCGTCCGGCATGGCGCAACGGTAGCGACGGCGCGCGGCGGCTCCCAGCCCCTCCGCCCCGCGCGCGCGTCCGGACCCCGTCGGGCCACGGACGCGACGGACCGACGTCCCGCACGGCACGGCGCGACCTGTGGGCTTGGTCACAAACGCCACCCCGCCGGGCCTTCCGACCCACCGAGGTGGGGCAGGCCGCGGGTACGGGTCACTACAGTGAGGGGCACGTCAGGACACCGACGTCCGCACGCTGACTCGCCACAGGAGGCCCCCACCGTGTCCTCAGCGCCCACCGCGCCACCGCGGCCGGCCGGAACGCTCTACCGCGGGCGCGAAGGCATGTGGTCGTGGGTCGCGCACCGCATCACCGGTTTCGCGATCTTCTTCTTCCTGCTCGTGCACGTCCTCGACACCGCGCTCGTGCGCGTGTCCCCCGAGGCGTACAACGACGTCATCGGCACGTACAAGAACCCGATCATGGGTCTGGGCGAGGCCGGGCTCGTGCTCGCGATCGTGTTCCACGCGTTCAACGGCCTGCGGATCATCCTGGTCGACTTCTGGGCCAAGGGCCCCCGCTACCAGCGCGTCATGCTCTGGGTCGTGATGGGGCTGCTCGTCGTCACCATGGCCGGGTTCCTGCCGCGCCACCTCTCCAACGTCTTCGGGGGGCACTGACATGAGCGCCGTCGCCGATCCCAAGGCCCCCCGCGCCTCGCGCCCCGGTCCGTCGCGCCGCACGACCCGCGGCAACTTCGAGCTGTACGGCTGGGTCTTCATGCGCGCGTCGGGCGTCGTCCTCGTCGTGCTGATCTTCGGCCACCTGTTCGTCAACCTCATGGTGGGCGACGGCATCAGCGCGATCGACTTCGGCTTCGTCGCCGGCAAGTGGGCGTCGCCGTTCTGGCAGGTCTGGGACCTGCTGATGCTCTGGCTCGCGATGCTGCACGGCACCAACGGCGTCCGGACGATCATCAACGACTACGCCGAGCGCGACACGACGCGCATGGTGCTCAAGGTCGCGCTGTACGTCGCGACCGTGCTGGTCGTGACGCTCGGCACGCTCGTGATCTTCACGTTCGACCCGTGCCCGCCGAACAGCCCGGCCTCCCTCCTGCCGTCGTTCTGCACGGCCTGACCCACCGGACGCCCCCGACCGGACGCCCCCAGCGAAGGAAGGCATCGCAGCCGATGCAGACCCACCAGTACGACGTCGTCATCGTCGGCGCGGGCGGCGCCGGCATGCGCGCGGCCCTCGAGTCCTCGACCCGCGTGCGCACGGCCGTCATCTCCAAGCTCTACCCGACGCGCTCCCACACGGGTGCGGCGCAGGGCGGCATGTGCGCCGCCCTCGCCAACGTCGAGGAGGACAACTGGGAGTGGCACACGTTCGACACCGTCAAGGGCGGCGACTACCTCGTCGACCAGGACGCCGCCGAGGTCATGGCCAAGGAGGCCATCGACGCGGTGCTCGACCTCGAGAAGATGGGCCTGCCGTTCAACCGCACGCCCGAGGGCCGCATCGACCAGCGCCGGTTCGGCGGGCACACGCGCAACCACGGCGAGGCCGCCGTGCGGCGGTCGTGCTACGCGGCCGACCGCACAGGCCACATGATCCTGCAGACCCTGTACCAGCAGTGCGTGAAGAACGACGTCGAGTTCTTCAACGAGTTCTACGTGCTCGACCTGCTGGTCGACCACGACCTCGCGGCGGGCGACGTGCCCGCGGGCGAGGAGGTCAACGTCTCGGGCGTCGTGGCGTACGAGCTCGCGACCGGCGAGATCCACGTCTTCCAGGCCAAGGCCGTCGTGTTCGCGACCGGCGGCGCCGGCAAGATCTTCAAGACCACGTCGAACGCCCACACCCTCACGGGCGACGGCATGGCCCTGGCCTACCGCCGCGGCATCCCGCTCGAGGACATGGAGTTCTTCCAGTTCCACCCGACCGGCCTCGCGGGCCTGGGGATCCTGCTGTCGGAGGCCGCGCGCGGCGAGGGCGGCATCCTGCGCAACGCGGACGGCGAGCGCTTCATGGAGCGCTACGCGCCCACGATCAAGGACCTCGCCCCGCGCGACATCGTCGCCCGGTCGATGGCCAACGAGGTGCGCGAGGGGCGCGGCGCGGGGCCCAACAAGGACTACGTCCTGCTCGACCTCACGCACCTCGAGCCCGCGCACATCGACGCCAAGCTCCCCGACATCACGGAGTTCGCGCGCACGTACCTCGGCATCGAGCCGTACACCGAGCCCGTGCCCGTCTACCCGACCGCGCACTACGCGATGGGCGGCATCCCGACCAACATCGAGGGCGAGGTCCTGCGCAACGCGGACGACGTCATCAAGGGCCTGTACGCCGCCGGCGAGGTCGCGTGCGTCTCGGTGCACGGCTCCAACCGCCTCGGCACCAACTCGCTGCTGGACATCAACGTGTTCGGCAAGCGCGCCGGCCGCTCGGCCGCCGCGTACGCGGCGACCGCGTCGTTCGTCGAGCTGCCCGAGTCGCCCGCGACGACCGTCGAGGCCGAGCTCGAGACGATCCGCACGCGCCCCGACGGCGAGCGCGTGGCCGACATCCGGCGCGCGCTGCAGGAGACGATGGACGCCAACGCGCAGGTGTTCCGCACCGCGGAGTCCCTCACGCAGGCGCTCGAGGACCTCAAGGCGCTGCGCAAGCGGTACGAGGCCGTGTCGGTGCAGGACAAGACCCGCACGTTCAACACCGACCTGCTCGAGGCCGTCGAGCTGGGCTTCCTGCTCGACATCGCCGAGACCGTCGTCGTCGGCGCGCTCAACCGCGAGGAGTCCCGCGGCGGTCACTTCCGCGAGGACTTCCCGCAGCGCGACGACGCGAGGTTCATGCAGCACACCATGGCGTACCGCCGCCCGCTCGCCACGGGTGCCGTCACCGTGGGCGACGACGACGGGGCGTTCTCCCGGGCCGAGGAGTTCGACGGGTACCAGCTCGTCCTCGGCGCCAAGCCCGTCACCGTCACCCGCTACCAGCCGATGGAGCGCAAGTACTGATGACCGCCACCCTGGACGCCCCCGCACCCGAGGCCGGCGCCGTGCCGTCCTTCCAGGTCACGCTGAAGATCCGCCGGTTCCTGCCGTCGGACGACGCGATCCCCACGTTCGGCGAGGCCTTCGAGGCCGAGCCGCGCTGGGACGAGTTCACGGTCGACGTGCACGGCACGGACCGCGTGCTCGACGCGCTGCACAAGATCAAGTGGGAGCAGGACGGCTCGCTGACGTTCCGCCGGTCGTGCGCGCACGGCATCTGCGGCTCGGACGCGATGCGGATCAACGGCCGCAACCGGCTCGCCTGCAAGACGCTGCTCAAGGACCTCGACCCGTCCAAGCCGATCGTGGTCGAGCCCATCAAGGGCCTGCCCGTGGTCAAGGACCTCGTGGTCGACATGGAGCCGTTCTTCGCGTCCTACCGCGAGATCATGCCGTTCCTCATCACCACGGGGACGGAGCCCACCAAGGAGCGCCTGCAGTCCCCGAAGCAGCGCGAGCGGTTCGACGACACGACCAAGTGCATCCTGTGCGCCGCGTGCACGTCGTCCTGCCCGGTGTTCTGGACCGACGGGCAGTACTTCGGGCCCGCCGCGATCGTCAACGCGCACCGGTTCATCTTCGACAGCCGCGACGAGGGCGGCACGCAGCGCCTCGAGATCCTCAACGACAAGGAGGGCGTGTGGCGCTGCCGCACGACCTTCAACTGCACCGAGGCGTGCCCGCGCGGCATCGAGGTCACCAAGGCGATCCAGGAGGTCAAGCGCGCGATGATCACGCGCGCCTTCTGACGCCCGCCCGGACGCCGCGACGGCCCCGTCGGACCCCCGGTCCGGCGGGGCCGTCGCACGCCCGGACGCCTCGGCTCAGCGCCCGCGGGAGCCCGCCCCGTGGTGGTCGGCCCCGCGGTCGTCGGCACCACGGTCGCCGGACGGCTCCGCCTGCGGCGGGTCGGCCGTCCAGGCCGCGGCGAGCAGCACGATCCGCGCGATGAGGTTGATCCACAGCAGCAGCACGACGATCACCGCGAACGACGCGAGCACGGGGTTGCGGTCGACCGATCCCGCGACGACCGACGTGCCCAGCACGCGGACCACGCCCAGCCCGACGCCCGCGATCACGGCGCCACCCAGGAGGTCCCGCCGGGGCGGGTGCTGCCCGGCCAGCACGCGGACGACCATGACGAAGACGCCCGCGTCCACGACGAACGCCACGAGCACACCGAGCACGCGCACCACGAGGCCCGTGCCGTCGGACCACCCGAGCGTGCCCATGAGCCAGTCCGCGGCCGTCGTCACGGCGAGCCCGAGGAGCGCCGACACGAGCACGGCCGCGCCGATCGCGACGAAGCCGCCGAGCTCGCGCAGCTTGCCCGCGACCGCGGTGACGGCGTCGTCCGCCGCGAACATCGCGCGCACCGCCGTGCGCAGCGCCGCGACCGCCGAGATCGCGCTCACGAGCAGCACGACGAACGCGACGACGCCCGCGACGCTCAGCCCCGTGCTCATCTGCAGGTCCGACGGGTCGAGCATGCCCTGCCCGTCGCCCGTGTCGATGAGCCCGGGCAGCGAGGACGCGGCGGTGTCGAGCACCCGCTGCCGCAGGGCCTCGTCGCCGCCGAGCACCGCCATGAACACGGTCCAGCCGATCGTCAGGCCGGCGAACACCGAGAAGAGCGTCGCGTACGCGATCCCGCCGGTGAGCAGGCCGCCCCCGGCCGCGCCGAAGCGCGCGTTGGCCCGTGCCGCGCGGGTCCGCTGCCACCACGCCAGCAGCGCCTGGACGCGCTCGACCAGACCCGCGAACCCGGCGCTGCGGCGCGGCCCCTCGGGGTCGGGGGCCAGCTCGGCGGCGTGCCGGTGCGCCTCGCCCGCGCCGGCGGGCGGGCGGACGACGGACGGCTCGGACCGGGTGCGGCGCTCCATGCGCCGAATCTAGGTGGGCCTCCGCGACGCGGCATCCGCTGCGGACGGCGCGGGCCGTGCCGCGCGACACGTCGGCCGCGGCGTGCCCGGCGCGGGGCGGGGCGGGGCGCCGTCGTCTCAGACGGTGCGGGCG
The DNA here is from genome assembly GCF_004535805.1 of Cellulomonas sp. HD19AZ1. Taxonomy (NCBI): domain Bacteria; kingdom Bacillati; phylum Actinomycetota; class Actinomycetes; order Micrococcales; family Cellulomonadaceae; genus Cellulomonas; species Cellulomonas sp. HD19AZ1. The sequence goes on from NZ_SPHX01000005.1 coordinate 125,618, forward strand.
GGCGTCGACGCCGCGCGGTCGGCGCCGGCCGAGCCGTCGCCGCCGAGCGCGAACTGCCGGACGGGACGCCACGCCGCCCCGTCGTGCACGAACCGGTGCAGGTGCGTGACGTCGAACGCGGCCTCGTAGCCGGCCATGTCGCGCTGCGCGCCGTCGAGGGCGGCGTCGTCCAGGTCGTGCGCGACCGTGACGTGGGGGTGGAACGGGAACGCCGACGGCACGTCCAGCGGTCCCGCGCGCAGGGCCCGCTCGAGCGCGGCGCAGTCGTCGCCGCCGCGCTCGAGCGCGACGAACACCACGGGCGACACGGGCCGGAACGTCTGCGTGCCGCGCAGCACCACCCGGAACGGCGCGTGCGAGCCCGCGACGCGCGCGAGGTGCGCGTCGAGCGCGTCGAGCGCGTCGAGCGCGACGGGCGTGGGCCCGACGAGCGTCACGTGCGGCACGATGTTGTGCGCCTCGGGGTCGCCGAAGCGCACCCGGGCGTCGTGCAGCTGCGTGCGGAACGGCTCGGGGATCGCGAGCGCGACCCCCACCACCGTCTCGTCGGCACCCGCCCGGGGCAGCCTCATGCGCGCGTCCGGCGACGCGGGAGCAGGCCCGAGCGGTCGTAGATCCGCTCGAGCGTCGGCGTCGCGAGCTCGCGTGCCCGGTCCGCCCCGTCCGCGAGGACGTCGTCCAGCGCCGACGGGTCCGACAGGTAGTGCCGGACGCGCTCCTGGAACGGCGTGAGGAAGTCCACCACGACGTCCGCGAGGTCCTTCTTGAGGTCGCCGTACCCCTTGCCCGCGTAGTCCTGCTCGAGCGACGGGACCGTGCGCCCCGTGAGGGCCGAGAAGATCGTCAGCAGGTTCGACACGCCCGGCTTGGCCGCCACGTCGTAGCGGATCTCCCGCTCGGCGTCCGTCACCGCGGAGCGGATGCGCTTGGCGACGACCTTCGGGTCGTCGAGCAGCTCGATGAGCCCGTTGGGGCTCTCGGCGGACTTGCTCATCTTCGACGTCGGGTCCTGCAGGTCGTAGATCTTGGCCGTGGCCGAGACGATGTGCGGCTCGGGGACCACGACCGTGCCACGGCCGAAGCGCGAGTTGAGACGCTGCGCGAGGTCGCGCGTGAGCTCGAGGTGCTGCCGCTGGTCCTCCCCCACCGGCACGAGCCGCGTGTCGTAGAGCAGGATGTCCGCCGCCATGAGCACGGGGTACGTGAAGAGCCCGACCGTCGTGCCCTCGGTGCCCTGCTTGGCGGACTTGTCCTTGAACTGCGTCATGCGACCGGCCTCGCCGAACCCCGTGTGGCAGGACAGGACCCACGCGAGCTCGGCGTGCTCCGGCACGTGCGACTGCACGAACAGGATCGAGCGCTGCGGGTCGACACCCGCCGCGAGGTACTGCGCGGCCGTGCGGCGCGTGCGCTCGCGCAGCACCTTCGGGTCGGGCGCGACGGTCAGGGCGTGCAGGTCGACGACGCAGTAGATCGCGTCGTGCGTCTCCTGCAGCGCGACCCACTGCGTGAGCGCCCCGAGGTAGTTGCCGAGCTGCAACGAGTCCGACGTGGGCTGCATGCCGGAGAAGATCCGGGCGCCGGACGTGGACGTCGCAGCGGGCTGCGCCGTGGGCAGCACCTGGGTCATGCGTGGGCCTCCTGGAGGGGTGACCGGCGCGCGGGCCGGTCGGGGGCGGGTCGGGCGTGCGCGGGGCGGGCGTGCGGGCGGCGCGTCACGGGTCAGGTGGCCTCGTCGTCGAACGGGGCCGGGGTGCCCGGGGCGAGCGTCGCGACAGACGCCGCGGCGACGGGCCCCGCGGGCCCGGGCGGCCGCGCGGAGCGGGGGCCCGGGTCGTCGAGCAGGGCGTCGCGCACGATGCGGCGGGGGTCGTAGCGGCGCGGGTCCAGCGCCTCCCAGTCGACGTCCGTGCCACCCAGCTCGTCGTCGACGCGGCGGCGCGCGTCCCGCGCCGCGTCCCGCGCCTGGCGCACCCAGCCCGCGAGCTGCTCGGCGTACCCCGGGAGCCGCTCGGGTCCGACGACCAGCGCGACGACGAGCAGCAGGATGATCAGCTCGCCTCCGTTGATCCCGAACACGCGACCAGGCTACCGCGCGGCGCGCCCCGTCCCCGGCGGTCCGTCCGGTCGGTGGGAGGCCGCGCGTCAGGGCCGCGGTGACGGCGCTACAGCTCAGTCCGAGGGCGCCTCGTCGAGGCGCACGCGCACGTCGCGCTCGCTCTCACCGGTCCGCACCCGCAGCACCACCGTGTCTCCCGGCCGGTGGGCCCGGATGGCGACGATGAGCTCCTCGGACGCGGTCACGGGCCGGCCGTCGATCGCGAGGATGACGTCGCCGCGCCGGATCCCGGCGGCGTCGGCCGGGCCGTCGGGCGTGACCGCCGACTGACCGTCCGGGTCCTGCTCGAAGACCCGCACGCCCTCGCCGGAGTACTCGTTGTCGAGCAGCACGCCGATCACGGGGTACGTCGCGCGGCCCGTCTCGATGAGCTGCTCGGCCGTGCGGCGCGCCTGGTTCGAGGGGATCGCGAAGCCGAGCCCGATGCTGCCGGCGCTCGTGAGACGCCCCGGGAGCTGCGCGATCGCGGAGTTGATGCCGACGACCTCGCCCGCGGCGTTGACGAGCGGCCCGCCGGAGTTCCCGGGGTTGATCGCGGCGTCGGTCTGGATCGCGTTGATGAAGGCCGCGTCGCTGGAGTCCCCCGCGACGACGGGTCGGTTCCGCGCGCTCACGATCCCCGTCGTCACGGTCCCGACGAGCCCGAGCGGCGCGCCGACCGCGACCACCGGGTCGCCGACGACGACCGCGTCGGAGTCGCCCAGCACGAGCGGCGTGAGCCCCGAGGCCTCGACCTTGACGACCGCGAGGTCGTACTCGCCGGTCGCCCCCACCACCGTGCCGGGCAGCTCGGAGCCGTCGCCGAACACGACCACGAGCGAGCCGGAGTCCGCGCCCGCGACCACGTGGTTGTTGGTCAGCACGTAGCCGTCCTCGCGCAGCACGAAGCCCGAGCCCGAGCCCTCGCCGTCGGGCGTGCGGACCTCGATCGACACGACGCTGGGCAGCACGCCCGCGGCGATGCCCGCGACCGAGTCGGGCGCGCGGTCGACCGGCGCCCCGGTCCCGCCGGGGACCGCGACCGTGGGCAGCGCCGCGTCGGCCGGCCGCGCGTCGTCCGGCAGCAGGCGCGCGCCGAGCACGCCGCCCCCGACGCCCGCGACGAGGGCGAGCACGACCAGCGGCGCGACCCACGCGACCGACAGCGTCCGCCGCCGCCGGCGGCGGACGACCTGCGGCGCGGCGGCGGCGCCGGGGGTCGGCGGGCTGAGCGGCACGGGCGACGCGTGCCCCGGGGCCGCCGCGGGCGGCACGGGGGCGTACCCGGGGTGCGCGCCGGGGACGGGTGCGGCGTCTGCGACCGGCGCGTCCGCGGCGGCCGGGCGCGCGACGTGCCGGTACGACGACGGGGCCGCGAACAGCGGCGCGGACGGTGCCGGGGCGGGCACGGGACCGGTGGCCGCCGGCTCGGCGGGACGCGTCCCGTCGGCGTCGCTCACGGGCGCTCCCACACCGTCGACACGGTCTGCCAGCCGCGGCCGATGCGCCCGGTCATGGTGTCGTCGTAGCCGCCGGCCGGGAAGGCCGCGACGAGCGCGTCGACGTCGCCGTCGTCCTGCGCGGCGACGACCTGCACGACCGTCGCCTCGGACTGCCACGCGACGTGCCAGGGCTCGTACGACAGCACGTGGACCTCGCGACCGCCGATCTCGCGGACGGGGGCGCCCGCGAGCGCGTCGGTGTCGAGGCGTCCCTGCTGCTCCGTCACCACGAACGTGCCGTCGGGGCCCGCGACGTCGACCTCGAGCGTGTCGACGTCGCCGGGCGACCAGCGGATCCCCGCGACGCGCCAGTCGGTGGGCAGGCTCTGCGGGAACGTCCACCCCTGGCCGCGCAGCCGCGACACGGTGTCGTCGTCGGCACGCAGCGTGCGTCCGTCGACCGCGACGGCCGACGGGTGCGCGAGGAGCCCGAGCACCGCCGCGGGGTGGCTCGTGGGGGTCACGACGGGACGGCCGCCGAGGACGAACAGGCTCGCGGCGACCGCGCCCAGCCCCGCCACCGAGCCCACCACGAGGCGCACGGGTGAACGGCGCGCGACGACGTCGCCGCGCAGCGCACGCGTGGCCGCGACGGGCAGCGCGGCGCCGCCGCCGACGGCGAACGGGTCGCACCGGGGCGCGTCCGGCGGCGCCCCCTGCGCGGACAGCGAGAGCAGACGGGCCGTGAGGTCCTCGGTGGGCTGCACGGGCTCCGCGGCCGCGAGCGCGCGCCGCGCGGCACGCGCGTCGGCCAGCTCGCGCGCGCACGCACCGCACAGCGCGACGTGCGCGAGCGCGCGCTCGGTCGCGGCGGGGTCGAGCTGCCCGTCCACGAGCGCGCTGATGCGCGAGCCGAGGTGCATCATCGGGCCACCCCCGCGGGGGCGTCCGCCGTGCCGGTCACGACCCCCGGCAGGGACGCGTCCGGGTCGGCGGACGTCGCGGCGGACGGCCGCCGGTGCTCGAGCGCGACCCGCAGCCGGGCACGGGCCCGGTGGATCCGCGAGCGCACGGTGCCGAGCTTGATGCCCAGCGTGACGGCGATCTCCTCGTACGACAGCCCCTCGATGTCGCACAGCACGACGGCCGCGCGGTACTCGGGCGGCAGCGCGTCGAGCGCGCGCTGCACGTCGTGGTCGAGGTTCCCGTTCTCGAACGCGCGCTCGGGCGTCGCGAGCGCGTCGGGCGAGGCCCAGCGCTCGGTGTCGTCCCCGATGGTCTCGATCCGCACGCGCTGGCGGCGGCGCGCCTGGTCGAGGAACAGGTTGGTCGTGATGCGGTGCAACCACCCCTCGAACGTGCCGGGGCTGTACGTGTGCAGCGACCGGAAGACCCGCACGAACGTCTCCTGCGTGAGGTCCTCGGCGTCGTGCCGGTTGCCGGTCAGGCGGTACGCGAGACGGTAGACGCGCGCCGAGTGCTCGCGGACGATCTCCTCCCACGACGGTGCCTGCCAGTCGGCGGGCTGATCGCTCATGTGCGTGGGTTCTCTCCGGGTCGGGACGCTGACCACCAGTGTCCCAGGTCGACGCCAGGACCTCGACCCGTGTTCGTCGTGGGCGAACCCATGCGCGCCCGTCCGCCACGCGCGCGCGGTGACCGACGGCCGACGCACCCGGGACTACGCTGACCGGCAGGGACGCCCCCGCCCGGGGCGCACGACGAGGAGGCCGACATCTCCACCGACAAGGCCCAGAGCTGGGTGTACTGCGAGGAGTTCCTCGACGAGGACGACGTGCTGCTGCGGGCCCGCGAGCGCGCGTCGCACCTCGGGTGCACCCCCGTGGCCCCCGGTGCGGGTGCGGCGCTGCGCGTGCTGGCGGCCGCGGTGCAGGCGCGCGCGGTCGTCGAGGTCGGCACCGGTGCCGGCGTCGGCTCGCTCTACCTGCTGCGCGGCATGCCCGCGGACGGCGTGCTCACGACGATCGACATCGAGCTCGAGCACCAGCGCGCCGCCAAGGAGGCGTTCGCCGAGGAGGGCGTCCGCAGCACGCGCACGCGCGCGATCTCGGGCCGCGCGCTGGACGTGCTGCCGCGCCTGACCGACGGCGGCTACGACATGGTCGTCGTCGACGCCGACGTCGAGGGCTACCCGGGCTACGTCGAGCAGGCCGTGCGGCTGCTGCGCCCGGGCGGCGTGCTGGTCGTGGACGACGCGCTCTGGTACGACCGCGTCGCCGACCCGGCGCGCCGCGACGAGACCACGACGACCGTGCGGGACGTCGGCCGGCAGGTCCGTGCGGACGAGCGCCTGGTGCCCGCGCTGCTGCCCACGGGCGACGGCCTGCTGGTGGCCGTGCGGCGCTGACCGCTCCCCCGCCGGGGGGCGGCGCGGGCACGCGTCAGATCAGCGCGTCCAGGTACTCCAGGAGCAGCCGGGCGCCGTAGCCGGTCGCGCCCTCGGTGACCTCGTGCTTGTCGGCGGTCGCCCGTGCAGGGCCGGCGATGTCGAGGTGGGCCCAGGTCCGCTCGCCGACGAAGCGCTGCAGGAACAGGGCCGCGGTGATCGAGCCGCCGCCGATCGTGCGGTCCTGCGGCACGTGCCGCAGGTCGGCGACGGACGAGTGCACGGCCTCGGCGTAGTCCGCGACGAGCGGCATCGGCCAGGCGAGCTCGCCCGTGCGCTCACCCGCGGCGGCGAGCGCGGCGACGAGGGCGTCGTCGGTGCCGTACAGCGCGGCGTGCTGCTTGCCGAGGCCGAGGCTCGCGGCGCCCGTGAGCGTCGCGACGTCGAGGAGCACGTCGGGCTCGAGCGTCGCGTCGGCCCACGCGAGCGCGTCGGCGAGCACCAGGCGCCCCTCGGCGTCGGTGTTGGCGATCTCGACGGTCGTGCCGCCGTGCAGCGTCAGCACGTCGCCGGGCCGGTAGGAGGCGGCGCCGACGTGGTTCTCGGCGAGCGGCAGCACGGCGGTCACGCGGTGCGGCACGCGAGAGCGCGCGGCACCGAGGACGGTCGCGAGCGCGACCGCGGCACCGGCCATGTCCGTCTTCATGGGCACCATGGCCTCGCGCGGCTTGATCGACAGACCGCCCGTGTCGTAGGTGATGCCCTTGCCCACGACGACGACGTGCCGGCCCCCGCCGCCCTCCGGCGTGTACGTGAGCCGCACGAGGCGCGGCGGCGAGGCGGAACCGCCGCCCACCGCGAGGATCCCGCCGAACCCGCCCGCGGCGAGCTCGCGCGGGCCGAGCACCTGGACCTCGAGCCCCGCGTCCGTGCCGAGCCGGCGCGCACGGTCCGCGAGCCACGCCGGGTCCTTGACGTTCGAGGGCGTGTTGGCGAGGTCGCGCACGAGCCACGTCGCGGTGGCCCCGGTGCGGGCGGCCTCGACGGCCGTCGCCACCTCGTCGCCGTCCCGCCCGAGCAGCACGAGCTCGGCGGCGCGCGCGGTCGGCGGCTCGGCCGTGACGCGCGGCGTCGTGTACGCCGCGAGCAGGTAGCCCTCGACGACCGCGCGCGCGGCACGTGCGGCGCCGGCGGCGTCGTGGTGGGTCTGCGCGCCGACGGTCGTCGCGACCCGGCCCAGGTCGCGCGTCGCGCGTGCGAGCGCCGCACCCGCACGGCGCAGCGCCGTCGGGCTCTCGTCGCCGACGCCCACGAGCACGAGCCGCGGCGGCAGCCCCGCCCACGGCAGCGCGACGGACGACCCGACGGGCAGCGGCAGGTGCACCGTGAACGCCTCGCCCGCCGCACCCGTGAGCCCGGCGCGCTCCGCCAGCTCGGCGAGGTCGACGCCGTACCGCGCCGCCGCCTGCGGCGTCCCCGAGCGGGGCTGCAGCGCGTCGTCGCCCGGCCGCGGCGGGGCGACCTGCACGGCCACCGCGTCGACCGACCCGTCCGTGAGGAGCGGGGAGTCGACGACGGTGGCGCCGTGCAGCGTGACGAGCGGCGGCGTGCGCAGGGCGGCGGTGCCGGTGGAGCGAGGGCTCATGCGGCGGTCGTCAGCCGACGACGGAGGACAATGCCTCGCCCAGCTCGGCGGCCTCGGTCGCGTTGAGCTCGACCACCAGCCGTCCGCCACCCTCGAGCGGGACGCGCATGACGATGCCGCGACCCTCCTTGGTCACCTCGAGCGGTCCGTCGCCGGTCCTCGGCTTCATCGCGGCCATGCGGCCTCTCCTTCGCCTCGTCTACGGCCGTCCGACGTTCGTCGGCGGCCCCGGCAACCTCACTGGTCAGCCGGTTGTCCGCCGACCATCCTAGTTCACCGAGGGCGGACACCGCCCCGGTGCCCGCACCACGGACCGCTCACGGCGGCCAGTCGCCGTGCGGGTTGAACTCCCACATCTGGCGGATCCACAGCACCTGCAGCCCCAGCATGAGCACGAGGACGGCGCCGAACCACAGCCGACGCGCCCACGGGGGCCGCGTCACGACCCCGGCCGTCACCGCTGCCAGCGGGAACGCGAGCAGCAGGAACCGCGCGAGGCTCGAGCCCGGCTCGATGACCGCGACGATGTACAGCACGTACGCGGCCGACCACGCGTGCAGCTCGGGCCCGACGCGCCACGCGGCCGGCACCAGCAGCACCGCCAGCACGAGCGCCGCACCGGCCGCGACGAGCCACGGCCCGGCGTCGCCGAACCAGAACTGCGGCACGTACGTCCAGCCGTAGAACGGCGTCACCTCGCGGATGCCGCGCCACGCCTCCTGCGTCTGCAGGTAGCCGTCCGGCACCCCCGTCGCCCAGCCGCAGACGGCCGGCCACGCGACGCCCGACACCCCCGCCGCGACCGCGAGCCCGGCGAGGCCGAGGCCGTCGCGCCGCCCGAACGTGTCCTCGCCGCGGCGCGCACGCCACCAGCGCACACCCGCGTGGACCACCACGACGACGGCCATCGGCAGCGCGACCGCGCGCGTGAAGCCGAGCGCCACGACCGCGAGCGCGGCCCAGCCGTACTGCCGCCGCACGATCAGCAGCAGCGACGTCGCGACCAGCAGCAGCGCGGCGGACTCGGTGTACGCCACCTGCAGGACCGCGGCCGTCGGGAACGCGCAGACCAGCGCGACCGACGCGAGCGGCAGCCCGGGCCGCGCCGCGACCGCGCGAGGCGCACCCTGCCGGACCACCTCGTGCACGACCAGCGCGGCCGCGGCCGCGAGCACGAGCGAGACGGTCGGCGCCACGACGACCCACGAGCCGCCCGTGAGCGCCATGAGGCCCCGCACGAGCATCGGGTAGAGCGGGAAGAAGGCCCAGGGGTTCTGCTGCACGAGCCCCTGCGCGTCGCGCGGGAGCTCCGCGGGGTAGCCGCTCTCGGCGATCTGCCGGTACCAGCCGCCGTCGTACATGAGCGCGACGTACTCCTGGTACGGCGGGTTGGCGTCGGTCCAGAGGTTCGCCTCCTGGACCGTCGACGTCCACACGAAGACCACGCCCGCGAGCAGCCGCGACGCGGCGAACACGAGCAGCACGTGCACCCACCAGGGCCACGCACGGACGCGCTCCCACCACCCCGCGGGCCGCCGCTCCGGCGCGGCGTCGTGCCCGGTCGCGTCCGCGGCGGCCACGGCGCCGTCGCCGTGCCCGCCCTGCGCCGCGCTCACACCATGCCCCGCAGCGCGACCGCGGGCGCCCGCTCGGCGCGGATCGCCGCGACCATGTCGAGCGTGCGCCGCGTCGCCGCGACGTCGTGCACGCGGAACACGCGCGCACCGAGCCACGCCGCGACCGCCGTCGCGGCGAGCGTGCCCTCGAGCCGCTCGTCGGGCGGCAGGTCGAGCGTCTCCCCCACCAGGTCCTTGCGCGAGATCGCCATGAGCACAGGGTGCCCGATCTGCACGATCTGCGGGGTGCTTCTGAGCAGGTGCAGCGAGTGCCACGTGGTCTTGCCGAAGTCGAGCGTCGCGTCGACGAGCACCGCGGCGGGGTCGACCCCGAGCGCGACCGCCCGCGCGGCCGCGGCCGTCAGCGTGCGGACCACGTCGTCGACGACGCCGTCGAGCGGGTCGACGCCCGGCGGCGCGGGGTACGTGACGCGGAACGGGTCGGTGCGCGGCGTCGCGCCGCCGGTGTGCGAGCACACGACGCCGAGCCCCCGCTCGGCGGCGACCTCGACGAGCCCCGGGTCGTGCCCCGCCCACGTGTCGTTGAGCAGGTCGGCACCCGCGTCGGCGACCGCGCGCGCGACGCCCGCGCGCCACGTGTCCACGCTCACCAGCAGCTCCGGGTGCCGCGCGTGCACGCGCTCGACGACGGGCACGACGCGCGCGACCTCCTCGGCCTCGTCGACCGCCGGACCGCGGCCCGCCCGCACGCCCCCGACGTCCAGCACGTCGGCGCCCTGCTCGACGGCCCTGTCGACGGCCGCGTCGACGTCGTCGTCGCGGTAGCGCGCCGCGGCGTAGAACGAGTCCGGCGTGCGGTTGACGACCGCCATGACGACGGGCCGGTCGGGCGCGAACGTCCGACCGCGCAGCCGCAGCGGCGTCGCACCGGCGGGGACGCCGGGCAGCGGGCCGCTCGTCACCACCCGCCGCCGGCGAGCTGCTCGTCCTGCGGCTCGCCGCCGACGGGCTCCGGGACCGGGCCGCCGCCGGCGACCTGCGCCTCGTGGTTCGCCCGTTCGGTCGCCTCGGCGGCCGCAGCCTCCTCGGCACGGATCTCGGCGTTGCGCCGCACGACGACGTCGACGGCCTCCTCGGCGGTCGACGCGACGTGCAGCAGGTCGACGTCGGCGGCGGCGATCATGCCGTTCTCGAGGACCGGTCCCCGCAGCCACGCGAGCAACCCGTCCCAGTAGTCGCCGCCGAGCAGCACGATCGGGAAGCCCGTGACCTTGTGGGTCTGGACGAGCGTGAGCGCCTCGAACAGCTCGTCGAACGTGCCGAAACCGCCGGGCAGCACGACGAAGCCCTCGGAGTACTTGACGAACATCGTCTTGCGGGCGAAGAAGTAGCGGAAGTTGACGCCGAGGTCGACCCACCGGTTCATGCCCTGCTCGAACGGCAGCTCGATCCCGAGGCCGATCGACAGCCCCTCGGCGTCGGCGGCACCCTTGTTGGCCGCCTCCATGATCCCGGGGCCGCCGCCCGTGATCACCGCGTACCCCGCGTCGACGAGGCCGCGCGCGACGTCCTGCGCCATCGCGTAGTACGGGTCGCCCGGCTTGACGCGTGCCGAGCCGAACACGCTCACGGCGGGCCCGACCTCGGCCAGCGCGCCGAACCCCTCGACGAACTCGCTCTGGATCCGCATGACGCGCCAGGGGTCCGAGTGCAGCCAGGAGGCGCCCTCGCCGCGCGACAGCAGCCGCTGGTCGGAGGTCGTGGCGGGGATCTGGTCGCGCCGCAGCAGCACGGGGCCGCGGCGGTACTCCGGTGCGGGTGCCGACGTCTCGTGGGTCATGGCCCCGAGCCTAGGTGCAGGTGGGACGCGTCGCGGGGGGAAGCGCGCCGCTCGCCGCAGGCCCGGGGACGCCGCGTCAGGCCGTGCCGGGGGCGTCCGGCTGCTCGCCCGTGAGCCACGTGCGCAGCGCGCGGTGGCACAGCTCGATCTGCGCGACGGGCACGCGCTCGTCGTCCTTGTGGGCGAGCAGCGGGTCGCCGGGCCCGAAGTTCACGGCGGGCACCCCGAGCTCGCTGAACCGCGCGACGTCCGTCCAGCCGTACTTGGGCGCCGGGCTGCCCCCGGTCACCGCGAGGACCGCGGCCGCGAAGTCCTGCGCGGCAGGCGCGTCGAGCCCGGGGCGGGCGCCCGCGGCCGCGTCGGTGACCTCGACGTCGTAGCCCGCGAACAGGTCGCGCACGTGCGCCACGGCCTCGTCGACCGACCGCGACGGCGCGAACCGGTAGTTGACCGTGACGACGCACGCGTCGGGGATGACGTTGGTCGCGACGCCGCCGCTGATGAGGACCGCGTTGAGGCTCTCGCGGTACGCGAGCCCGTCGACCTCGACCGTCGCGGGCTCGTACGCCTCGAGCCGGCGCAGCACCTCGCCCGCGGCGTGCACCGCGTTGACGCCGACCCACGCGCGCGCCGAGTGCGCCGCGACGCCCGCCAGCCGCACCTCGACGCGCAGCGTGCCGTTGCAGCCGCCCTCGAGACCGCCGTCGCTGGGCTCGCCGAGCACCGCGAAGTCCGCGGCGAGCCACTCGGGGTGGTGCCGCACGACGCGGCCCAGGCCGTTCAGCTCGGACGCGACCTCCTCGTGGTCGTAGAACACCCACGTCACGTCGTGCACGGGAGCGGTGAGCGACGCGGCGAGCGACAGCGCGACCGCCACGCCGCCCTTCATGTCCACCGTGCCCCGGCCCCACAGCACGTCACCCTCGAGGCGCGTCGGCAGGTTCCCCGCGAGCGGCACCGTGTCGAGGTGGCCCGCGACGACCACGCGACGCTCGCGCCCCAGGTGCGTGCGTGCGACCACGGTGTCGCCGTCGCGCAGCACCTCCAGGTGCGGGTGCGCGCGCAGCGCGGCCTCGACCGCGTCCGCGAGGCGCGTCTCGTCACCGCTCACGGACGGCAGGTCGCACACCTGGCGCGTGAGCGTCACGACGTCGGCGGACAGGTCGAGCAGGTCGTCGGCAGCCACGGCGCCGACCCTACGCGTCCGTCCGCTCCCGCACCGCGGACGGGCCGCCGCGCGGACGGGGCCGCGCCGTAGGCTGGCGCCATGACCGACCGCACGGCCTGGGGCCTCGGCCTGGCCACCGTCACCGAGTCCGGCACGACCCTCGACGTCTGGTACCCGACCCCCGCCCTGGGCGAGCCGCCCGCGTCCCTCGTCGCCGACGACGCGGCGTCCGTGCACGAGCACGCGCCGGCCGACCTCGCGGCGTGCGAGCGCCACGACGCCGCGCGCCGCGTGCACGTGCGCCTCGTCGCGACCGTCGTCGACCTCGACGCGCCCCCCGCCGGCACGGCCGACGCCTACCTGCGCCTGCACCTGCTCTCGCACCGGCTCGTCGCACCGCACGGGCAGAACCTCGACGGCCTGTTCGCGGTGCTGCCGAACGTCGTGTGGACCGACCGGGGCCCGTGCGCGGTCGAGGACTTCGAGGCCACCCGGCTGCGGCTGCGCGCCGCCACCGGCACGCCGGCGACCGTGTACGGCGTCGACAAGTTCCCGCGCATGGTCGACTACGTGCTGCCGTCGGGCGTGCGCGTGGCGGACGCCGACCGCGTCCGGCTGGGCGCCCACCTCGCACCGGGCACGACCGTCATGCACGAGGGGTTCGTCAACTTCAACGCGGGCACGCTGGGCACGTCGATGGTCGAGGGCCGCATCTCGGCCGGCGTCGTCGTCGGCGACGGGTCGGACGTCGGCGGCGGCGCGTCGATCATGGGCACGCTGTCCGGCGGTGGCCGCGAGGTCGTGTCGATCGGTGAGCGCTCGCTGCTGGGCGCCAACTCGGGCCTCGGCATCCCGCTCGGCGACGACTGCGTGGTCGAGGCGGGGCTCTACGTGACGGCCGGCACCAAGGTGCGGCTCGTCGGGTTCGACGTCGAGGGCGCCGTCGACGACGGCGACGCGCGCGTCGTGAAGGCCCGTGCGCTGGCCGGGGCCGACAACGTGCTGTTCCGCCGCAACTCGCGCACGGGCGAGGTCGAGGCCGTCGCGCGGTCGGGCGCCGGGGTGCACCTCAACGCGGCCCTGCACGCGAACTGACGCCGTGGCCCGACCCCGCAGGCGCCGTCGTCGTGGCGGCTGCCTGCCCGCGCTCGGCGTCGCCGTCCTCGCGGTGCTCGTCGTGGGGCTGGGCGTCGCGGGGGCCGTCGCGCTGCTCGACCGCGCCCGCCCGGAGCGCCCCGTCGCCGAGCGCTGCGTGGCGCACCTCGACGGCACCGACTGGAGCCTGAGCCCCGACCAGGCGCAGAACGCCGCGCTCGTCTCGTCGCTCGCCGTGCGGCGCGGCCTGCCCGCGCGCGCCGTGACCATCGGCCTCGCGACCGCGCTGCAGGAGTCGCGCCTCGAGAACATCGACTACGGCGACCGCGACTCGATCGGGCTGTTCCAGCAGCGCCCGTCGCAGGGCTGGGGCACGGTCGAGCAGATCATGGACCCCGTCTACTCGACGACCAAGTTCTACGACGGGCTCGAGAAGGTCGCGGGCTACCAGGACATGCCGGTCACGCAGGCCGCGCAGGCCGTGCAGCGCAGCGGCTTCCCCGACGCGTACGCGCAGCACGAGGCCCGGTCGCGCGCGTGGGCCTCGGCGCTGACCGGCTTCTCGCCCGCCGCGCTGCGCTGCACGCTGCGGCCCGTCGCGACGCCGACCGGCACCGGGCCCGTCACCGACCGCGTCGCGCGGGACTGGGGCGACCTGCCCGCCGTGGTGACGCTCGCGGACGGACCGGAGGGCACGGCGTCGACGGTCGACCTCGACGCGACCTCGATCGCGCCGCAGGACGTGCCGCGCGCCGCGTGGGGGCTCGCGCAGTGGGCCGTCGCGGTCGCGCGCGACACGGGGGCCGACGCGGTGACCGTCGCCGACCAGCGGTGGTCGCGCGCGGACCCGACGTGGCGCCCGACCGGTGCGCCCGCGCTGCCGACCGGTCAGGTGCGGGTGACGGTCACGGGCTGACCCGCGGCGCCCGGCACGCGGGCGCCGCCCACCGTCAGCGGTCGGTGACGGGCACGTACGCGCGCTCGGTGGCGCCCGTGTAGACCTGGCGCGGGCGCCCGATCTTGGTCTGCGGGTCGTTCATCATCTCGCGCCACTGGGCGATCCAGCCGGGCATGCGGCCCAGCGCGAACAGCGGCGTGAACATCTGCTCCGAGAAGCCCATCGCCTTGTAGATCAGACCCGTGTAGAAGTCGACGTTCGGGTACAGCTTGCGCGAGACGAAGTAGTCGTCGTGCAGCGCGATCTCCTCGAGGCCCATCGCGATGTCGAGCAGCTCGTCGGTGCTGCCGAGCGCCTGCAGCACCTCGTGGGCGCTCTGCTTCACGATCGCGGCACGCGGGTCGTAGTTCTTGTAGACCCGGTGGCCGAAGCCCATGAGGCGGACGCCGTCCTCCTTGTTCTTCACGCGGCGCATGAAGTCGGTGGCGTCGCCGCCGTTCGCCTTGATCTGGTCGAGCATGCGCAGCACGGCCTCGTTCGCGCCGCCGTGCAGCGGGCCCGAGAGCGCGTTGATGCCGGCCGCGACCGACGCGTACACGTTGGCGTGGCTCGAGCCGACGATGCGGACGGTCGACGTCGAGCAGTTCTGCTCGTGGTCGGCGTGCAGGATCAGCAGCTTGTCGAGCGCGTTGACGACGACCGGGTCCGGGTCCCACTGCTGGTAGGGCACCGCGAACGTCATGCGTAGGAAGTCCTCGACGTACCCGCGCGAGTAGTCCGGGTACAGCAGCGGCTCACCCTTGGCGGTGCGGTGCACGTAGGACGTGATCGTGCGCGTCTTGGCGAGGATGAGGACCGTCGCGAGCTCGACCGTCTCGGGGTCGAACGGGTCGAGCGACTCCGGGTAGAACGTCGACAGCGCGTTGAGCGCCGACGCCATGACCGTCATCGGGTGCGCGCCGCGCGGGAACGAGCCGAGGAACGTGCGGAAGTCCTCGTGGACGAGCGTGTGCCGGTTGACGCGCTCCTCGAACGAGCTGAGCGCGTCGGGCGTCGGCAGCTCGCCGTTGATGAGCAGGTACGCGACCTCGAGGAACGACGAGTGCTCGGCGAGCTGCTCGATCGGGTAGCCGCGGTAGCGCAGGATGCCCGCGTCGCCGTCGATGTAGGTGATCTGCGACTCGCAGGACGCGGTGTTCATGAACCCGGGGTCCACGGTGACCATGCCGGTGTCGCGCAGCAGCGACGAGACGACGATGCCGTCGTTGCCCTCGGTCGCGGGGACCACGGGCAGGTCGTGGGCCTCCCCGCCGACCACGAGCTGGACGGGGGCCTGCACCGGTGCGGTGACGACGTCCGACATGGTGTTCCTTCCTGCGCCGACGAGCGTGCGACCGGCCCCGGCGGGTGCGCCGCGACCATCTTCGGTGGCCGGCGCGCGGTGGTGACCCTCGTCGGCCCGCAGTGACGGTACCTGCGAATCCGGCGTCCTGACGACCGTGCGAACGGACCTTGGTCCGTATGTGACACGCCTCACAGGGGGTAGGGCGTCGGGCCGCGCGCCGCGCGCACGCGACGCGCGACCCGCCGGCTCACGCGCCGGACAGCCTGGCCGCGGCCTGCGCGACGCGCTCGTCGGACGCCGTCAGCGCGACCCGCACGTGACCCGCGGCCGCCGCGCCGTAGAACGCGCCGGGCGCCACCAGCACGCCCAGCGACGCGAGGTCCCGCACCGTCGTCCACGAGTCCTGGAACCCGCCGTCGGGCCGCACCCACAGGTACAGGCCCGCGTGCGAGCGGTCGACGACGTACCCCGCGGCCTCGAGACCGGCCCGCAGGGCACCCCGCCGGCGCCGGTAGCGCTCGCGCTGCTCCGCGACGTGCGCGTCGTCCCCGAGCGCGACCGTCATCGCCGCCTGCACGGGGGCCGGCACGATCATCCCCGCGTGCTTGCGCGTCTCGAGCAGACCCGCGACCAGCGCGCCGTCGCCCGCGACGAACGCGGCCCGGTAGCCCGCGAGGTTCGACTGCTTGGACAGCGAGTACACCGCGAGCAGCCCGGCGGTGTCGCCGCCCGTGACCCGCGGGTCCAGCACGCTCGGCACGCCGTCCGTCGCCCACGGCGCGTCCCACGCGAGCTCGGCGTAGCACTCGTCCGACGCCACGACGACCGGTCGGCCCGTGCGCGCCTGCGCGGCCCGCGCCGCGTCCACCACGGCCCGCAGCTGCGCCACGTCCAGCACCGACCCGTCCGGGTTGCCCGGCGAGTTCAGCCACACGAGGCGCACGTCGTCACGCTGCGCCAGCACGGCCGCCGGATCCTCGACGGGCACGGGCGTCGCGCCCGCCAGCCGCGCACCGACGTCGTACGTCGGGTACGCCGTGGCGGGGTGCAGCACGACGTCGCCCGCCCCCAGGCCCAGCAGGGACGGCAGCAGCGCGACGAGCTCCTTCGAGCCCACCGTCGGCAGCACCGCGTCCGGGTCCAGGCCCGGCACGCCGCGCCGGCGCGCGAACCAGTCGACGACCGCCTCGCGCAGCGCGCGCGTGCCGTGCGTCGTCGGGTACCCCGGCGCGTCGGCGGCCGCGGCGAGCGCGTCGCGCACGACCGCGGGCGTCGGGTCGACGGGCGTGCCGACCGACAGGTCGACGATGCCGTCGGGGTGCGCGCGGGCCAGATCGGCCAGCGGCACGAGCGAGTCCCACGGGAAGTCCGGCAGCGCGCCGGTCAGCAGTCCCACGTGCGCGTCGTCCGCGGTGCGCGGCGTCAGTCGCCGTGCACGCGCAGCGGCAGCGTGGCGATGATCGGGTGGTCGTGCGCGATCTCACCCATCTTCGCGGCGCCGCCGGGCGAGCCGATCTCGTCGAAGAAGTGCACGTTGGCCTCGTAGTACGACGACCACTGCTCGGGGACGTCGTCCTCGTAGTAGATGGCCTCGACCGGGCACACCGGCTCGCAGGCGCCGCAGTCCACGCACTCGTCGGGGTGGATGTACAGCGACCGCTTGCCCTCGTAGATGCAGTCGACCGGACACTCCTCGATGCACGCCTTGTCCTTGACGTCCACGCAGGGTTCGGCGATCACATACGTCACGGCGGGTCCTCCACGGGTGCAGCGGTCGACCTAGTATCCCCCACGTGACCGTCCCGACGAGCCCCCGTCCAACCCCCGACACGCGGTGCACGACGTGAGGCGCGCCACGTGGCGGGACTGGACCCCCGGGACGCGCGTCGTCGTGCGTCGGCTGCGGGACGACCTGCCCGCCGGTGCGCCGACCGGCACGCTGCACGGCGGCGAGCCGCCGTTCACCGACGTCCTCGGCGACGTGCTCGCCGTGGACGACGCCGGGCTCACGGTGCGCACGCGCCGCGGCGACGTCCACGTGCCCGCCGCGGCGGTCGTGCGCGCGAAGACCGTGCCGCCCGCCCCGCCCCGGCGCGCGCCGCGAGCAGCCGCCCCCGGCGGCGCGGACGCCCGGCACGAGGTCGGCGCGGACGTGCGGCACGACGACGGCCACGACCACGGCCGCGCGGACGACGACGGCCCGGACCGCTCGGCCTGAGCCGCCGGTCCGGGCCGTCCGCACGTCAGGGCGTCGCGGGCGCCCCCGGCGCCGGCGGGCTGCCGCACACCACGCGGTTCTGCGGCTTGTACCGCCAGGTCCTCGACTCGGTGTCGACCAGCTCGCCCGCGAGGTACACGCGGCGCGTGTTCGTCACCGTGAAGCCGGGGTTGCCGGCGCTCTGCGGCTGGCACGTCGCCGACTGCGAGTACACGGTCGTCGGCGAGACGACGCCCGAGCGGCCGCTCTTCTCGGTCTCGACCGTGAAGTGCTTGGTGCTCCAGATGCGCACGGTCGCGCGACCGTCGGCCACGTACCCCTGCACGAGTGCGCCGTACGGCGTGTTGTTCTTCCACTTCATGTCGATCACGCCCGTGAAGATCGTGGCCTCACGACCCTCGGGGTACCGCTGGAACCACTCCGAGTGCGGCGTGTGCTCGACGTCCTCGAAGCCCGCGAAGTACGCCGCGTTGTACGTCGTGGTCGACACCTGCGACAGGCCGCCGCCCCACGCGTCGGCGTGCTCGCCGTTGACGATCGCACCGGCCTGCACGAACCCGTGCGCGGCGTCCACCGGGCCGAGCGCCTCCGTCAGGCTGAACGTCTCCCCCGGCCGCACGAGCGTCCCGGTGATGTTGCGCAGCCCCGTCGAGATGTTCGACGTGCGGCGCGGCTCGCTCGTCAGGGGCGTCGAGAACTCCGACACGACCTCCTTGACGCCGAGCGCCTCGAGCGCGGCCGTCGTCTCCGCGGGGTCGCTCTCGACCAGGTCCACCGTCGCGAGACGGTTGCCCGTCCCCGACGTCGCGGCCGTCGCGACGGCCGACGCCACGCCCGCCGGGTCCAGCGTCGTGCCGGCGACGCCCGGGACGATCACGGGCGCGCCGTCCTGGAACTCGAAGCGCGCGTCGGACGCCGTCGTGAGCAGGTCCGGCAGCTGGGACAGCATCGCGTCGGTCAGCGCCTGGCCGTCGAGCTGCAGCTCGAGCGTGCCGTCCACCGGCGCGAAGGACGCGTTCGCGGTGAGCGTCGCGACGTCGAGGGTCGCCTGCCGGTCCGCCACCTGCACCGTGACCGGGGCGGCGGCGAGCGGCTGCGCGACCTGCGTGAGCACGCGGTCGGTCTCCGCCTGCGTGATGGCGGGCTCGACGACCGTCGTCGGGAGCTCGACGGGCGTCGGCTGCGTGAGCCAGCCGTCCGCGAGCACGTCGGCCGCGGCGGTGACGTCGAGGTCCCAGCCGTCGACCGCCTCGGTCGCGTGCGGGGCGCCGTCGGCGAACACGACGGTGCCGTCGACGGGCGCGAGGACGAGCGACCCGGACAGCTCGGTGAGCGCACCCTCGAGCGCGGTGTCGTCCACCCGGGACACGGGCGGCTGCTCGCGCACGCCGACCAGCTGGCGCCACAGCCGGACCGGCTGCGTGAGGTCCACGCCCGTGAGGCGGGCGACCGTCGCGGGCGCGTCGAGCGCGAGACCGGCCGTCGCGGGGTCGAGCTCCGCCTGGACGTCCTGCGCGACGACCGGCACCGGTCCGGCGGTGCGGTCCGCGAGACCGTCGACGAGGGCCTTCTCGGCCTCGTCCGCCGTCATGCCGCCGATCTCCACGCCGGCCACGGTCGCACCCCGCGGCACCCGGTCGGCGAGGGCGTACGACGCCCCGACGTAGCCGCCGACGAGCAGCACGACGACGCCGCCGACGATCGCGAGCGCGCGCGGCCAGCGCCGCCGGCGCGTCTCCTCCTCGAAGCCGTCGAGTGGCGAGCCCTCGCGCTCGGTGACGGACGTGCGCACGACGGGTCCTCCCGGTGATCCCGGCGCGACGCCCGCGCCCTGGGCGGTCGCGGGCCACGCCGTGGTGCGCGCCGCGTCGTCGTCCACGACCGGCGGCAGCACCGCGGTGGCGTCGGGCGGGCTCGTCGCGCCGGCGGGCGCGGGCGCCGTCGTCGCGGCGGCAGCGGCCACCGGGTCGTCGGCTGCCGCGTCGTCGGCTGCCGCGTCGTCGGTGGCCGGGTCGTCGGCTGCCGGGTCGTCGCCGGCCGGGTCGTCGCCGGCCGTGTCTGCACCTTCGGAAGCGGAAGCAGCCCGCGCGTCGTCGGCAACGGGGACGGCGGCAGCGGGCGCGTCGTCGGCAGCGGGGGCGTCCTCCGCGGCGGCGCCCTCGCGCGGCACGTCGGCGCTGCGCGAGGTCACGTCCGCGACCGTCCCGTCGGGGGCGTCGTCAGCCGGCACGACGTCGTCGGTGGCCGGTCCGGCGGGCGTGGCGCTCGTGGGGTCCCCGGGCGTGACGGTGACACGGGAGCCGTCCTCGGCCAGCGGGCTGCGGGGCAGCGCGTGCGCGGGCACGCCGACCGCCGCCGCGTTGAGCGCGGCGAACGCGAGAGCCGACAGGTCCAGCGGACCGGCGGCGGGGGCGGGCGCCGCGGCGGGGGCGGGCGCCGCGGAGGGGTCAGGATCCGCGGCGGGGGCAGGCTCCGCGGGCGCGGGCGCGGCGGTCTCCTCCCGCCGCTCGGACGGCGCGCTGCCGGGCGCGACGTCGGGTGCGTCGGCGGGGCGCGCGGCGACGTCCGGGCCGGTGCCCGCGCCGTCGGACCGGGCAGACCCGTCGCGCTCCGGAGCGTCGGCGGTCGGCTCGTCGGCGGCCGGCCCGTCGGCGGTCGGCTCGTCGGCCGGCGGGGCGGTCACCGCGACGTCGTCCCACGAGGGCCAGGCCGTCAGCGGCGCGGCGGGCTCGGGCGCGAGGCTGCGACGCACGGCAGGCTCAGGGTCGCTCGCTCCGCCGGTGGGCGCCGCGCGCTCACCATCGTCGTCCGCGGGCGTGGTGTTCGCGGGCTCGACGGAGGCTGACGTCCCGCCTGCCGGCACGTCATGCGCCACCGTGGCGTCCGCGGGCTCGTCGCGCCCGGGGGTACCCGCCGCCTGCGCGTCGCCGTCGAGGCCGTCGGTGCGCTCGCCCACGACCCCGTCCTCACGCGGCCCGGGCACGGCGGTGTCGCCCGCCGTGCGCTCGTCCGGTCCGTCGCGGTCGGTCCCGTGCGTCATCGATCCCCCGAGGTGGTGCTTGGGCGCGCGCGTTCCGCGCGCGCGGCGATTCTACGGCCGCGGCACCCGCGCACGGGCCCTCGCCCGCGCGGGCGCCGCGCGCGGCACGCCTCGGCCCACGCCGGCCACCCGTCGGCCGGTCAGCGCACGCCGCGGAGCCGACCGCGCAGGTGGACCAGGGCCCCGGCGTCGGGCGCACCCTCGCGGGCGGCGACCACGCGCCCGACCACGACGTCGTGGTCACCCGCGCCGTGCACGGCCTCGGTGCGGCAGTCGAACCACGCGGCCGCGCCGTCGAGCCACGGGGCACCCGACACGGGCGCCGGCACGTGCGCGACCCGGTCGAGCTGGCCGACCGCCGGGCGCCCCGGCGAGGCGAGCCAGTCGGCCACGTCCGCCTGACCGTCCGCGAGCACCGACACGGCCCACGCGTCCGTGCCGTCCAGCACGTCGCGCAGCCGCGCGTCGACGTGCACGCAGAAGAGCAGCATCGGCGGCTCGAGCGACACCGACGCGACCGACGAGACGGTCGCGGCGTGCGCGACGCCGTGCCGGACCGCCGTCACCACGACGACGCCGGCCGCGAGCCGGGCCGCGACCGCGCGGTAGTCCGCGGGCTCGAGGTCCGTCACGGCGCGTCCGGCGGCGTGTCCTCGACCCATCGCCGCGGCACGAGCGCGACCGCCCCCAGCGCGACCACCGCGCCGATCACCCACGCCCAGCCCCAGCCGTCGCCGGCCGGCACGA
This sequence comes from Cellulomonas sp. HD19AZ1, assembly GCF_004535805.1. Lineage (NCBI taxonomy): Bacteria > Bacillati > Actinomycetota > Actinomycetes > Micrococcales > Cellulomonadaceae > Cellulomonas > Cellulomonas sp. HD19AZ1. Next base: position 147,078 of record NZ_SPHX01000005.1, read on the forward strand.
GCACGTCGCCCCCGGGTCCCTCGCTCGACAGCACCTGCACCGCGACGAGCACCCCCACCGAGGCCGCGACGTAGGCGGGCCAGCCGGCCCACGCGCGCGTCGTCAGCGCGACGGCCAGCACCAGGGCGAGGCACAGCACGAGCCCCCACGGCCGGATCGAGCGGTGCATGACGGTGCCGATGGCGCCGGCGAGCAGGCCCGTGCCGAGCGAGGCGGCGGTCCGGCCCAGGGTGGTGGCGGTGAGCTGCGGCACGGCGCTCAGGCTACCGGCCGCACACCGGCGGGCCAGACGACCCCCGCCTCGTGCGCGCGCAGGCTCCCGGGTGCGTAGCGGTAGCCCTCGACGGTCGGGACGGCGGCGAGCACGTCGTTGCTCAGCGCGTAGCAGCCGACCAGGCCGTCGTCGCCGTCGACGGCCCGCACGGCCTGCACCTGCGTCGCGTGCGCGCGCAGCGCGGCCAGCACGCGGGCGCGCACCGGCGCGACGTCGACCACGAGGTCGACCTGGTCGTCCGGCACGGCGACCGACGGCGGCTCGGCGGCCGGGTCCGGCAGGGTGAGCCCCTCGATCGCCGGCCCGAGGGCCGCGAGGACGGCCTCGCCCGCGAGCGCGGTCTGCGCGCGGCGCAGCGCCGCCCGGCCCGTCACGGCCCACAGCGCGACGGGCACGACGTGCGCGGGCGACAGCGGGTCGTCCCCGCGGGCCGCGAGCTCGAGCGCTCGCACCGTCACCTCGTGCGTCCGCACGTGGTCCGGGTGCCCGTAGCCGCCGCCGGGCTCGTACGTCACGACGACGTCGGGGCGGCGCGAGCGCAGCACGCGTGCGAGCCCTTCCGCGGCCTCCTCGAGCGACGCGAACGCGAACGCGCCGGGCGGTGCGTCGCCCGCGGCCCCCGCGCGCCCCGCGGCGACCCACGCCATGCCCGAGTCCTCGTACCGCTCGTCCTGGCCGACGGCCTCGTCGAGGAACCCGTGGTCCTGCACGCCGAGCGCCGCGAGCGCCTGCGCCAGCTCGCCCGTGCGGTGCTCCGCGAGCGCCGGGCCGTCGCCCTGCAGGTGCGCCCACCGCTGCCCGATGACCTCGCCCCGCTCGCCGCGCGTGGCGGTCACGACCGTCACGGGCCGACCGGCGGCCGCCCACGTGGCGAGCAGCGCACCGGTCGCGAGCGACTCGTCGTCGGGGTGCGCGTGCACCGCCAGCAGCCCTCCGCTCACGCGTCGGCCTCCGTGCTCTCGCCGTCGCCCGCGCCGGTGCCCGCAGCGCTCGCGTCGCGGCGCTGCGCGAGCATCTTCCGGACACGGCGGTTGGCGCCGCTCGCGACGAGGCGGCCGCGCTCGGCGGCGACGCCCTCGCCGATGGCCTCCTCGAGCAGCTCGCGCTGCGCGAGCCGCTCCGCGACCAGGCGCGCGTGGTGCTCGGCGCGGAACGCCCGGACGGTCGCGGCGACCATCGCGAGCATGACGAACGAGAACGGCAGCGCGATGAGGATGGCGGCCGTCTGGAGCGTCACCAGGCCGCCCGCGACCAGGAGCGACGCCGCGAGCAGCGCCGTCACGGCCGACCACGCGACGCGCGTCCACGTGCGCGGCGAGGGGTGGCCGCCGGTCGTCAGCATCGCGACGACGAACGAGCCCGAGTCCGCGCTCGTGACGAAGAACAGACCGATGAGCACGACCGCGCCCACCGACAGCGCGACCCCGCCGGGCAGCCGCCCGAGCAGGTCGAACAACGCGTTCGTCTGGTCGACCTGGCCGTCGGCGCCGACCAGGCCGCCGCCGCCGAACAGCTCGGTCCACAGCGCGGAGCCGCCCAGCACCGAGAACCACAGGAACGTCGCGACGACCGGCACGCCGAGCACGCCGACGACGAACTCACGGACCGTGCGGCCGCGCGAGATCCGCGCGATGAACACCCCGACGAAGGGCGCCCACGAGATCCACCAGCCCCAGTAGAACGTCGTCCAGGCGGCCTGCCATGCCTCGCCCTCGGCGCCCGAGAACGCGCTGACGTTGAACGACATCGGGACCACGCGCGCGAGGTACACGCCGATCGACTGCACGAACTCGCGCAGCAGGAACAGCGTCGGGCCGAGCGCGAGCACGCACACCATGAGGAGCCCGGCGAGCGCGACGTTGACGTTCGACAGCCACTTGAGCCCCTTGTCGAGGCCCGACACGACCGACACCGTCGCGACGGCCATGATCGCGACGACGAGCACGACCTCGAGCCCGGTCGACGCGGTCACGACACCCAGGTGCTCGAGGCCGCCGGCGATCTGCAGCACGCCGAGGCCGAGCGACGTCGCGAGGCCGAACACCGTGCCCACGACCGCGATCACGTCGACCACGTCGCCCAGGCGCCCGGCGGCGCGTCGCTCCCCCACGAGCGGCTCGAGCGCCCACCGCATCGACACGGGGCGGCCACGGCGGTGCACCGCGTACGCGAGCGCCAGGCCCACCACGACGTACACCGACCACGCGTGCACGCCCCAGTGCAGGTACGTCTGCACCATCGCCGTCTCGGCGAGCTGGGCGGGCGTGCCCGACGTCCCCGGCTTGGGCTCGGCGTAGTGGCTGAGCGGCTCGGCGACGCCCCAGAACACCAGGCCGATGCCCATGCCCGCGGCGAACAGCATCGAGAACCACGACCCGAGCGAGAACTCGGGCTCGTCGTCGTCGTCCCCGAGCATGATGTCGCCGAAGCGGCTCAGCCCCATCCACAGCGCGAACAGCACGAAGCCCGCGACGATCAGCACGTAGTACCAGCCGAACGCGCCGATGACGTCGGCCTGCACGGCCTCCACGACCGACTCCGCCCGGTCCGGGAAGAGGATCGCCAGGCCCGCGAGCAGCACGATCACCGCGGCGGCGGGCGCGAACACGCGCCAGGAGACGCGGGACACGCCGGACGTGGCCGGCGACGGGGCGGGGGTGGCGGCGCTGGGTTCGTCGGTCGGCGTCGTCATGCCGTCATCCTCGCCCCTGCGGGTCAGGACCGCTTGTTGCGTGCGGTCTGACGTGCGCGCTCGGTCTGGTCGAGCACGACCTTGCGGATGCGCACGACCTCGGGGGTGACCTCGACGCACTCGTCCTCGCGCGCGAACTCGAGCGACTCCTCGAGCGTGAGCTTGCGCGGCGGCACCAGGTTCTCGAACGACTCCGACGTGGACGACCGGATGTTGTTGAGCTTCTTCTCCTTGGTGATGTTGACGTCCATGTCGTCGTTGCGGGAGTTCTCCCCGACGACCATGCCCTCGTACACCTCGGACGTCGGGTCGACGAAGAACACGCCGCGGTCCTGCAGGTTGAGCATCGCGAACGGCGTCGCGACGCCCGCACGGTCGGCGACGAGCGAGCCGTTGGTGCGGGTCTCGATCGGGCCGGCCCACGGCTCGTAGCCCTCGGCGATGGACGACGCGATGCCGGTGCCGCGCGTGTCGGTGAGGAACCGCGTGCGGAAGCCGATGAGGCCGCGCGCCGGCACGACGAACTCCATGCGCACCCAGCCGGTGCCGTGGTTGCTCATCGTCTCCATGCGGCCCTTGCGCTGCGCGAGGAGCTGCGTGACGGCGCCGAGGTACTCCTCGGGCACGTCGATCGTCATGCGCTCGGTGGGCTCGTGCACCTTGCCGTCGATGGTCCGGGTGACGACCTGCGGCTTGCCGACCGTGAGCTCGAAGCCCTCACGACGCATCTGCTCGACGAGGATCGCGAGCGCGAGCTCGCCGCGGCCCTGCACCTCCCACGCGTCGGGACGCTCGGTGGGCAGCACGCGCAGCGACACGTTGCCGATGAGCTCGCGGTCGAGGCGGTCCTTCACCTGGCGGGCCGTGACCTTGTGGCCCTTGCCGCCCTTGCCGGCCAGCGGGGACGTGTTGATCCCGATGGTCATCGAGATCGCCGGGTCGTCGACCTGGATGAGCGGCAGCGGGCGCGGGTCGTCGGGGTCGGTGAGCGTCTCGCCGATCGTGATGTCCTCGATGCCGGCGACGGCGACGATCTCGCCCGGGCCCGCCTGCTCGGTCGGCACGCGGTCGAGGGCCTTGGTCTCGAGGAGCTCGGTGACGCGCACGTTCTGCAGCGTGCCGTCGTGCCGGGCCCACGCGACGGTCTGACCCTTGCGCAGGGTGCCGTTGTGGATGCGCAGCAGCGCGAGACGCCCGAGGAACGGCGACGCGTCGAGGTTGGTCACGTGCGCCTGCAGCGGCGCCGTGGGGTCGTACGACGGCGCGGGGATCTTCTCGAGGATCGTCGCGAACAGCGGCTCGAGGTCGGGGCTGTCCGGCAGCCCGCCGTCGGCGGGCTGCTCGAGCGACGCCTTGCCGACCTTGGCGGCGGCGTACACCACGGGCACGTCGAGGATCGCGTCGAGGTCGAGGTCCGGGACCTCCTCGTGCAGGTCGGACGCCAGGCCGAGCAGCAGGTCGGTCGCCTCGTGCACGACCTCCTCGATGCGCGCGTCGGGGCGGTCGACCTTGTTGACGACGAGGATGACGGGGAGCTTCGCGGCGAGCGCCTTGCGCAGCACGAACCGCGTCTGCGGCAGCGGCCCCTCGGACGCGTCGACGAGCAGCACGACGCCGTCGACCATCGACAGGCCGCGCTCGACCTCGCCGCCGAAGTCGGCGTGCCCGGGCGTGTCGATGACGTTGATGGTGATGCCGTCGGGCTGCCCGACCTTCGCGGCCGCGGGACCGGCGTACCGGACCGCGGTGTTCTTCGCGAGGATCGTGATGCCCTTCTCGCGCTCGAGGTCGCCCGAGTCCATGGCCCGCTCGTCCACGTGGTCGTGCGCGCCGAACGCGCCGGACTGCCAGAGCATCGCGTCGACGAGCGTCGTCTTGCCGTGGTCGACGTGCGCGACGATCGCGACGTTGCGCAGGTCGGAACGGACGGCCGTGCCGGAGGCCTGGTCGGTGGCGGGCATGCGGGTACTCATCTCAGGAGGGGGGCACGCCGGGCGCGACGCGGCGTCCATCTTACCGCCGTGTCCAGCGCCACCACCATGTGAGGTCCGCCGCTCCCGGCGTCAGCGCGGGCACGGGGTCGAGCACGGGCAGCCCCGGGTCCTCGTCCGCGGACCGCTCCGCGGTCAGCGTCACGACCGGGGTGCGCACGAGCGGCAGCACCGCGCCCGACGCGACCAGGGCGGCGGACACCTCTGCGACCTGCGCCGGGACGACCGCGGGGTCGCGCTGCGCGACGAGCGCGTCGAGCGTCGCGTCCAGCGCGGCGTCGGCGTGCCCCGTGACGTTGGTGGCGCCGCCCGTGCGCCAGCGCGCGGCCAGCGCGGCCACCGGCAGGTCCTCCTGCACGACCGGCACGACGGCCACGTCCCAGTCCTCGGGACGCGTGCGCAGGGTCCCCGCGGGGTCCGTCGCCTCGACCGGCTCGACGTCGAAGCCCGCACGCCGCCCGGCCTCCACCAGGGCGTCGACCACACCCGCGCGGACCGGGTCGGCGGTGTTCGCGAGCACGCGGACCGTCACGCGCTCCGGCGCCGCGTCGGTCGTGGCAGGTGCACGCCCGTCCCCGGCCTGCGCGTCCCCGGCGTCCGCGTCCTCGGCGTCCGCGTCGCCCGACTGCGGCGCGGCGGGCGCCTCGGCGCCGACCTGCGCCGCGACCACGTCGGAGACCTCGGCCCCCTCCCACAGCGGCGCGACGACGTCGTTCACGGCCTGCTCACGGGGGACGCCCGCGAGGAACGCCCGCCGCAGCTCGGCCGCCGCTGCCGCCGGGTCGGCCGCGGACGCGTGCGCGGCCGGGTCGAACGCTCCCCCGGCCGCCTCCTGCACCACGAGCTGGAGCACCGCGTCGCCGCCCGTGACGACCGTGACGTCGTCGGCGTCGACCGCGGCGGCGAGCACGTCGGCCGTGCTCAGCGGCGCCGCGACGTCGAGCTCGTCGGACCCGACGGCCGCAACCTGCGCGAGCGGGTCGAGGTCCGTCCGCAGCCGCACGCGGTCGAACGCGGCCGGACGCTCGCCCGCATACGCCTCGTTGCGCACGGCCTCGACGCCGCCGTCGTCGACACGCTCGAGGACGTACGGCCCGGTCGTCGTGGTGAGCGTCGGGTCGGCCGCCACCGCACCCGCGCGCCCGGCGCCGCGCCACACGCGCGACAGCGGCACGAGCGCGGCCCGGTCCTGCTGCTGCACCGCCGTCACGACCGCCGCGGCCCAGCGCTCCGCGTCCTGCGCCGGAACGGGTGCGGCGGTCGCGCCGGGCGTCGAGGTCGCCTCGGGCGCGGAGGTCGTGGTGGCGTCCGGGGCCGCGCCGGGAGCCGGGGTCGCGTCCGACGCCGCGGTGCCGGACGCTCCCGGCGCCGGGGCCTCGGCCTGCGCGGTGACGTCCGCGGTCGGCTCCTGCGCGGGGAACCTCGGCGCGGCCGGGTCCAGCGCGAGCCGCCCGACGACGTGCGCGGGAAGGTTGACGTCGAGCGCGACCTGCCAGTCCGCGACGGGGGTGTCGTAGACGACCGTCAAGGTGGCCCCGTCCACCGCCGGCACCGCGGACGCGTGCGCGAGCGCCGCCGACGTCGCGCCGAACGCGACGACGTCGTCGAGGTCGCCCGCCGGTGCGCCGTCGGCGTCGAGCTCGGGCACCACCTCGTCGAGCTGCCCGCTCCGTGCCGCCCACTCCAGCAGCAGGTCCGCCGGGGTGACCGCGACGCCGTCGGACCACCGTGCCGTCGGGGCGATCGTGTACCGCACGGTCAGCGGGTCGTCGGCGACCTTCTCGACCGTGCCGAACGACGCGTCCTGCTCGACGGTGCCGTCGGCGGCGAGCGTCGTGAACCCGAACTGCACGAGCCCGCGGACCAGCACGCTGCCCGGTGCGCGACCGGCCGCCGTCGCGCCGTTGAGCGACACGAACGGGAGGTCGACGCCCACGGCGACCGTCCCGGCGCGTGCCGGGTCCACGGGGTCCGACGTGCACGCGGCGAGCGCACCCGTGAGCACCACCACCAGCCCTGCCGCGACGCCGCGCGTCGCACCCACCCGTGTCCGCAGCACCGACCGACCTCCCGCAGCTGTGCACCACCTACCAGGGCCGGGCACGTGCGCGCCCGGTGGAACCCGCCGTGCCGGGCCCGACGTGGTCGGACCCGGCACGGCGGCACAGCGTCGGCACCCGCCGTGGCGGGTGCGCGGGGCGTCAGCCCGCGTCGACGAGCAGCGCGCGCAGGCGCCGCCGCTCGCGCTGCTTCTCGGGGTTCGGCAGCGGAACCGCGGCGATGAGCCGCTGGGTGTACGCGTGCTGCGGCCGGCGCAGGATCTCGTCGCGCGAGCCCTGCTCGACGATCTCGCCGCGCCGCATCACCGCGATCCGGTCCGCCAGCAGGTCGACGACCGCGAGGTCGTGCGTGACGAACAGGCACGCGAACCGCAGGCGCTGCTGCAGCTCCTGCAGCAGCTCGAGCACGTGCGCCTGCACCGACACGTCGAGGGCCGACGTGGGCTCGTCCGCGACGAGCAGCTCGGGCGAGAGCGACAGCGCCCGCGCGATGCCGACGCGCTGCTTCTGCCCGCCCGACAGCTCGTGCGGGTAGCGGTTGCGGTAGGCCCGGGGCAGCTCGACCTGGTCGAGCAGCTCCTCGATCCGCCGCTGCAGCGCCTGACCCTTGGCCTCGCCCGCGAGACGCAGCGGCTCGCCGATGCTCTCTCCGATGGGCAGGCGCGGGTTCAGGGACGACGACGGGTCCTGGAAGACCATGCCGACCTTGCGTCGCAGCGCCGCCATCTCCTTGCGCTTGGCGGCGCGGACGTCGATCCCCGCGACCGTCAGCTCGCCCTCGACCGCGGGCAGCAGCCCGACGGCGGCGCGGCCGATCGTGGTCTTGCCCGAGCCCGACTCGCCGACCAGACCCACGACCTCGCCGGCGTGCACGACGAGGTCGGCGTCGGAGACGGCGCGGAACGCGGGCATGCGCCCCTGCTTGGGGTACTCGATCGCGACCCCGCGCAGCGACAGCACGGGCTCGCCGATGCGCTCCAGACGCTGCCGCTCGGTCTCGGCCGCCTCGGCGAGACGACGCGCGTTCTCGGCCTCGCGCGCGGCGAGCTCCTCGGGCGTCACCGCCTCGACGAGCGCCTCGGCACCCGTGACCGACGCGAGCGCGGCGGTCAGGTCGATCTCGGGGCCGCCCAGGTGCGGGACGGCCGCGAGGAGCTCCTGCGTGTACGGGTGCTGGGGCCGCGCGAAGATCTCCTCCGCCGGGCCGGTCTCGACGATCACGCCGTGGCGCATGACCGCGATGCGGTCGGCGAGGTCGGCGACCACGCCCATGTCGTGCGTGATGAGGATGACCGCCGAGTCGAGCCGGTCGCGCAGGTTGCGCATGAGGTCGAGGATCTCGGCCTGCACCGTGACGTCGAGCGCGGTGGTCGGCTCGTCGGCGATCAGCAGCGCCGGGTCGCACGACAGCGACTGCGCGATCATCGCGCGCTGCCGCTGACCGCCCGAGAGCTGGTGCGGGTACGAGCGGAACGCCTTCTCGGGGTCGGGGAGCTCGACCATCCGCAGGAGCTCGATCGCACGCTCGCGCGCCTCGGCCGGCGAGATCGCGCGGTGCAGCCGCAGCGTCTCGACGATCTGCGCGCCGACCGTGTACGCGGGGTTCAGCGCGGTCATCGGCTCCTGGAAGATCATCGCGATGTCGTCGCCGCGCACGCGACGCATGCGCTGCGCCGAGATGCCGCGCAGCTCCTCGCCGCGCAGCTTGATCGACCCGGAGATGCGCGCGTTGCGCGGGAGCAGGTCGAGGATCGCCATCGAGCTCACGGACTTGCCGGAGCCGGACTCGCCGACGATCGCGAGCACCTCGCCGGCGCGCACCTCGTAGTTGAGGCGGATCGCGGCGGGGACCCAGCGTCGGTCCACGGCGAAGTCCACCGACAGGTCGCTGACCTGCAGGACCGGGGTCGTGGTCGCGTCGGACGTGGTCATCGCGGTGCTCCTGAGATCATGACGGGGTGGAACAGCAGTGGACGTACCGGCCGCGCAGCTCGGCCGTGCTCACCGGAGCCACCTGGCTCGTCGCCGTCGGTCTGACGACCGCCGAGGTCCTGGCCGGTGGCGCGGCCGCGGGGCTGCGCGTCCTGCCCGCCGCCCTGCTGGTGGCGCTGCTGGGCTGGGCGGTCTTCTACCGCCCGCACGTCGCGGTCGACGACGCCGGTGTGCTCGTCGTGAACCCGCTGAGCACGACCCGCGTGCCCTGGGCGGCGCTCATCGACGTGCGCACACGCTTCACGTGCACGCTCGTCACGCCGCACGCGTCGGTCGAGGTCTTCGCCGCGCCGGGTCCCGGCCGCCACCGCGCCGCCTCGGCGACCGCGCAGGACGTGCGCGCGGTCGCCCGCGGCGCGGCCGACGGCCGCGGCGCCGTGAGCATCGGCGAGCTGCCCGGCTCGCCGTCCGCGGTCGTCGCGCACCACGTGCGTGAGCGCTGGGCCGCGCTCGTCGAGTCGGGCCGCCTCGAGGCGGGCCTCGCGGACGAGACCCCGGTCGAACGACGGACGCACGGGCGACTGCTGGCGGCCGTGGCCGTCCTGCTGGTCGCCGCGGTCGTGCCGCACCTCGGCTGAGCGCGCGGACCGCACGGCGGTCGCCGCCGTCACGGGCCGTCCACGGACCCGGCGGGTCCCGACCGCGGCGCCTCGTCGGCGCGGGCGGGCGCTGCGACGGCCGGTGCCGCACCGGCGGCGTCGGGCCGGCCCGGGCCGGACTCCTTCATGCGCCGCAGCGAGATCTTGCGCTGCCGCGGGTCGAACGCGTCGCGCAGGCCGTCACCGATGAAGTTGATGCACAGGCAGATCAGCACGATGAACAGGCCGGGGAACCAGAACAGCCACGGGCGCGTCGAGAACGCGGCCTGGTTCGCGCTGATGAGCAGACCGAGCGACGTGTCCGGCGCGCGGACACCCATGCCGAGGTAGGACAGGGCCGTCTCGAGCAGGATCGCCGACGACATCAGCAGGGTCGCGTTGACCGTGATGACGCCGACCGCGTTGGGCAGGATGTGCCGGAAGATGATCCGCGCGTCGGACGCCCCGGCGAGCCGGGCCGCGTCGACGAACTCGCGCTCGCGCAGCGACAGGAAGTCGCCGCGCACCAGACGCGCCATGCCGGTCCACGTGGTGAGCCCGAGCAGCACGCCCAGCACGAGCACGCCGGCCTTCGAGTTGTACGCGATGACCGCGCCGATGAGCAGCACGGGGATGATGATCACCATGTCGGTCAGGCGCATGAGCACCGCCTCGATCCAGCCACGGAAGTAGCCGGCGGCGGCACCGAAGACGACGCCGATGATCGCGGAGATCGCGCCGACCATGAACGTGATCGCCAGGGAGATCTGCGTCCCGCGCATCGTCATGGCGAAGTAGTCGCGGCCGACCGTGTCCTGGCCGAACGGGTGGTCGCCGAGCGAGAACGGGAACAGCTGGAGCGTCGGACGCCCGCCGTTCTGCAGCGGCGGCGTGTCGGTCCAGCGGAACTGCCACCAGCCCTTGATCGGGCCGATGCCGACCGACGTCAGGGCCAGCAGGACCACCAGGACGAGGAGCACGAGGGAGACGATCGCCCCCGTGTGCCCGAGGAACCTCTTGCGGACGAGGGCGCCCTGGCTCATGCCGCGGAGCTCGCCGGGCACCTCCCGGGACTCGCGCTCGTCGGTCTGCGTCGTGCTGCTCATGCCTTCACCCTCACGCGCGGGTCGAGTGCGGAGTACGCCAGGTCGGCCAGGAGGTTGAACACCACCGCCGTGATCCCGACGACCAGGAACGTCCCCATGACCGGGTTCGGGTCCTGGTGGCTGAGCCCGTTGATGAACAACGCACCCATGCCCTTGAACGAGAACACGTTCTCGGTGATGACGGCGCCGCCCAGCAGGCCGCCGATGTCGTACGCGACGATCGTCGCGAGCGGGATCAGCGCGTTGCGGAACGCGTGCCGGACGACGACCACGCGCTCGGGCAGGCCCTTGGCGCGCGCCGTGCGGACGTAGTCCTGCCCCATGACCTCGAGCATCGACGCGCGCGAGTAGCGCGTGTACGACGCGAGGGAGATGAGCATCAGGGCGAGCGTCGGCAGCACGAGGTGCGTGTACTTGTCGAGGCCCGAGACCCAGAAGTCGCCACCCAGGCCCGGGGTCTCGGAGCCGATCGTCGCGATGGGGCGGCCGCGGACCTGCGTGAAGTAGCTGGGCCACGCGATCATGAAGCGGTCGAGCATGACGAGCCCGGCCACGAGGAACGACGTGAGCCCGGCGACGCGCATCGACTGGCGGCGGTCGTACCCGCCGAACAGGTAGCCCACCAGCACGCCGGCGCCGACCGCGAGGACCCCCAGCAGCAGGATCAGCGGGAACGTCGCGCGGTCGAGCAGCGGGCGCAGCGCGAACATCGCGACCAGCGCGAGCGCCACGGTGACGAGCGAGGCGTAGAGCGCCCGACGGTTCTGGGAGCCGGCGATGAGCGCCGAGAGGCCGATCGCGATGCCGACGCCGGTGACGGCGACGAGCGCGGGACCGAGCCCGGGGTACCGGAACCACTGGGTCGCACCGAGGTACCAGAGCACGCCACCCGCGGCGACCGCGGCGACCGCGAACGTGATGAGCCGCCGGCGCAGGTCGCCGCCGATGATCAGGGCCCAGACCAGTCCGGAGACCAGCCCCACCACGACCACGGTGGTGATCGGCACGCTCGGGTCCGCGAGGAAGTCGTTGAACCGGATCGCACCGAACTCCTTGAGGAGGACGGCGACCCAGAAGACCGGGAGCGAGAAGAACAGGAACGTCAGGAAGGTGACGCCGTAGTCGAGCGCCGAGTACTGCCGCAGGGCGGTGACGATGCCGATCGCGATGCCGACGACGATCGCGAGCACGGTCGCCGCGGCGACGAGCTGCAGCGTGGACGGGATCGCCGACCCGAGCGCCTGCGTGACCGGCTGGCCCTGGAGCGTGACGCCCAGGTCGCACTGCCCGGGGATGACGCACTTGACGGCGCCGCCGAGCCAGAGGAAGTACCGCACCGGCGCGGGGACGTCGAGGTTGAGCAGCGCCGTGCGCTGCGCCATCAACGCTTCCTTGTTCGGGCGGGTCGATTCGCGGAACTCCTGCAGGGGGTCGCCCGAGAGGGCGACGAGCTGGTACACGAGGAACGACGCACCGAGCAGGATCAGCAGCGACACACCGAGGCGCCGCAAGACGTAGGAAGTCATGACTCTCGCTCTCGCACGGCGGCTCCGGCGACGCGGGGTCGCGCCGGGCCGTCGAGACGGGACGTGCAGGGGGACGCCCGATCTGTGCACGGGCGCGGGTGGACAGAACTGTATCCCCCGGCCGGGCCCTCCCGGGCCCGCGCGCGACGGCGCCGGGACTGCGAGCTCGCGAGTCCCGGCGCCGTCGATGTCACACCGGAGGTGTCAACGGATCAGTCGTTGACCGTCCACTCCCAGACGTTCCACCAGACACCGGCCTGGTTGGGGTTGTAGTCGTCGATGCCGCTGACGCGGTCGCCGACCGCGTCGAGACCGACCGACTGGAACAGCGGGAGGCCGTACGCGTCGGCGAAGATCAGCGGGTCGATCTCCTCCTGGATCTGCGCCTGCTGGTCGGTGTCGAGCGTGACCACGAGCTTCGCGGCCAGCTCGTCGACCTTGCTGTTCGAGTAGCCGTTGTAGTTGCCGCCACCGGTCGTCGAGAAGATCTGCGGGACGCCGGCCACGCCGATGCCGCTGTTGATCCAGCCGAAGATCGCCGCGTCGTACGTGCCGTCGGACAGACGCGAGCCCCAGGCCGCGTCACCCTGGTCGTCGATGACGAAGCCGGCCTGCGTCGCCGAGGCGGCGATCAGGGTGTAGGCGTTCACGCGGTTCGGGTTGTTGACGTTGTAGAGCACGCGGACCGTCGGGCTGGTGACACCGGCCTCGGCGAGCAGCTGCTTGGCGCCCTCGACGTCGGGCTCACCCGGGTAGTCGGCCGAGCCGTTGGCCGCGACGGAGTCCTCGTACGAGGCCTGCGCCGGCACGAAGAGCTGCGAGTTGAGGATCTGCGCGTCGTCCTTCTGCGGCGTGATGATCGCGTCGAGGATCTGCTGGCGCGGGATCGTCTTGAGGAACGCCTCACGCACCTTCTGCGCCTTCGCGGCGTCGCCGCCGTAGGTGGCCGGGTCGAACGGGCCGCCGTTGTTGAAGGTCAGGTCGATGTGGTCGTACGCGAGCTGGTCGCCCTGGTGCAGCGTCACGCCGTCGAGCGCCTTGAGCGCCGTCAGGGTGTCGGCCGACGACTGCGGGGAGATCACGTCGACCTCGCCGTTGCCGAGCGCCTGCACGGCCGCCGTGGCGTCCGGGATGGTGCGCATGATGATCGTGTCGAGCTGCGCCTTCAGGTCGCCCGTGTACTTCTCGTTCGGGACGAGGGTCACCGACTGGTTCTCGACGACGTCCGACACGATGTACGGGCCCGAGGACAGGTAGAGCTCGGGGTCCGAGGGCAGCACGGTCGAGTCGTAGCCCGTGTTCCAGAAGTCGGCCACGGCACGCAGCTCGGCGTTGTCCGCCGTCGCGGTGGGCGCGACGTCGGCCTGCGCCTCGAGCAGGTCGAGCAGGGCCTGGCCGTCGGCGAGGCCCGCCTTCTTGGCGACGACGTGCGCCGGCGCCTCGGCCGCGAACGCGACCTCCCAGTCGGCGGCGGGCGCGCTGTAGTTCAGCGTGATCGAGCGGCCGTCCTCGCCGATCTCGGGGAAGTCCGTCAGACCGAGCGTGGTGGAGTCACCCGCGTAGTCGAAGTAGGTGACGTCGCCCGACTCGGAGTTGTAGTGGCCCGACTGCACGGCCCACGCGAACACCAGGTCGTCGGCGTCGACGGGCTCGCCGTCGGACCAGGTCACGCCCTCGTTGACGGTGTACTTGACCGAGAACGGGTCCTCGGAGACGACCTCGTAGGTGCCGAACGACTCGTCCTTCTGCACCTTCGGGTCGCCCGCGGCGAACGACGAGCCGTCGACGTAGTTGAACCACGCACGCGTGGGGTACGTCGTGATCTTCGAGTTGATGTCGACGTTGCCGTTCGACGTGTTCGGGTTGAACGACGAGAACTGGTTCGTCTCCGCCACCGTGAGGGTGCCGCCGCCGGCGCCCGCCGAGGCGCTGCTGCCACCGTCGGGCTCGTCCTGCGGCGTGTTCGCGCACGCGCTCAGCACGAGCGCGCCCGTCGCGAACAGGGCCACAGCGAGGCTGGTCCGCCTGATCTTCAATGTTCCTCCTGAGACGTGGTGGACGTGGCCGCACGGCTCCCCCGGGGTACAGCTGCAGGGGGCCGGGGCGCGCTCGCCCGCCGGAATTGGGGCAACGCTAGCCCCGGAAGAGGGGACGAATCAGGCATGGACCGACACCGATGTCGATCGTTACCTGATTGATACTGGTGAGTACCGTCCATCATACGAGACGCGCCAAGCGGAAACAGCCGCGTAACACGGATGACACACGCACAGGCGGTGTGGTTCGCGTCACAGTGCCCGTGCGCAGGTGCGGGCGCCGTCAGTCGCGGTCGCGGGACGTGCACAGGCACGCCCGGTTGCCCTCGGGATCCTCGACGACCACGAAGCTCGGCGCCTGCGTGCGGTCGACGACCCGACCGCCCGCGGCCACGGCCGCCGCGACCCGCTCGTCGAGGCGCCCGGGCTCGACCCACACGTCCAGGTGCCAGCGCTGGCGCGGCTGCTGCGCGCCGGAGCGCTGGAACCACACGGGCGGCTGCGCGTCGGCGGGGTCGCGCACCTCGTCGTCCGACCCCGGGGTCTCCTCGTACGCGAGGAACGCCGCCCACCAGCGTCGCGCCGCGGCGACGTCGGGCGTGTCGAGCGCGATCTCGGTGCGCTGCAGGCCCGCGCCGTCGCACGTCAGACCGGCGTCGGCCGCCAGGCGCGACACCGTCCGGGCGAGCGCGACGTCCCGCTCGGTCACGCCGCCCGCGTCGTGGCTCACGAGGCGCACGTCGACGCGGCCGTGGCGCAGGTCGACGTCCGGGTGGTGCCCCGCCTCCTCGGATGCCGCGCCGATCGCCGCGACCAGCGCCAGGCCCGTCGTGAAGTCGCCCGTCACGACGCGCGTGCGCAGCCCGTCGCCGAGGTCCGTCCACCCCGCGAGGCCCGCGTCCGCGACCTCCTGCCCGCTCAGCGTCGTCGCCATGCGCCCATCGTGACGCCACCACCGCGCCGACGCGCGGCGGGGCGCACGCGGCGGTCACACGTTGAAGCGGAACTCCACGACGTCGCCGTCGGCCATCACGTAGTCCTTGCCCTCGATGCGCGCCTTGCCCGCCGAGCGCGCGGCCGCGACGGACCCCGCCTCGACGAGGTCCGCGAACGAGATCACCTCGGCCTTGATGAAGCCCTTCTGGAAGTCCGTGTGGATGACGCCCGCGGCCTGCGGCGCCGTCCAGCCCTGGCGGATCGTCCACGCCCGGGACTCCTTGGGGCCCGCCGTGAGGTACGTCTGCAGGCCGAGGGTGTGGAAGCCGACGCGCGCGAGCTGGTCCAGCCCGGCCTCGTCCTGGCCGTTGGCCTCGAGCATCTCGCGCGCCTCGTCCTCGTCGAGCTCGACGAGCTCCGACTCGAACTTCGCGTCGAGGAACACCGCGTCCGCGGGCGCGACGTACGCGCGCAGGTCGTCCTGCATGGCCGTGTCGGCCAGGCCCGCGTCGTCGGTGTTGAACACATAGATGAACGGCTTGGTCGTCATGAGCTGGAACGGCGCCAGGTCCGCCGGGTCGATGCCAGCGGCGCGCGCGCCCTGCGACAGGACCGTGCCCTGCTCGAGCACGCCGAGCGCGGCCTGCGCGGCCGCGAGCACCGACGCGTCG
This sequence comes from Cellulomonas sp. HD19AZ1, assembly GCF_004535805.1. Taxonomy (NCBI): domain Bacteria; kingdom Bacillati; phylum Actinomycetota; class Actinomycetes; order Micrococcales; family Cellulomonadaceae; genus Cellulomonas; species Cellulomonas sp. HD19AZ1. The sequence goes on from NZ_SPHX01000005.1 coordinate 162,940, forward strand.
GTCTTCTTGGCGCGCACCTCCTTCTCGAGGCGCGGCACGGCCTTCTCGAGCGTCTGCAGGTCCGCGAGGACCAGCTCGGTGTGGATCGTCTCGATGTCGTCCTTCGGCGACACGCGCCCGTCGACGTGCACGACGTCGGGGTCCGCGAACGCGCGTGTCACGACGCAGATGGCGTCGGCCTCGCGGATGTTGGCGAGGAACTGGTTGCCCATGCCCTCGCCCTCGCTCGCGCCGCGCACGATGCCCGCGATGTCGACGAACGACACCGTCGCCGGCAGGATCCGCTCCGAGCCGAAGATCTCGGCGAGGGTCGTCAGCCGGGGGTCCGGCAGCGGGACCACCCCCACGTTGGGCTCGATCGTCGCGAACGGGTAGTTCGCCGCGAGCACCTGCGCGCGCGTGAGCGCGTTGAAGAGGGTGGACTTGCCGACGTTGGGCAGGCCGACGATGCCGATGGTGAGAGCCACGGGCGACGAGTCTACGCAGCGCCGCGGCCGGCCCCCGACCCGTGCGGGCGGGGACCGGCCGACCGGCCTTCACGGACTCAGTCGAACGCGCGCATCCGCTGCAGCAGCTCCGGCCCGCGGCGCTCCAGCACCGACCCGCCGATGCGCACGCCGACCACCAGCAGCACGGCGCCCAGCACCGCCCCGACCGCGAGCGCCACCCAGCCGAGGACGGCCGAGCGCTGCAGCACCGCGATCAGCGCGAGCACGGCGGCCGGTGCGCCGAGCACGCCGACGGCGGTGAAGCCCGCCAGCTGCGACGTGAACGACGCCGCGTTCGCGCCCTGCTTGGTGCCGAACGGGTTCTCGCCCGGCATCTGCACCGGGTAGACGACGAGCGCCGACGTGACGCTCGCGGTGCCCAGCGACGTGAGCAGCAGGCCCAGGCTCGCGCCGAGCAGCGCGGGCAGCGCGTCGAACCGGTCCGCGTACCAGGCGGTCCCGACCGTGACCAGGACCGTCACGACGAGCCCGAGCACACCGGCCACGAGCACGCGGCCCCAACGGTCGGTCACGCCGCGGACGGGCGCCGCCACGTGGGTCCAGAACGCGGTGCCGTCGTACGCGACGTCGGCGGAGATGCTCCAGCCGACGACGAACGCCGTCGCCGGACCCGCGATGAGCAGGAGCGCACCGCCCGGCGACGAGAACGCCAGCACCAGCGGGATGGCCGGCACGATCGCCACGGCGATCGCGTAGCGGGGGTCGCGGAGCCAGTACGTCGCGGCGCGCGCGGCGATCGCGCCGACGGGCGTGGCCGGCAGCCGGCCGAACCACCCGAGGCCGCGCGCCCGCGCGTCGCCGCCCGTCGACACCGGGTCGGTGAGCGTGCGATCCAGCGCCCAGGACCACACGCGCAGCGCCACGAGGACCGTCGCGACGCCGATCGCGAGCCGCGCGAGCGCGCCGAGCCAGTCCCCCGCAGCGACGGCCGGTGCGACCGCCCACGGCGCGCCCACCGGCGTCCACGACAGCACGCGCGCCACCGTGACGAGCCCCGCCAGGCGGTCGGCCGAGTCGGCGAGCGTCGACATGATCGGGCCGAGGAACATGATCGGCACGATCGCCAGTGCGGCGACCAGCTCGCGCACGCGGCGCCGCCCGATGAACGGCGCCAGCGCGGTGGTGGTCGCCCGCGAGCCGATCGTGCACGCGAGCACGCCGACGAGCGCGCCGACCAGCGCCGCGACCGCGGCGGCGGGCTCGCGCCACCACGACAGCGGCGTCGCGAGCGCGACCAGGGCCGTGACGACGCCCGGCACGCCGATGAGCCCCGCGAGCGTGAGCCCCACGAGCAGGTCGCGCCGTGACAGGCCGAACGTGAGGAACCGGCGCGGGTCGAGCGTCGCGTCGACGCCGAACGCGACCAGCGGGATCAGCCACCAGCCGAGCACCAGCAGCGAGCCCCCGACGACCAGGACGTCGGACCGGGCCTGCAGGTCGACGAAGCCGAGCGCGAACAGGCCCACGACCGCGCCGACCAGCAGGAACAGTCCGTACAGCGCGCCCACGACCATGCCGAGGACCTGCCAGACGCTGCGCCGCAGACCGTTGCGCAGCAACGTGAGCTTCAGTCGGACGAGGTGCGCAACCACGCGATGCCCTCCCCGCTGATCCGCCCGCCGACGAGGTCGACGAAGCGCTCCTCGAGCGACCGGCCCGCGCGCACCTCGTCGACCGTGCCGGCCGCGAGCACGTGGCCCTGCGCGATCACCGCGACGTGGTCGCACATGCGCTGCACGAGGTCCATGACGTGCGACGACACGACGACCGTGCCGCCGCCGTCGACGTACTGGTGCAGGATCTCGCGGATGTTCGCGGCCGACACGGGGTCGACGGCCTCGAACGGCTCGTCGAGCACGAGCACGCGCGGCGCGTGCACCAGCGCGCACGCGAGCGCGACCTTCTTGGTCATGCCCGCGGAGTAGTCGACGACGAGCGTGTCGGCGTCCTGCGTGAGCCCGACCGCGGCGAGCAGGTCGCGCGTGCGGCCCTCGACCGTCGGCCGGTCGAGGCCCTGCAGGAGGCCCGCGTAGGTGACGAGCTGCGCGCCGGTGAGGCGATCGAACAGGCGCACGCCGTCGGGCAGCACGCCGAGGCTGCGCTTGACCTCCACCGGGTTCGCCCACAGGTCGACGCCGCCGACGAGCACCGTGCCCGCGTCGGGGCGCAGCAGGCCCGTCGCCATCGACAGCGTGGTGGTCTTGCCGGCGCCGTTGGGGCCGACGAGCCCGTAGAACGAGCCCGCCGGGATCGCGAGGTCGACGCCCGCGACGGCGACCTTCTGGCCGAAGCGGCGCCACAGGCCGTGCAGGGACAGCGCGGGAGCGGCGGCGGTCGCGGGGGCCGGGGCGGGCGTCGGGACGGCACCCGGCGTCACGCCGCCGCCGGACGGGGCGCCGGCGTCGAGCCCGGGCTGCGGGACGGGAGGTGGTGTGGTCACGCCACCGAGGATAGGGACGGGCCGCGTCGCGCCGGATCGGTCGCGCGGCCGATCCTGCGCCTCCGTCCCGGGACGCAGACGAGGGGTCGCCGACGCGTCGCGGACCGGTGTCGGAGGTGGCTGGCACGCTGCGTGGCATGGAGATCCCCGCGTCGCCCTGGCCGGTCCTCGTCGCGCTGCTCGCCGGGATGCTGGTCGGCGGCGTGGTCGCCTGGGTGCTCGCGGCGTCGCGTGCGGCACGCGCCGCGGAGGACCGCGTGCGCGCGGCCGAGGTCGACGCCGCGCGCGCCCGCGCCCAGCTCGAGGCCGAGCGCGCGGGCGCGGGCGACCGGTTCCGTGCGCTCGCGGACGAGGCGCTCGCCGCGACGAGCGAGCAGTTCCTCGCGCTCGCGCACCAGCGCCTCGCGGCCGAGCACCAGACGCAGGCCGGCGAGCTCGCGCAGCGCGAGCAGGCCGTGCGGGCGATGGTCGAGCCGCTGGGGCGCACGCTCGACCAGGTGCGCGCCGAGATCGCGGCCGCCGAGCGCGCACGGGCCGAGGGCAACGCGGCGCTCGGCGAGCAGGTCCGCGCGATGCGCGCGGCGTCCGAGCAGCTGCGCGGCGAGACCGGGCGGCTCGTGACAGCCCTGCGGTCGTCGCAGGTGCGCGGGCGCTGGGGCGAGGTGCAGCTGCGCCGCGTGGTCGAGGCGGCGGGCATGCTCGCGCACGTCGACTTCGTCGAGCAGGAGCAGGTGCGCACCGACGACGGGCTGCTGCGCCCCGACATGGTGGTGCGGCTCGCGGGCGGCAAGCACGTGGTCGTCGACGCCAAGGTCGCGTTCCTCGGGTTCCTGGAGGCCACCGAGACCGACGACGAGACGGTGCGCGCGCAGCGGCTCGCGGCGCACGCGCGGCACGTGCGCAAGCACGTGGACGACCTCGCGTCCAAGCGGTACTGGGACCAGTTCGCCCCGGCGCCCGAGTTCGTCGTGATGTTCGTCCCCGCCGAGTCGTTCCTGCACGCCGCGGCGGACCAGGACCCGACGCTCGTCGAGTACGCGTTCGAGCGGAACGTGGTGCTCGCGACGCCCGTCACGCTGCTCACGCTCCTGCGGACCGTCGCGTACGCGTGGCGGCAGGACGCGCTCGCCGCGAACGCGCAGCAGGTGCTCACGCTCGGCAAGGAGCTGCACGGGCGGCTCGCGACGATGGGCGGACACCTCACGCGACTCGGCCGCGCGATCGACGCGGCCGCGGGCGCCTACAACCAGACGGTCGGCTCGCTCGAGTCGCGCGTGCTGGTCAGCGCGCGACGGTTCGCCGACCTGCACGTCGTCGACGACGACCTCGTGACGCCCGCACCCGCGAACCCCCGGCTGTCGGCGCTCAGCGCACCCGAGCTCGTCGCGTCCGCCGACGAGAGGGTGGTCGCGCTCGAGGACCTCGCGCTCGGCGGCGACGCGGCGCGACGCGACGCGCGCACGTGGCAGGACGAGGCAGCTCGGCGGGACGGCGGCGAGAGCTCGTCGACCGCCTGACGGCGCGACCCGCGGTGCCCGGCCCCGACGGTGGGACGGTCCGTCAGACGGGCTGGACGCTCAGCGAGCGACGCCCCTCGGGACGCGGGCGGCCGGTCGGCGCACCGGCGGCCTTGAGGTCGGCGCGCAGCTCGCGCGGCAGCGAGAACATGAGGTCCTCGGTCGCGGTGCGCACCTCCTCGACCTCGCCGAAGCCGTGCTCGGCGAGCAGCGCGAGGACGTCGGACACCAGGATCTCCGGGACGGACGCCCCCGAGGTGACGCCGACCGTGGTCGCACCCTCGAGCCACGCCGGGTCGATCTCGGCGGCCTTGTCGACGCGGTACGACGCACGCGCACCCGCGTCGAGGGCGACCTCGACGAGGCGCACCGAGTTCGACGAGTTGGCGGACCCGACCGTGATGACCACGTCACACGAGGGCGCGAGCTTCTTCACCGCGACCTGGCGGTTCTGCGTCGCGTAGCAGATGTCGTCGCTCGGCGGGTCCTGCAGGTGCGGGAACCGCTCGCGCAGGCGGCGGACCGTCTCCATCGTCTCGTCCACCGACAGCGTGGTCTGCGAGATCCACATGACCCGCTCGGGGTCGCGGACCACGACGTGGTCCGCGTCGGCCGGCGAGTTGACGACCTGGATGTGCTCGGGGGCGTGCCCCTGCGTGCCCTCGACCTCCTCGTGCCCGTCGTGACCGATGAGCAGGATGTCGAAGTCGTCGGCGGCGAACCGCACGGCCTCCTTGTGGACCTTGGTGACCAGCGGGCACGTCGCGTCGATGGTCTGCAGGTTGCGCGCCGCGGCGGCCTCCTTGACCGCGGGCGACACCCCGTGCGCCGAGAACACGACGCGCGCACCCTCGGGGACCGCGTCGGTCTCGTCGACGAACACCGCGCCGCGCGCGGCCAGCGTGTCGACGACGTGCCGGTTGTGCACGATCTCCTTGCGGACGTACACCGGGGCGCCGTAGTGCTCGAGGGCCTTCTCGACCGCGACGACCGCGCGGTCGACGCCCGCGCAGTACCCGCGGGGGGCCGCCAGCAGCACGCGCTTGCGGGGCGCGGCGGGCGCGGCGGCCGCGTCGGGACCGGAGGCAGCAGGGTTCACGCCCTCAGTCTAGGTGGGACGTCCCGCGGCGCCCCCGGCGGGACGGGTGACGGCCACCACGCTCACGCGACCTCCACGACCCGGCGACGGGACGTCCGCGCGACCGGCCCGTCGCCACCCGGACGCACCCGTCCGTGCCGCGCGCACCGGTCCGCGCGGGACGGGCACGGGTGCCGCGACCACGCCCGTCCCGACCCGTGTCGCACGCGTGCGGCACCCTGGTGCCGTGCCCGACGACTCCCCCGCCCCCACGGCCCCGCTGCCGCTGCCGCTCAAGGCCGCGGACACGACGCCCGAGCGTCCGTGGCCCGTGCGGCACCTCGCGCCGAAGGTCGCGGACTACGTCGCGCGCATGCCGCCCGTGTGGGTCGAGGGCCAGGTGCTCAACGTGCGGCGCTGGAACTCGCTGCTGTTCCTCACGCTGCGCGACACCGACCTCGACATGTCGCTGTCGGTCACGCTGCCCGCGGTCGCGGCGATGAGCCTGGGCGACCGGTTCGCCGACGGCGCTCACGTCGTGGTGCACGCGCGGCCGCAGTACCAGGTGAAGAAGGGCGCGCTCGGGTTCTCCGCGGACCGCGTGCGGCTCGTGGGGCTGGGCGAGCTGCTCGCGCGCATCGAGCACCTCAAGGGCGTGCTCGCGGCCGAGGGCCTGTTCGACGAGTCGCGCAAGCGCCCGCTGCCGTTCCTGCCCGCCGTGGTCGGGCTGGTGTGCGCGCAGCAGGGCGACGCCGAGCACGACGTCGTCTCGAACGCGCGGGCCCGCTGGCCTGGCGTGCAGTTCGAGATCCGGCGCGTCACGGTGCAGGGCGCCGAGGCGGTGCCGTCGGTGACCGCGGCGATCGCCGAGCTCGACGCCGACCCGCGGGTCGAGGTCGTCGTGGTCGCGCGCGGCGGCGGGTCCTTCGAGGACCTGCTGCCGTTCAGCAACGAGACCCTCGTGCGTGCCGCCGCGGCGTGCCGCACGCCGCTGGTCAGCGCGATCGGGCACCACATGGACGCGCCGCTGCTCGACCTCGTCGCGGACCTGCGGGCGTCGACGCCCACCGACGCAGCCAAGCGCGTCGTGCCCGACGTCACCGAGGAGCGCGCGCGGATCGCGCAGGCGCGCACCCGCACGCGCGCCGCGCTCACCCACCGCCTCGCGCGCGAGCAGGCGGCGCTCGACCACTGGCGCACGCGACCCGTCATGGCGCGGCCCGAGACGCTCGTCGACCCGCACGAGCGCACGCTGCGCGACCAGACCGCGCGCGGTCGCGCGGTGCTCGACGCCGCGCTCGCGCACGCCGCGACCGCGACCGCCCGGCTCGCGGGGCAGGTGCGTGCGCTGTCCCCCGCCGCGACGCTCGAGCGCGGGTACGCGGTCGTGCAGCGCGCCGACGGCGCCGTGGTGCGCGACCCCGCCGAGGTCGCGACCGGGGACCGGCTGCGGGTGCGGGTCGCGGCGGGCGAGCTCGCGGCGGACGTCGTCGACGCGTGAGCCGCATCGCTCGGCACCAGGGCGCGGCGCTCAGGGGGCATCGACGTCGCCGTGCCGACGCACGGCGTGGTCCGCAGCACGGCCCCGCGCGTGCGGCGTCGGCGACGGCTGGTTGACTGTGCGCGTGGCACGACGAGAGACGACCGCACCCGACGGTCCGGCGGACGGGGCGGCCGGCACCGGCTCCGGTCTGCCCGACCCCGCGACGCTCGGCTACGAGCAGGCCCGCGACGAGCTCGCCTCGATCGTCGGCCGCCTCGAGTCGGGCGCGGGCACGCTCGAGGAGTCGCTCGCGCTGTGGGAGCGGGGCGAGGCGCTCGCCGCGCGCTGCCAGGAGTGGCTCGACGGCGCGCGCGAGCGGCTGACCGCCGCGCGCGGTGGCCGCACCGGCACGGCGGGGACGCTGGACGAGGACGCCCGGGCGCACGCCGCGGGCGAGGACGACGAGGAGGACCGGTGAGCGGCAGCACGCAGGGCCGTGCGCTCGTGATCGGCGAGGCGCTGGTGGACGCGGTCCGCCGCCCCGACGGCACGCACGACGAGTTCCCGGGCGGCAGCCCGGCCAACGTGGCGATCGGCCTCGCGCGGCTCGGCCGGCGCGCCGAGCTGCTCACGTGGCTGGCCGACGACGCGCACGGCGACCTCGTGCGCCGGCACCTCGCGGCCTCCGGCGTGCACGTGCTGACCGGTGACCGCGCGCCCGCCCGGACCCCCGTCGCCACCGCGCACCTCGACGCCGCGGGCGTCGCGACGTACGACTTCGACCTCGAGTGGGACCTGCCCGCGACGTGGGACGAGGGCGAGGGCGACGCGCTCGTCGTGCACACCGGGTCGATCGCGGCCGTGCTGACGCCCGGCGGACCCAAGGTCGCCGACCTGCTCGAGAGCCGCCGCGCGACGTCGACGATCACCTACGACCCGAACCTGCGCCCCGCGCTCATGGGAGACCCGGCCGACGTGCGGCCCGTCGTCGAGCGGCTCGTGCGCGCGTCCGACGTGGTCAAGGTCAGCGACGAGGACCTCGCGTGGCTGCTGCCCGGCGTCGCGCCGGCCGAGGTCGCGGAGGACTGGAGCCGCTCGGGCCCCGCGCTCGTGGTCGTCACGCACGGCGGCGAGGGCGCGTTCGCGAGCACCGCCGCCGGCGCGCGCCTCACGGTCCCGGCGCCGCGCGTCACCGTCGCCGACACCGTCGGCGCGGGCGACTCGTTCATGGGTGGCCTGGTCGACGGGCTGTGGTCCGCCGGTCTGCTCGGCGCCGACCGCCGCGCCGCGCTGCACGACGTCGACGCGGGCACGGTCGAGCAGGTGCTCGCCCGCTGCGCGCGCATCGCCGCCATCACGGTCTCGCGCGCGGGCGCCAACCCGCCGACGACCGCCGAGCTCGACACCGAGGGAGCCCCCGCATGAGCACGACGCCGACCACTCCCGCGCAGGCCTGGGCCGCGCTGGCCGACGGCAACCTGCGGTTCGTCGAGGACCGCATGGCGCACCCGTCGCAGGGCATCGCCCGCCGCACCGAGGTGAGCGTCGAGCAGCACCCGTTCGCGGTGGTCTTCGGCTGCTCCGACAGCCGCGTCGCGGCCGAGATCATCTTCGACCAGGGGCTCGGCGACCTGTTCGTCGTGCGCACCGCCGGGCACGTGCTCGACACGACCGTCATCGGGTCCATCGAGTACGGGGTCGAGGTGCTCGGCGCACCGCTCGTCGTCGTGCTCGCGCACGACTCGTGCGGCGCCGTCGCGGCCGCGACGGACGCGATCACGAACGGCAACGTGCCGCCGGGGTTCGTGCAGGCCGTCGTCGACCGCGTGATCCCCTCGATCGTCGGGCTCACCGCGTCGGGCCGGCCGCTGGACTCGTTCGACGCCGCGACCCTCGGGCACGAGCACGTGCTGCACACCTCGCGCCAGCTGCACGGCTACTCGGTGTCGCTCGCCGAGTCGGTCGCGGCGGGCCGGACCGCGATCGTCGCGGTCGAGTACACGCTCGCCGACGGGCGCGCCCAGGTCGCGCAGGTCATCGGCGACATCGGTGCGGGACCGGGCGTCGTGCCCGGCACCGCGGCCTGATCCCGTACGGCACGACCGGCTCCGCGCGGGGCCGGTCGTGCCGCGTCGGCCGCGTGCGGTGCGTCGCCAGCGGGCCCGGTCGCCCGACGGATCGGGCCGTCGCCCGTGCCTCAGGCCGCGGTGTGCCGCCCCCCACCCGCCGACGCGCGGTCGCCCCTCCCGGACGCTCGCTCCTCGGCGCGCGCGGCACGGCGCTGCGCGCGCTCGGTCGCGCGGCGCCGCTCCTCGACGCTCTCCTCGTCGGCCCGGCGCGCCGCCTCCTCGTCGTACGTGAGGTTCTCACCCGTCTCGGGGTCGAAGACCATGAGCCGCGCGGGGTCGAACCACAGCTCGGCGACGTCGCCGTCGCGCACGCGCGACTCGGCGCCGAGCGACGCGACGAGCTGCGTGCGCATGCCCTCGCCGTCGAGGTCGCGGTCGAGCTCCTCGAGCGTCTGCGCGACGTCCGCGTGCGTCTCGAACGGCACGTACGCGTACAGCTCGGCGCCCAGCCACTCGACGACGTCCACGTCCGCCTCGAACGTCACGCCGCCCTCGCGGCCGCCCTCGTCGAACGTGTCGGCGTCCTCGAGGTGCTCGGGCCGCAGCCCGACGATCACGAGCGAACGGTCCCCGATCCGCTCGCGCAGCGCGGGCGCGAGCGGCACGTCGGCCAGCGGCAGTCGCAGCGTGTCGCCGTCGACCTCGCCGGGCAGGAAGTTCATGGGCGGCGAGCCGATGAACCCGGCGACGAACAGGTTGACGGGCTGCTCGTAGAGCGCGCGCGGGCTCGCCGCCTGCTGGAGCACGCCCTTCTTGAGCACCGCGACCCGGTCGCCCAGCGTCATCGCCTCGGTCTGGTCGTGCGTCACGTAGAGCGTCGTGGTGCCGAGCCGGCGCTGCATGCGCGCGATCTCGGTGCGCATCTGCCCGCGGAGCTTGGCGTCGAGGTTCGACAGCGGCTCGTCGAACAGGAACGCGCGCGCGTCGCGCACGATCGCGCGTCCCATCGCGACGCGCTGCCGCTGCCCGCCCGACAGGTTCGCGGGCTTGCGGTCGAGGTGCTCGCGCAGCTCGAGGGTGTCCGCGGCCCGCTCGACGCGCTCGCGGATCTCGTCGTCCGAGAACTTGCCCTTCTCGAGGCGCAGCGGGAACGCGATGTTCTCGAACACGCTCAGGTGCGGGTACAGCGCGTAGTTCTGGAACACCATCGCGAGCTTGCGGTCGCGCGGCGCCTTGTCGTTGACGACGTCGCCGTCGATGCTGATCTCGCCGTCGGTGATGTCCTCGAGCCCCACGACCATGCGCAGCAGCGTCGACTTCCCGCATCCCGACGGCCCGACGAGGATGACGAACTCGCCGTCGTCGACGTCCAGGCTGACGTCGTTCACGGCCGGGTAGCCGTCGCCGTACTTCTTCACGACGTGGCTCAGCGTGATCGCGGCCATGGCGAACCTCCCTCGGTCCGGGTCAGCCCTTGACGGCGCCCTGGGTGAGCCCGGCGACGATCTGGCGCTGGAACAGCAGCACCAGGACCACGACGGGGATGGTGACGATGACGGCGGCGGCCGAGATGGCGCCGGTCGGCTCCTCGAACTGCGAGGCGCCGGTGAAGAACGCGAGCGCGGCGGGCACGGGGCGCGCGGCCTCGGTCGACGTGAGCGAGATGCCGTACACGAAGTCGTTCCACGCGAGGAAGAACGCGATGATCGCGGTGGTGGCCACGCCCGGGCCGGCGAGCGGCACGATGACCTTGCGGAACGCCTGCGCGGTGGTCGCGCCGTCGACCTGCGCGGCCTGCTCCATCTCCCACGGGATCTCGCGGAAGAAGGCCGTCAGGGTCCAGATCGACAGCGGCAGCGTGATGGACAGGTACGGGATCACGAGGCCGGCCCACGTGTCGTACAGCCCGATCGCGCGCCAGATGTTGAACAGGGGCGTGACGATCGAGATCACGGGGAACATCGACACCGCGAGCGACAGGCCCAGCACGAACGCCTTGCCGGGGAAGTCGAGCCGCGCGACCGCGTAGGCGCACAGCGACGCGAGGACGACGGCGATCGCGGTGGCGATGAGGCAGATCCCCACCGAGTTGCGCAGCGCCGGCAGGAACAGGTCCGACGCCGAGCCCGTGAGGATCAGCTGGTAGTTCTGCCACGTCACGGACGACGGCAGGAACGAGCCGTTGTCGAGGTCGGACGGCGCCTTGAGCGACAACGACACGATCCACGCCACCGGGAACAGGCAGTACAGGACGATCGCCAGGCCGCCGACCCACCACCACAGCTTGCCGCGCGCGTTCATCGTCCCGCCCTCGTCGACGCCGCCAGGTTGACCTTGAAGCCCTTGACGAACATCAGGGCGATGAGCGCGACGGCGATCGTCAGCAGCACGGACACCGCCGAGCCGATGCCGATCTCGAGGCGCTGGATGGTCTGCCGGTACGCGAGGAACGCGACCGACTCGGTGCCCGCGGCACCGTTCGTCATGATGAAGATGTTGTCGAAGATGCGGAACGCGTCGAGCGTGCGGAACAGCAGCGCGACCATGATCGCGGCCTTCATGTTCGGGATCGTCACGCGCCGCATGCGCTGCCACGCGGTCGCGCCGTCGACCTTCGCGGCCTCCTGCAGCTCGCCCGGCACCTGCGCGAGGCCCGACAGCAGCAGCAGCGAGATGAACGGCGTGGTCTTCCAGATCTCCGACAGCGCGATGACCGTCACGGCGCTGCCGAACGACGCGAACCAGTCGGTGTCGGCCGGCACGAACGGCAGCCAGCTGTTCATGAACCCGCTGGTGAGGTCGAACATGAACCGGAACGCGAACGCCGAGACGACCGTGATGATCGCGTACGGGATGAGGATCGCGGTGCGCAGCGCGGGCCGCAGCCGCTGCAGCGCGTTGTTCATGACGAGCGCGAGGCCGAACCCCAGCACGAGCTCGACCGCGACGGTCACGACCGTGATCAGCACGGTCACGCCGAGGGCCTGCCACCAGATCGGGTCGCCCAGGATCAGCGTGAAGTTGCCGAGCCCGACGAAGTGCCGCGCGTCGGGGTTGGTGAGCTTGTAGCTGAACAGCGAGTCCCACACGGCCTGCAGGATCGGGTAGCCGACGACGGCGACGAGCACGAAGATCGCGGGCGCGGACAGCAGCAGCCCGAGCCGCGCCTCCTGCCGGGCCCGGTCGGAGCGCTGCGGCCTGCGCCGCGGCTGCTGCGCGGAGCGCACGGCGCTCGCGCCGGTGGTCGTGGTGCTCACAGCAGCGCCTCCCCCTGCAGCACGGCCGTGATCAGCTCGTCGGCGCGCTGCGGGCTCGTGCCGGGCGACACCGCGCGCGGCGGGTGCCACGTGCGCTGCAGGCTCGACGACACCTCGTTGTAGAACGGCGTCTGGGGCCGCGGCGCCGCGTTCTGCAGCGACTCGCGGATGACGTCCGCCATGGGGAACGTCTCGCGGACCTCGGGGTCGTCGAAGGCCGTGAGCGACGACGGCGGGTTGCCGTCGGACAGGAAGTACTCGGCCTGCTTCTCGGGCGCGACGATGCACCGCGCGGCCTCGAACGCGAGGTCGACGTGCTCGCTGAACGCGCCGACGCCGAGGTTGATCCCGCCGTACGGGGGCCGGGCCTGCTCGCCCTCGACGGCCTGCGGGTACACCGCCCAGCCGAAGTCGTCGACGACCGACTGGTCGAGCGTGCCGGCCTCGACGGCCGACTGCGCGCGCTGCCAGACGAACGGCCAGTTGACCATGAACCCGGCGGTGTCGCCCTCGAACATCGACGCGTTGATGTCCTCGGTCGCGTTGGACAGCTGCGGTCCGCCGACGCCCGCGTCGGCGAGGCCGCGGATGATCTCGGCCGCCGCGCGTCCCGCGTCGGAGTCGAGCGACGGGCGCACGTCCTGCGGGTCCGTCGCCTCGGGGTTCTCCAGGACGTGCCCGCCGGCGGACTCCACGAGCGCGTTGATCCACACCGTGAGGGACTCGGCGCGCACGCCCTGCACGGCGACCGTGCGGTCCTGGTCGGCCGCCGCCTGCACGACCTGCTCCCACGTCACGGGCTGCGTCATGTCGAGACCGGCGGCCTCCGCGACCGACTTGCGGTACCAGAGCAGCTGCGTGTTCGCCCAGAAGGGCACGGTCACGAGCTCGTCGTCGTAGGTCGCGCCCGCGACGGCGCCCTCGGCGACGTCCTGCGTGACGGCCTGCGCGACGTCGTCGGGCACGGGTGCCAGGAAGTCGGCGTTGGCGAACTCGGGGATGTACGGCGGGTCGATGCTCATGAGGTCGATCGACGTGTCGTTGGCCGCGAGGCGGCGCACGAGCTGCTCGCGCTGGCTCGGCGCGTCGCGCGGCAGCAGCACGGTGCTGAGGCGGTAGGCGCCCCCGGACTCCTGCGTGCACTGCTGCGCGATGCGCTCCTGACCGCCCGAGTCGGGGTTGATGTACCAGAGCAGCTCGGGGGGTCCGGCCTCGGCGGCGGAGCAGGCGGCGAGCGGGGCCGCGAGCGCCACGGCGAGGAGAGCCGCGGGTCGTCGCCTCAGGTGTCGCACGGGCGCCTGGCCTCTCACGTCGTCGGGAAGGGGTGTGCCCACATCCGACTACGACCTGCGGGTTCCCGCCACCGGAGCGGTGGAAGGATGGGTCCATGACTTCCACCACCGGTCCCGACGGCGCGGCCGCGGGCGAGCAGGCCTACCGCGTCGAGCACGACACCATGGGCGAGGTGCGCGTCCCCGCGCACGCGCTGTACCGCGCGCAGACGCAGCGCGCGGTCGAGAACTTCCCGATCTCGGGCAGCACGCTCGAGCGCGGGCACGTCGAGGCGCTCGCGCGCGTGAAGAAGGCCGCGGCGCGCGCCAACGCCGAGCTCGGCGTGCTGCCGCAGGACGTCGCCGACGCGATCGTCGCGGCGGCCGACGAGGTCGCGACGGGCGTGCACGACGCGCACTTCCCCGTCGACGTCTACCAGACGGGCTCGGGCACGAGCTCGAACATGAACACCAACGAGGTGCTCGCGACGCTCGCGACGCGCCTGCTGGGGCGCGACGTGCACCCCAACGACCACGTGAACGCGTCGCAGTCGTCGAACGACGTGTTCCCGACGTCGGTGCACGTGGCCGCGACCGCGGGCGTCGTGCGCGACCTCGTGCCGGCGCTCGAGCACCTCGCGGGCGCCCTGGAGGAGAAGGCGACCGCGTGGGCGCAGGTCGTGAAGTCGGGGCGCACGCACCTCATGGACGCGACCCCCGTGACGCTCGGGCAGGAGTTCGGCGGGTACGCCGCGGCCGTGCGGTACGGCGTCGAGCGGCTGCGCGCGGCGCTCCCCCGCGCGGCCGAGGTGCCGCTGGGCGGCACCGCCGTCGGCACGGGCATCAACACGCCGGCCGGCTTCCCGCAGCGCGTCATCGCGCTGCTCGTGGAGGACACGGGCCTGCCGCTCACCGAGGCGCGCGACCACTTCGAGGCGCAGTCCTCGCGCGACGGGCTCGTGGAGCTGTCGGGCGCGCTGCGCACGATCGCCGTGAGCCTCACGAAGATCTGCAACGACCTGCGCTGGATGGGCTCGGGCCCGAACACCGGGCTGGGCGAGATCGCGCTGCCCGACCTGCAGCCCGGGTCGTCGATCATGCCCGGCAAGGTGAACCCGGTCGTGCCCGAGGCCGTGCTCATGGTGTGCTCGCGCGTCGTCGGCAACGACGCGACCGTGGCGTGGGCCGGCGCGTCGGGCTCCTTCGAGCTCAACGTGCAGATCCCCGTCATCGCGTCGGCCGTGCTCGAGTCGATCCGCCTGCTGGCGAACGGCGCGCGCGTGCTCGCCGACCGCACGGTCGCCGGGACCACGCCGAACGTCGAGCGCGCCCGCGCGCTCGCGGAGTCGTCGCCGTCGATCGTCACGCCGCTCAACCGCGTCATCGGGTACGAGAACGCCGCGAAGATCGCCAAGCACGCCGTGAAGGCGGGCGTCACGATCCGCCAGGCGACGCTCGACCTCGGGTTCGTCGAGCGCGGCGAGCTCACGCTCGAGCAGCTCGACACCGCGCTCGACGTGCTCGCGATGACGCGCCCGCCGCGGGCCTGATCCCACCGCGGTGCGGGCGTCCGGGGACGTCACCCGGACGCCCGCACCGGCCACCCGACCGGGTCGTCGCGCACCGACCCGCACAACCGTGGTGGCAGCGCGACCACGCCCGCAGCCCGGGGTCCCCTAGCATCACCGCGACGGGTGCGCGACGGTGCCGCCCACGGAAGGGGAACCACGTGGCCTGGCGGTCCCGCGTGCTGCTCGGACGTCTGCGCGACCAGGCCTCGGTGGTCGCCACCGTGACGCTCGTCGCGGTCGTCGCGACGTCCCTGCTCGCGACCCTCGCCCTGCTGCTCGACCTCACCGCGAACGGTGCGGTCGACGAGGCGCTCGACCGGGCCCCGGCCGCCGACGTGCAGATCGACGTGCTGCTGAGGGTCGGTGGGGCGGACGCCGCGCCGGCCGTCGCGACCGCCGACCGCGTGCTCGACGAGGTCGTCGGCGACGTGCCCGCCACCCGCACCGAGTGGCTCGAGGGCGTGCCGCACCGGTTGGTGGAGCCCGAGCGCACGGGCCTGTCCGCGGTCGCCTACCTCGCGTCGTACCCGCGGACGGACGACACCGCGCGGCTCGTGCGCGGCACGTGGCCCGAGCGGGCCACGGACGACCAGGGCCGCGTCGAGGTCAACGTCCCCGAGGTGGCCGCGGCCGCGCACGGGTGGGACGTCGGCTCGGTCGTCTCCGCGCGGCGGGGCAGAGACGACGTCGCGTGGGTCGTCGTGGGCACGCACGAGCTCGTCGGCCCGCCCCGCACCTGGAGCCGCGACCCGCTCGGCGGCGCCGGGCACGACCCCGCGTACCCCGCACCGGGGGCGTTGGGCGTGTCGACGACGGACGCGTGGGGCCCGTTCCTGGTCGCGCCCGACGCGCTCGCGGGCGAGAACCAGGTCGAGACCGCGCACGTCGTGCTGACGCCGCGGCTCGGCGGCGCGCCGCGCGGCGCGGTCGCGCACCTGCGGACCGCGCTGGACGACGCCCAGGTCGCCCTCGCGCAGGGGCTGGGCGCGGGCACCTCCGGCACCGTCAGCGCGCCCGTCGCGACGACCGTCGACGCCGCGTGGCGCGAGCTCGCCGTGACGCGCATCGGCGTGCTCGTCGTCGGGCTCCTGCTGACCGTGCTCGCCACGACCGTCATGCTGCTCTCGGCACGGCTCCTCGCCGAGCGCCGGGCGAGCGAGGGCGAGCTCCTGGCCGCGCGCGGCGGGTCCGCGCGGCAGCTGCGCTCGCTCGCGGTGCTCGAGGCCGCGGCCGTCGCGGCCCTCACCTGGCTGGTCGCGCCGTGGGCCGCGCTGCTCGCGCTCGGGCGCCTCACCGCGTCCGGGCCGCTGGCGCGCGCCGGCTACGTGGTCCCCGACGCCCCGCCCGGACCCGTGCTGCTCGCCACGGGCGTCGTGGCGGTCGCGCTGGCCGTCGCCCTCGTGGTGCCCGCGTGGCACACCGCGGGGTCCACGTCGCGCGCACCGCACGCGAGCCTGGCCCGCGCGGGCGCCGACGTCGCGCTCGTCGTGCTCGCGGGCCTGGCGCTCGCGCAGCTCGTCACCTACGGCGCACCGCTCGTCACCGGCGGCGGCGGTGCGCGCCTCGACCCCGTGCTGGTCGCCGGGCCCGCGGTCGTCACGCTCGGGGCGGCCGTGATCGCGCTGCGCCTGGTCGGTCCGCTGGGGCGCCTGGGCGACGCGCTCGCGCGGCGCACGCGCTCGTTCGTCGGCCCGATGGCGGCCTGGCAGGTCGCGCGCCGCCCCGAGGCGGCGGCCGGCACGTGCCTCGTGATCGTGCTCGCCGTGGCGACGGCGACCTTCGGGCAGTCGTTCCAGGCGACGTGGCGGCTGTCGCAGCTCGAGCAGGTCGACCTCGCGACCGGTGCCGACCTGCGCGTGACGGGGCTCGGCGGCGAGCCCGGTGACTCGTCGCGGGCCGTGACCGACGCGCTCGCGGCGGCGCCGCGCGTCGACGTGCGACCCGTCGTGGACCGGTCGGTGCGCCTCGGCTACACGGACGGGTCGTCCGGGGCGCTGACGACCGTGCAGCTCCTCGGGGTCGACACCGCGGCGCCGCAGGACCTGCGGGGGCGGACCGCCACCCCCTGGTCGGAGCTGCTCGCGACGCTGCCCGAGCGCGGCGTCCGCGAACCGCTCGACGCGGGCACGCTCGTCGGCGTGCCGCTGCCCGAGGGGACCGACCGGCTGAGCCTGGACGCCGTCGCCGGCACGGTCCCGTCGGCGCCCGGCACGACGACGCTCGCCGTCGCGGTCGAGGACGCCCGCGGCGTGCGCACGTGGGCGTCGGCCCGGGACGGCCTCGGCGGCGGCGACGTGCGGCTGGACACGCCCACGCGGCTCGAGGTCGCGGTGCCGCCGGGCGTCGAGCCGCGACGGCTCGTCGCGGTGCAGGCGCTCATGACCCTCGAGGACCTGCCGCCCGAGATGACCCCGGGGTCCGCGGCCGGCACGACGGGCGACCTCGGCCTGTCGGTGAGCGGCGCCCTCGCCCACGACGACGACACGGGCGCGCAGACCGCCCTGCCCCTGGCCCCCGCCGGGCGCGCGGGCTCGGTGGCCCCGATCGGCGGCACCCTGCTGACGGCCCGGACCGGCCAGGAGGCGAACGCGCCGTCCGGCGCCGCCCAGGGCGGCGACGCGCTGCACCTCGACGCCCGGCTCGGCCTCACCGACGCGACGCAGGGTCCCGTGCGCCTGACGGCGACGGCGTGGCCGACGCAGGGCGTGGTGCCGGCCGTGCTCACGGCGGACGCGGCCCGGCAGGGCGACGTGCAGCCGGGCGACGTACTTCCGCTGCGGGTCGGCTCGCCGCCCGTCCAGCTGCGCGTCGAGGCCGTCGTGCCCTACCTGCCCGGTGCACCGCGCGGTGCGGCGGTGATGGTCGACCGCGAGGCGCTCCAGCGTGCCGCGACCGAGTCCGGCATGCGCGACCCGCTGGTCGACGCGTGGTGGGGCACGGGGGCGGGCCCCGACGTGGAGGCCGCCGCGGCGGCGCTGCGCCAGGAGGTCGACGCCACGGTCGTCACGCGCCGAGCCGAACGCATGCACGCGCTCGAGGGTCCGCTGCGCGCGGCCGTGCCCGCCGCGCTGACCCTGGTCGTGGGCACCGCGGGGCTGCTCGTCCTCGTCGGCATGGGCGCGGCCGCGACCGCGACGGTGCGGTCGCGGCGTCTCGAGCTGGCCCGCCTGCAGGCCCTCGGGCTCTCGCGCGGCGCGGCCGTGCGCGGCGTCCTCGCGGAGAACCTCACGCTCGTCGTGCTCGGCGCGGGCGCCGGGCTGCTCATCGGCTACGGGCTCGCGGCGCTGCTCGGTCCGCTGCTCACGGTGTCGCCGGACGGCCTGGCCCCGGTCCCCCGGCCGCTGCTGGTCTGGCCGTGGCCGGTGCAGGGCGCGGTCGTCGGGGCGCTCGTCACGACCGCGGGCGTCGCGGTCGCGCTGCTCGTCGCGACGGGCGTGCGCCGCGCGTCCGGCGCGCTCCTGCGACTGGGGGACGACCGATGACCGACCTGCTCGCCCGCACCCGGACGCGCGCGCGTGCCGTCGTCGCCGTCGGGCCGCTCGTCGTCCGCCGCCGTGCTCGGCGCGACGCCGGGCTGCTGCTGGGCACCGCGCTGCTGCTGCTCGGCGCGCTGCTGGTCGCGCTCGCGCTGCCCCGGCTGGTCGCCCGGACCGCCGACGAGGCGTTGCAGGGCACGGTCGACCGTGCCGGCACCGACGCCGCCGCCGTCGTGACGCAGCTCGTCGGCCAGCAGCCCGCGGAGGCGATCGACTTCGTCCGCGGCCACGTCGAGCAGGTCTGGTCGGAGCACCCGACGCTCGCGCCACCGACGACGGTCGTCTCGACGCGGCCCTTCGTCGTCGGGTCCCCGTCCGGCGACGTCATCGCGAGCCTCGTCATGCTCGACGGGGTCGAGGAGTCCCGCCCGACGGTGCGCTGGGTCGAGGGCCGCGAGCCGGCGGCGGTGCCCGCGGACGAGCAGTGGCAGACGGACGCGCCGGACCGGCCCCGCGTCGTCGAGGCCGGGCTGTCGGTGCCGGCGGCGCGCGCGCTCGGCGTGGACGTCACGGACGGGCCCGTCACGCTGCGGCTCGACACCGAGAGCAGCGGCCGGATCGCGCGCGTCACGGGGCTGTACGAGGTGGCGGACCCGGCCGCGCGGCACTGGTCGCTCGTCCCCGACGTCGTCGCACCCGTGCCGACGCCGCCGAACGCGCTCGGCGACCTGCGCGTCGCGCTGTACGTGCCGTTCGAGCTGCGCGAGGACGTCCAGGTCGTGGGCGCCAACCGCGCGCTGACCGCGGTCGGGACGTCCTTCCTGCGCACCGACGGCCTGAGCGTCGCGCAGGCGCACGGGGTGAGCGCCGCGCTCGTCGCGCTCGGCGTGCGCGGGCAGCCGGTCGCCACGAACCTGCCCGCCGTGCTCGACGCGTTCGACGCGCGCCTGACGGCGGTGCGCGCGCAGGCCGCGCTCGTGGTCGTGGGCATCGCCGCCACCGCGGCGTCGTGCCTCGTGCTCGCGGGCGGGCTGCTCGCGACGCGACGCCGGCCGACGCTCGCCGCCGAGCGCGCCCGCGGCGCGTCCGTCGCGTCGGTGGCGTACCGGGCGGCGCTCGAGTCCGTGCCGGTCACGCTCGTGGCGTCCGTGCTGGCGTTCGCGGCCGTCACCTGGTGGCTGCCGGGCGCGACCGGCACCGTGACGGTGGCCCTCGGCATCGCGGCCGTGGCGGTCACGGCACCCGTCGTGCTCGCGGGTCGCGTCGCCGCCCAGGCGTGGAACGGGCGTCGCGTCCCGGCGGACCGCCGCGAGCGCGCACGCCTGCGCGCGGTCGGGCAGGCGCGCCGGCTCGTCGCCGAGCTGACGACGCTCGCGGTCGCCGCCGCCGCGCTCGTGTCCGTCCGGGGCCGTGGCCTCGTGCCGTCCGGCGGCGGTGACGCCGACCCGCTGCTGGCCGCCGCGCCCGTGCTGCTCGCGGCGTGCGCGGCGCTCGTCGTCGTGCGGGTCGCGCCCGCGCTGGTCCGCGCCGCGGGCCGCCTGGCGTCGCGCTCGCGCGGGCTCGCCGCCCCGCTCGCCGTCGCGCGCGCGCACGGCGGCGCGACGGCGTTCGTGCCGCTGCTCACGGTCACCGTCACGGTCGCCCTCCTGGTGCTGTCGGGCGTGCTCGTGCAGTCGGTCGACGACGGGCAGCGCACGACCGCCGACGTGCTCGTCGGCGCGGACGGACGCCTCGACGGGCGCCTCGACCGCGCCGAGGGGCAGGCGGCGCTCGACGCGCTGCGCGCCGCCCCGGGCGTCACCGCCGTCGCCACGGGGTCGCAGACCACCAAGCGTGCGTACGGCGAGGGCTCGCGGCTCGAGGCGACCGTGCTGCTCGTCGACGCGGCCGACCTCGCGGCCGTCCGGACGGCGCGCGGCCTGCCGGTCGACGCCGGGCTCGCGGGGCTGGGCGACGCCACGGACGCGCGCGTGCCCGCGCTCGTCTCCCCCGGCCTGCTCGCGCGCCTCGACCCCGACGGCGTCCGGCTGTCGGTGCTCGTCGGCTCCGTCGAGCTCGACGTGCGCGGGACGACCGCCCTCGCGCCGGACGCGGGCGTGCCCCCGGTCGACGCGCGCGACGTGCTGCGCGACGTGTCCGACGGCGACGACGGGCTCGTCGTCGTGGACCGCTCGGTGGTGGCCGCGCTGACCGACGTGCCCGCCGCGGACCGGGCGTGGGTGTCGGGACCGGGCACGGAGGCGGCGATCGCGGCCCTCGACCTCGCCGAGCCGGTGTACTCCGGGCTCACGGCCACGACCGCGCAGGGGTGGTGGCGCACGTGGTCGGGCGAGACCCTGACGCGGGCGCTGACCGCTCTGCAGCTCGCGTCCGTCGGGGCGCTCGCCGTGCTGGCGGTCCTCGCGCTCGTGCTCGTGGTGGTCGCGACGTCGCAGGAACGCGGCCGCACGCTGTCGACGCTGCGCACGCTGGGCCTCGACGCGCGCACGGCCCGCTGGGCGACGCTCGGCGAGCTCGCGCCGCTCGTGCTCGGCGGTCTGGTCGGCGGGTCGGTCATCGGGCTCGTCGTGCCGCACCTGGTCGCGGACGCGCTCGGGCTCGCCTGGCTGACGGGGTCGGCCGCGGGTGCGACAGTGGCCGTGGTGGCGTGGCCCGTGCTGGTCGCGGCGGCGGTGCTGACCGCCGCCACGCTGGTCGCGGTGGGGATCGAGGAGGGCCTGCGGCGCCGCGAGCGCCTGGGCGAGGTGCTGCGGGTGGGCGAGCGGTGAACCGACGAGAGGACACGGACGTGACCGAGGCAGCGGGGACGGCGACGAGCCTGGCCACGCTCGAGGAACGCGCCCGTGCGCGTCCCGAGGCGTTCGGCACGGGGGCGCTGATCGTGTGCGAGTCGCTCGTGCGGATCTACCAGTCCGAGGGCGTCGAGGTGCAGGCCCTGCAGGGTCTGGACCTGCTGGTGCGCACGGGCGAGCTGGTCGCGGTGGTCGGCGCGTCGGGGTCGGGCAAGTCGACGTTGCTGGCGGTGCTCTCGGGCCTGGACGTGCCGACCGCCGGGCAGGTGCGCGTCGGCGAGTGGGACCTCATGGCGATGACCGCGCGCCAGCGCGTGGCCTACCGGCGCTCGACGGTCGGGTTCGTGTGGCAGCAGACGGCGCGCAACCTCGTGCCGTACCTGACGGCGGCCGAGAACGTCGCGCTGCCGATGGCGCTGGCCGGGCGGCCGCGGCGGGCACGGCGGGTCGACGCCGCGGAGCTGCTCGACGTCCTGGGCGTCGGGTACTGCGCCGACCGGCGTCCCGGGCAGATGTCGGGCGGCGAGCAGCAGCGCGTCGCGATCGCGACGGCGCTCGCGAACTCGCCGCAGGTGCTGCTGGCCGACGAGCCCACGGGTGAGCTCGACACGGCCACGTCGGCCGACGTGCTCGCGGCGTTGCGCGACGTCAACCGCGACCTGGGCACGACCGTCGTGGTCGTCACGCACGACCCGGGCGTGAGCGACCACGTGCAGCGCACGGTCGCGATCCGCGACGGCCGCACGAGCTCGGAGGTGCTGCGCCGCACCACGACGCGCGACGACGGCACCGAGCACACCGTGGCCGAGGAGCTCGCGGTGCTCGACCGCGCGGGCCGCGTGCAGCTGCCGCGCGAGTACCGCGAGGCGCTGGACCTCGTGGGCCGCGTGCGGCTCACGCTCGAGCAGTCGCACATCGCGGTGCACCCCGAGCACGCGCGCACCGACGGGGAGGACGCCCGATGACCACGACGGCGACGACGCCGCGCGACGCGACGACCGGCGGGCCGATGGTGCTCGTCGAGCACGTCGCCCGCACCTACGGCAGCGGCCGCACGGCCGTGCACGCGCTGCGCGACGTGTCCCTGGAGGTGCAGCCCGGCGAGCTCGTGGCGCTCGTGGGCCGCTCCGGGTCGGGCAAGACGACCCTGCTCAACGCGATCGGCGGGCTGGACCGCCCCGACGAGGGGCGCGTCGTGGTGGCGGGGCACGAGGTGTCGGCGCTCGACGAGCGCGGGCTGGTCCGGCTGCGCCGCGACGTCGTGTCGTTCGTCTTCCAGACGTTCGGGCTCGTGCCCGTGCTCACGGCGGCCGAGAACGTGGGCGTGCCGTTGCGGATGCGCCGCACACCCGTCCCCGAGCGCGAGGCGCGCGTCGCGCTGCTGCTCGACCTGGTGGGCCTCG
Organism: Cellulomonas sp. HD19AZ1; assembly: GCF_004535805.1. Classification (NCBI taxonomy): domain Bacteria; kingdom Bacillati; phylum Actinomycetota; class Actinomycetes; order Micrococcales; family Cellulomonadaceae; genus Cellulomonas; species Cellulomonas sp. HD19AZ1. The sequence goes on from NZ_SPHX01000005.1 coordinate 185,806, forward strand.
GCGACCACGCGCGGCAGCGCCCCGGGCAGATGTCGGGCGGGCAGCAGCAGCGCGTCGCGATCGCGCGCGCGCTCGCGACGTCGCCGCGGCTGCTGGTGGCCGACGAGCCGACGGGTCAGCTCGACTCCGAGACCGGCCGGCAGGTGATGGCGCTGCTGCGGGCGGTCGTCGAGGCCGAGGGCATGACCGCGATCGTCTCGACGCACGACCCCGTCATGGTGGCCCTGGCGGACCGCACGATCCGGCTCGCGGACGGGCGCCTGCTCGACGGCTGACGGCCGGGCGGGCACCCGCGGGGTCCCGCCCGACCGGCGGGCGTCAGGGCGCGGCGACCTGCTCGGCGGGCGCGGCGGGTCCGGCGTCCGCCGGGGTGCCGGGCCGGTGCGCGCGCATCGCGAGCGCGCACAGCGCCCCGAGCACGAGCACGCCGACCGTGACGGCGAGGGTCTGCGCGGCGGCCGACGCGAACCCGGCGTCGACGGCGGTGCGCGCGGCGGCGCGCAGCTGCTCGGCGACGTCGGCGGGCACGCCCGCGGGCACGTCGAACCCGCCGCCGGCGCCGAGCCCGGCCGACGCGGCCTGCCGGAACCCCTCGACGAACGGCCCGCGCACCTGCTCGGGCAGGCCTGCGGCGGCGTCCTGCGCGGCGGCCGGCATGGTCGCGGCGAGGCGCGACGTGAGGGTCGCGACGACGACGGCCGAGCCGATGACGCCGCCGACCTGGCGCGTCGTGTTGAACGCGCCCGCGCCCGCGCCCGCGGTGCGCTGGTCGAGGCCCGAGGTCGCGAGGCTCGCGAGCGGCGAGAACACCAGGCCCGTGCCGACGCCGAACAGCACCATCGGCAGCACGAGGCGCCACACGGCGACGCCCGGCTGCACCTGCGTCGCGAGGATCCCGATCGCGACCGCGAGGGTCGCGAAGCCGCTGAACGCGACCCACTTGCCGGGCACGCGGTCCGACAGCCGGCCCGCGAACGGTGCGATGACGCCCGACAGCAGCGACCCGGGCAGGCCGACGAGCGCGGCGTGCAGCGGCGAGAGGCCGAGCACCTGCTGCAGGTACAGCGTGAACGGGAAGAAGATGCCCGTCATCGCGAACGTCACGGCGGCGCCGGCGACGTTCGCGAGCGAGAAGTTGCGGTGCACGAACAGCCGCAGCGGCAGCAGCGCGTCGTCGCCGCGGTGGCGCTGCCACAGCAAGAACGCGCCCGACACGAGGACGCCCGCGCCGACGACGCCCCACACGGTCACGGGACCGACGATCGTGCCCCAGTCGTACGCCTCGCCCTCCTGCAGCCCGAAGACCAGGAGCGTGAGCCCGACGACCGACAGCACGACGCCGACGCCGTCGAGCGAGCGCGCGTGGGTCGGCAGCACGGGCAGCTGGCGGAACGACAGCCACAGCGCGACCGCACCGACCGGGACGTTGACGTAGAAGATCCACTCCCAGCCGACGGTCTCGACGAGCAGGCCGCCGAGCACCGGGCCGGTGATGGTCGCGACGCCCGCGACCGAGCCCCACACGCCCATCGCGGCCCCGCGCTGCTGGGGCGGGAAGACGCGCGTGATCATGGCCATGGTCTGCGGCGTCATGAGCGCGCCGCCGACGCCCTGCACGGCGCGCGCGGCGATGAGCCACCCGACCGAGCCGGACAGGCCGCACGCGAGCGACGCGAGCGTGAAGATCACGAGTCCGGTGACGAACACGGGACGCGGGCCGAACCGGTCGCCGAGCCGCCCGGTGACGAGCAGGAGGACGGCGAACGTCAGCAGGTAGGCGCTGTTGACCCACCCGACGGTGACGAGGCTCGCGCCGAACGCGTCCTGCAGGGTGGGGACGGCGATGTTCACGATGGTCGTGTCGACCATGATCATGAAGAAGCCGAGGCACAGGGGCGGCAGCACGCTCCAGGGGCTGCGGCCGCGCAGGTCGACGAGGGGCTGGGTCACGGGGTGCTCCGGGTGTCGGTGGCCGCGAGGCGACGTGCGCGCGCGGCGAGGAAGTCGGGGGGCGGGGGCCCGCCCCACTCGAGGGTGTCGTCGGCGAGCTCGCGCAGGACGTCGTCCAGCCAGGCGATCTCCGCCGTGAGCAGGACGAGCTCGCGTTCGCCGTCGAGCACGAAGCGGCGCGGCAGGCCCTCGCCGCGGACGGCGTCGATGCGGGCGCGCAGCTCCGCGAGGCGCGCGGCCTCGCGGTCGCGCCGCGCCCGGAGGGCGGCGGCGACGTCGTCGACGGGCAGGCGCCACGCGTGCGCCAGGCCGACGGGGAAGTCCGGGAGCGCGGGGCGCTCGTCGGCCAGGTGGGCGGTGATCGCCGGGGCGAGCGCGGCGTGGCCGGCGGGCGTCGCGCGGTACGTGGTGCGCTCGGGGCGGTTGCCGGCGCGCTCGGTGCCGACGGCCTCGACGAGGCCGTCGCGCTCGAGCCGGTCGACCGCGTGGTAGACGGCGCCGGGGTTGACGCGCACGAGGCGGTCGTCGCCGCGCTCCACGAGCGTCTGGAAGACGTCGTACGGGTGCCGGGGCTGCTCGGCGAGCAGCGCGAGGACGACCACCGTGACGGCGGTCGGCGTGCGCGACATGTCTGTCCTCCGGTCGGGGTGCACGGTCGGGACGTGGGACCTCGGTCCTTGTTCCGGCCGGAACATTACGCCTGGAACAACAGCACGTCGAGCCGATCACCGGGTGACGTCGCGCACGCACGAGGGGCGCCGACCCCGACGGGTCGACGCCCCTCGCGGGCGGGCCGGACGACGTCAGGCGTCGATGCCCTCGAACAGCTCGGTGACCAGCGCCGCGACCGGCGAGCGCTCGGAGCGCGTGAGCGTCACGTGCGCGAACAGCGGGTGCCCCTTGAGCGCCTCGATGACCGCCGCGACGCCGTCGTGCCGCCCCACGCGCAGGTTGTCGCGCTGCGCGACGTCGTGCGTGAGGACCACGCGCGACGACTGCCCGATGCGCGACAGCACCGTGAGCAGCACGTTGCGCTCGAGCGACTGCGCCTCGTCGACGATCACGAACGCGTCGTGCAGCGAGCGCCCGCGGATGTGCGTGAGCGGCAGCACCTCGAGCAGGTCGCGGTCGACGATCTCCTCGACGACCTCCTTGCCGACCACGGCGCCGAGCGTGTCGAACACGGCCTGCGCCCACGGGCTCATCTTCTCGGCCGAGTCCCCCGGCAGGTAGCCCAGGTCCTGCCCGCCCACCGCGTAGAGCGGGCGGAAGACCATGACCTTGCGGTGCTGGCGCCGCTCGAGCACGGCCTCGAGGCCCGCGCACAGCGCGAGCGCCGACTTGCCCGTGCCCGCGCGCCCGCCGAGCGACACGATGCCGATCTCCTCGTCGAGCAGCAGGTCGATCGCGACGCGCTGCTCGGCCGAGCGCCCGTGCAGCCCGAACACGTCCCGGTCGCCGCGGACCAGCTGCACGTGCTTGTCGGCCGTGACGCGCCCGAGCGCCGACCCGCGCGGGCTGTGCAGCACCAGGCCCGTGTGGCAGCGCAGGTCGGTCGGGCTGCCCGTGAGCGTCGACCCCGCCGCCGGCGGCGCGACGTCCGCGAGCGCGAGCGACTCGTGCTCCCACAGGTCGGCCATCTGCTGCTCGGTGAGGTCGAGCGCGTCCATGCCGGTCCAGCCCGAGTCGACCGCGAGCTCGGCGCGGTACTCCTCGGCGTCCAGGCCGACCGCGGACGCCTTGACGCGCATCGGCAGGTCCTTGGAGACCACGACCACGCGCCGCCCCTCGGCGGCCAGGTTGGCCGCGACCGCGAGGATCCGGGTGTCGTTGTCGCCGAGCCGGAACCCCGACGGCAGCACCTGCGGGTCGACGTGGTGGAGCTCGACGCGCAGCGTGCCGCCCACGTCGGTGACGGGCACGGGCGCGTCCAGCCGGCCGTGCTCGACGCGCAGGTCGTCGAGCAGGCGCAGCGCGCTGCGTGCGAAGTACCCCAGCTCGGCGTGGTGGCGCTTGGCCTCGAGCTCGGTCACGACGACGACCGGCAGGACGACGTCGTGCTCGGCGAACCGCAGGAGCGCACGCGGGTCGGACAGCAGGACGGACGTGTCGAGCACGTACGTGAGGCGTTCGGACGGGGAGCCGGGGGCCCCGGGCGACCCCGGGGCGGTGGTCGCGGGTGCGGTGCCCAGGTCGTGCTGCGAGGTGCGGTCCACGGCAGGCTCCCCTCGGGCGCGTCAGCGCCGGTGCGGGTGCCGCCCGCCGGCTCGGGGCGCCGGGGCACCCGCGGGTCGTCGGACGGCGGCGGGACGGGTCGGCCGGCCGAGGGCCGGGTCCGGCCCTCCGTCTCGGAGCGGTCGCTCCATGGGCTGGCCTCCCGGGGACGACGGGCGTCGTCCTCGGTCGCGAACGTAACCCCGGTCACACCCGCCGGCGCGCACATCCACGCGCGTCGCGGCAGATGTCACGCGCTGTTCACGTGACGTCCCACGGCCCGACTGCGGGCACGTGGGCGATCGCGCAGGTCAGCGCCCGAGTCGCCGCTGCCGCTGGCTGTAGGCGCGCACGGCGCGCAGGAAGTCGACACGCCGGAAGTCGGGCCAGTAGGCGTCGCAGAAGTAGAACTCCGAGTGCGCCGACTGCCACATGAGGAACCCGCCGAGCCGCTGCTCGCCCGACGTGCGGATCACGAGGTCGGGGTCGGGCTGGCCCTTGGTGTAGAGGTGCTGGGCGATGTGCTCGACGTCGAACGCCTCGGCGAGCTCGTCGAGGCTCGCACCGGCCTCGGCGTGCACGCGCAGGAACGAGCGCACGGCGTCGGCGATCTCGCGGCGCCCGCCGTAGCCGACGGCGACGTTGACGTGCAGGCCCTGCACGTCGGCCGTGGCGTCCTGCGCGGCCTTGAGCGCCGACGCGGTGCGGTCGGGCAGCATGTCGAGCGCGCCGACGGCCTGCACGCGCCAGCGCCGCTCCGCCGCGAGCTCGCCGACGACGTCCTCGATGACGCGCAGCAGGTGCTCGAGCTCCTCGGGGTCGCGCGCGAGGTTGTCGGTCGACAGCATCCACAGCGTCACGACCTCGACGCCCACGTCCTCGCTCCACTGCAGGACGTCGCTGATCTTGTCGGCGCCGCGCCGGTGCCCGGTGGCGGACGACAGGCCGCTGTCGCGCGCCCAGCGGCGGTTGCCGTCGAGGATCACGCCGATGTGCCGCGGCACCCGGTCGGGGTGCAGGGACGCCGCGAGGCGTCGCTCGTACAGGCCGTAGAGCGGGTGCGGCAGGCGCACGCGTAGCCTCCTCGTGGCGGTCGTTCGACGGCGCCCACGGTACTCGCCGGAGGACCTCGCGAGGGCACGGGTCACGTCGACACCGCTACCTACGGACGCGTAACCTACGGTCACGTAGGTCTCGAGCGACGAAGGCGGCACCCGACGCATGAGCACTCCCCCGGCCCACGACGCGCGCCCCGGACGCGACACCCCCGACGAGGCCCGCCGCAGCGACCACCCCGTGTCCCGCGCGGCCGACGCCGTCGGCGACGCGGTCGAGCAGGTCGTCGACGCGGTCAAGCCGCGGCTTCGCGGCTGGATCCACGCGGGCGTCGCGCCGCTCGCGCTCGTCGCGTCGATCGTGCTCGTCGTGCTCTCGCCCACCGCGGCCGCCCGCTGGGCCAACGTCGTGTTCGGGCTCTCGGCGGTCATGCTGTTCGGGACCAGCGCCGTCTACCACCGCGGCACGTGGTCGCCGCGGGTCGCGGGCGTGCTGCGCCGCCTCGACCACACGAACATCTTCCTCATCATCGCCGGCACGTACACGCCGCTCGCGGTGCTGCTGCTGCCGCCGCCGACCGCGCGCACGCTGCTGCTCGTCGTGTGGTCCGGCGCGCTCGTCGGGCTGCTCGCGCGCGTGTTCTGGCTGGGCGCACCCCGGTGGGTGTACGTGCCGATCTACCTCGCGCTCGGCTGGGTGGCCGTCGGCTTCATGCCGCAGTTCTGGACGTCGGGCGGCCCGGCGGTCGTGTGGCTCATCGCGGGCGGCGGCCTCGCGTACACCGTCGGCGCCGTGGTCTACGGGCTCAAGCGCCCGAACCCGAGCCCGCGGTGGTTCGGGTTCCACGAGATCTTCCACGCGCTCACGGTCGTCGGGTACACGTGCCACTTCGTGGCCGTCGCGATCGCGACGGCCCACGCCGCCTGACGACCCGCGCCCCGCCCCGCGGGCGGCTCAGCCGCGCGGCACCACCGCGTAGCGCCGGTGCGCCAACGACGGCACGCGCTCACGCACGGCCTCGATCCCCGCCGCGTCGACGTCGACCGTCCGCACCTGCGGCGTCTCGTCGAGCTCGAGGCCCACCACGCCGTCCGGCCCGACGACGAGCGACCGCCCGACCACGCCCCGGCCGGCCTGGCCGACCGCGACCACGGCCGCCGTGCTCTCGATCGCGCGCGCGACCGCGAGCGTGCGCCACTGCATGGCCTTGAGGTCGCCCGCGACCCACGCGGCGGGCACCACGAGCACGTCGGCGCCCGCGTCGACCAGGCGCCGCGCCGACTCCGGGAACCGCAGGTCGTAGCAGGTGAGCACGCCCAGCCGCAGGCCCGCGACGTCGAGCACGAGCGGCGCCGCGTCCACCGGCCCCGGCGCGAGCCGCTCCGACTCCCGGTGCCCGAACGCGTCGTACAGGTGCACCTTGCGGTAGACCCCCACGACCTCGCCGGTCGCGTCCACACCCACGACGGCGTTGACCGCGCGCGGCCGGCCGTCGGGCCCGGGCTCGCCGCCCGGCAGCGTCGTGCCCGCGAGCACGGCGCACCCGCCGCGGCGCGCCTCGGTGCGCAGCATCGTCACGAACGGCCCGTCGAGCGGCTCCGCGAGGTCGACGCCCACGCCGCGCGGGTCGTACGCCGACGCGTACTCGGGCAGCACCGCGACGTCCGCGCGCACGCGCGCCGCCGTGCGCAGCGCGTCGCGCGCCGCCACGAGGTTCGCCTCGCGGTCCGTGCCGACCTGCAGCTGCGCGACCGTGACGCGCACGGCCGGGCGCTGCGGCGGCGCGGGACGGTCGGTCACGGGCGGTCGTCCGCCGCGTCGCCGGCCCCGGCGTCCTGCGGCGCGGCCGCGTCGGCCGGGGCGTCGGCGACGGGCGCCGTCGCGTCGGTCGGGCCGGCCGCCGCGGTCTCGGCGGCGACCCGCTCGCGCTCGCGGTGCGTCGCGCGTCGCATGCGCCGCGTGAACGAGACCGCGAGCGCGATGATCGCGACTGCCAGCAGGAACGTCGCGACGAACCCCGCGAACCCGGGCGACCCCTCCTGCGGGCTCTCGTACGTCGGCCCCGGCAGCCGCTCGGCCCACACCACGCCCGTGAGCAGGGCCGTGCCCAGCAGCGCGCTCATCGTGCGTGCTCCGTCCCGCGGATCCCCGCGAACAGGTCGTCCTCGGGCAGCGTCGTCGGCACGCGGGACTCCGCGAGCTCGTACTCCTCGTCGCGCCACGTCGCGAGCTCGACCTCGCGCGGCACCGCGAAGAACCAGCCCTCGGGGTCGATCTGCGTCGCGTGCGCCCGCAGGGCCGCGTCGCGCTGCGGGAAGTAGTCGGCGCACTCGACGCGCGTCGTGACCTCGCGCTCGGGCACCTCGCGCGCCTGCCGCGAGTCGATCCAGTCGCTGAACGGCGACTCGCCGCCCGCCGCGACGATCGCGTCGTGCACGGCCCGCATGCGCGCGAGCGAGAAGCCGTGGTTGTAGTACAGCTTCAGCGGGGTCCACGGCTCGCCGCGGTCGCGGTAGCGCTCGGGGTCGCCCGCGGCGGCGAACGCCTCGACGCCCACGCGGTGGCACATGATGTGGTCCGGGTGGGGGTAGCCGCCCGTGGGGTCGTACGTCGTGATGACGTGCGGCCGGAACTCGCGGACCAGCTCGACGAGCGGCGCGGCGGCCTCCTCGAGCGGCACGAGCGAGAACGAGCCCTCCGGCACGGGGGGCAGCGGGTCCCCCTCGGGCAGGCCCGAGTCGACGAAGCCCAGCCAGTGCTGCCGCACGCCGAGCGCCGCCGCCGCGGCGGCCATCTCCTCGCGGCGCACCGCGCGCATCTCCTCGAGGCCCACGGGCGCGGGACCGTAGTGCGGGTTGAGCACGTCCCCGCGCTCGCCGCCGGTGCAGGTCACGACGAGCACGTCGACGCCCTCCGCCGCGTAGCGGGCCGTGGTCGCGGCACCCTTGCTGGACTCGTCGTCCGGGTGCGCGTGCACCGCCATCAGCCGTAGCCGGTCCGTGCTCACCTGAGGATCCTCCCGTGGCAGGTCGTGGGACGAGAGACAATGATCCCTCACGCGCCGCGCACCGCGTCCGTGCGCCCTCGAGCAGGGCACCCGAGACCGCCCACCGACACCGCACCAGGAGGCCCCACCGTGGTCGCACCGGCCCCCCGCCCGCCCGCCGGGCGCTACGGACCGGAACCCACCGACGGCACGCGCCGCCTGCAGCGCCTCGGGCTCGCCGCGCTCGTGGTGGTCGCGATGCTCGTGATCGGCTGGGTCGGCGGCGGCGTGCTGCGCGACCCCGTGCAGTGGCAGGACGTGGGCTACCGCGTCGACGGGCCGACGCGCACCGAGGTGACGTTCGACGTCACGACCGACGTGGGACGGTCGGCCACGTGCCGCGTGCAGGCGCTGTCGTCGTCGTACGCGCAGGTGGGCGTGCTCGACGTGCCCGTGCCGCCGGCCGACCACCGCACGCGGCGCGTCACCGTCACGGTGCCGACCGTCGAGCTCGCCGTGACCGGCGTCGTCGACGGGTGCCGCCTCGACGGGTGACACCGGTCCCCCGTCCGGGTCAGCGCGTCACGGTGCGCTTGGTAGGCTAGGCGTTTACGCCGCCCCCGGTCCGGCGTCACGCACAGGTCGACGTCACACCGCGGCGGGACGGCACCACCCCCTCCCTCCCGGCACCGCACGGCCTCGACGCGTGCCGGCACGTGGGGCCCACACGCCGCCGACGAGGCGGCCACCGGAGTCAAGGAAGGAGCGATCGTGACGGACACGACTGCTGCCACGTGGCTGACGCAGGAGGCCTACGACCGCCTCAAGGAGGAGCTCACGCACCTCGAGTCGGTGGGTCGCAAGGAGATCGCGGACCGCATCGCGGCGGCCCGGGACGAGGGCGACCTCAAGGAGAACGGCGGCTACCACGCCGCGCGCGAGGAGCAGGCCAAGCAGGAGGCGCGCATCCGCGAGCTGCAGGCCAAGCTGCGCAACGTGCAGATCGGCACGCCGCCGGACGACGGCGTCGTCGAGCCCGGCATGGTCGTGACCGCGGTCGTCGCGGGCGACGAGATGACGTTCCTGCTGGGCTCGCGCGAGATCGCGGGCACCGCGGAGATCGACGTCTTCTCCCCCACGTCGCCGCTGGGCGCCGCCATCCAGGGGCACAAGGTCGGCGACTCGACGTCCTACGAGGCGCCGAACGGCCGTCAGATCCCGGTCGAGATCACCGCGGCGAGCCCGTTCGTCGGCTGACCGCGCACGACCCGTCACGCGGGGGACGCACCGGAGAGCCGGTGGCGTCCCCCGCGTGCGTTCAGGCGTCGCCGATGCGGTAGCCCGCGGCGCGCAGCGTGGCCAGCACGGTCGCGCAGTGCTCGGCGCCCTTGGTCTCGATCTGCAGGTCGATCGCGACGTCGCTGAACGCGAGGTCGCCGCCCGTGCGCAGGTGCGACACGTGCATGACGTTGCCGCCCGTCGCGGCGACCTCGTGCAGCAGGTCCGCGAGGGCACCGGGCGTGTCCTCGACGACGACGTGCAGGTGCAGGTAGCGCCCGGCGGACGCGAGGCCGTGCCGCACGACGCGCAGCAGCACGAGCGGGTCGATGTTGCCGCCCGACAGCACGCACACCACCGGCCGCCCGTCGTCGCCCGCGACGCCGCGCGGGTCGGCCATGAGGGCCGCGACGGCCGCGGCGCCGGACGGCTCGACGACGAGCTTGGCGCGCTCCGCGACGAGCAGCAGCGCGCGCGACAGGTCCTCCTCGGACACGGTCCGCACGGGCACCTGGTGGCTCGCGAGCACCTCGAACGGCACGTCGCCGGGCGTGCCGACGGCGATGCCGTCGGCCATGGTCCGCAGCTCGGTCGCCGGCACCGGGCGGCCCGCCGCGAGCGACACCGGGTAGGCGGCCGCGCGGGCCGCCTGCACGCCGATCACGCGCACGTCGGGACGCTCGTCGAGCGCGGCGGCGATGCCGGCGGCCAGGCCGCCGCCGCCCACGGGCACGACGACCGTGCCGACGTCCGGCACCTGCTCGAGGACCTCGAGCGCGACCGTGCCCTGCCCGGCGTCGACGTCGGGGTGGTCGAACGGGTGGATGAGCACGGACCCGGTCCGCGCGGCGTGCTCGCGCGCGTGCACGAGCGCCTCGTCGACCGACGTGCCGGCGAGCTCGACGCGCGCACCGTAGCCGCGGGTCGCCGCGAGCTTGGGCAGCGCGGCGTCGACGGGCATGAAGATCACCGCGTCGATGCCCAGCAGGCGCGCCGCGAGCGCGACGCCCTGCGCGTGGTTGCCCGCGCTGGCGGCGACGACGCCGCGCGCCTGCTCGTCGGCCGTCAGCCGCGCCATGCGCGTGTAGGCGCCGCGGATCTTGAACGACCCGGCGCGCTGCAGGTTCTCGCACTTGAGCCACACGTCGGCGCCGGCCAGCTCGGACAGCGCACGGCTGCGCTGCACGGGCGTGCGCTCGGCGACGCCCTCGAGGAGCGCGGCCGCGGCGCGGACGTCGGCCGGCCCGATCACGGGCCGACCGGCGGGTCGCCCGCCGTGGTGCCGCGCGCGGGGCCGTGCTCGTGGCGGGCCGCGTCGGCCTCGGACTCCGCCTCGGCGGCGGCCGCGATCGCGCGGTCCACCACGGGGTGGCCCTTGGCGCGGATGGGCACGTGGTCGTGCGTGCCGAGCTGCGGGAACTTGTCGTGCCCGTGCAGGTACAGCACGACCGTGTTGACGACCGCCGCGATCGGCACCGCGAACAGCGCACCGACGATCCCGGCGACCAGCGAGCCGGACGTGACGACGAGGAGCACCGCGACCGGGTGCAGCGACACCGCGTGCCCCATGAGGAACGGCTGCAGCACGTGCCCCTCGAGCTGCTGCACGAGCAGCACGATGCCGAGCATGATCAGCGCCGACACCCAGCCCTGCGTGACGAGCGCGACGAGCACCGCGATGGCGCCCGTGACGATCGCGCCCACGAAGGGGATGAAGGAGCCGAAGAACACGAGGACGGCCAGCGGCATCGCGAGCGGCAGCTGCAGGATCGCCGCACCGGCGCCGATGCCGATCGCGTCGACGCCCGCGACGAGGATCTGCGTGCGCGTGTAGGCGCCGAGGGTGACCCAGCCGCGCCGGCCCGCCTGGTGGACGCGCTCGCGCGAGCCCCGCGGCAGCAGCCCGACGAGCCACGCCCAGATGCCGCGCCCGTCGATGAGGAAGAACAGCGTGCAGAACAGCGCGATGAGCGTGCCGGCCGCGACGTGCCCGACCGTGACGCCCACCGACAGCGCGCCCGAGGCGATCTGGTCGGCGCTCGACGCGGCGGCGTCCTGCAGCTGCGTGATCCACTCGTCGATGTCGGCCGTGCCGAGGTGCAGCGGCCCCTCCGACAGCCAGTCGACGAGCTTGGTGACGCCGTCGCTGGCCTGGTCCCACAGCTCGGTGACGCCGTTGACGATCGACTGCCCCGCGAGCGTCAGCAGCCCCGCGACGAGCCCGAGGAGCAGCACCACCGCGATCCCCGACGCCGCGGCGCGCGGCAGCCGCAGCCACCGCTGCAGCCCGCGCACCAGCGGCGAGAGCAGCACCGTGAGGAGCAGCGCGATCGCCACGGGCACGACGATGACCTTGAGGACCGCCAGGCCCCACACGCCGAGCGCGACGGCCGCGAGGATGACGATGAGGCGCCAGGACCACGCGGCGGCCGCCTGCACGGCGGGCGGCACGGGCCCCGGGCGCGGGGTCGCGGCGGTGCCGGGCGCGGGCAGCGGCTCGGCGGGCGCACCCTCCTGCGCCGCGCCGGGTGCGCCGTCGACCGCCGGGGCGGCCGTCGTGGCGTCGTCGCGACGGCCGGGCGTGCTCATCGACCGAGCCCGGCGGCCGCGAGCGCCTGACCGAGGTCGGCGAGCAGGTCCTCGACGTCCTCGATGCCGACGGACAGCCGCACGAGGTCGTCGGGGACCTCGAGCGCGGTGCCCGCGACGGAGCCGTGCGTCATGCGCCCGGGGTGCTCGATCAGCGACTCGACGCCGCCGAGCGACTCGGCGAGCGTGAACACCCGCGTCGCGGCGCACACCGCGACCGCGGAGTCGGCGGAGCCGGTGCGGAAGGCGACCATGCCGCCGAACCCGCGCATCTGCCGCGCTGCGACCTCGTGGCCGGGGTGCTCGGGCAGGCCGGGCCACAGCACCTCGGTGACGCCGGGGTGCTCGACGAGGAACCGCGCGACGGCCTCGGCGTTGGCCACGTGGCGGTCCATGCGCACCGCGAGGGTCTTGAGGCCGCGCAGCGTGAGCCACGCGTCGAACGGGCCCGCGACCGCGCCCGACGCGTTCTGCAGGAAGCCGACCGCGTCGCGCAGCGACGTCGTGCCCGTGGGCCCGGTCATGCCCGCGGGCAGCTGCGCGCCGTCCGCGACGACCACGGCACCGCCGACGACGTCGGAGTGCCCGCCGACGTACTTCGTGGTCGAGTGCACGACCGCGTCGGCGCCCAGTGCGAGCGGCTGCTGCAGGTACGGCGTCGCGAACGTGTTGTCGACGATCAGCACCGCGCCGTGCGACTGCGCGTGCGTCGCGATCGCCGCGACGTCGGCGATGCCCAGCAGCGGGTTGGTGGGCGTCTCGACCCAGATCGCCTTGGTGCGGCCCGGCTGGATCGCCGCGAGCACCGCGTCGGGGTCGGACAGGTCGACGGGCGTGTGCTCGATGCCCCACGGGCCCAGGACGCGCGCGATCAGGCGGTACGTGCCGCCGTACGCGTCGTCGGGCACCACGACGTGGTCGCCGGGGCGCAGCACCGAGCGCAGCAGCGCGTCCTCGGCCGCGAGGCCCGACGCGAACGCGAACCCCGCGGCGCCGCCCTCGACGGCGGCGAGCGCCTCCTGCAGCGCGTCGCGCGTCGGGTTGGCCGAGCGGGAGTACTCGTAGCCGTCGCGCAGGCCGCCGACGCCGTCCTGCTTGTACGTCGAGACCTGGTGGATCGGCGTCACCACCGCCCCCGTGCGGGGGTCCGGGTCCTGACCTGCGTGGATGGCGCGGGTCGAGAAGCCGGCGGCGGACCAGTCGTGGGGCTGCGCGAGCGGGTCGTGGGTCACGCCCCCAGGCTAGGCGGTGGTGCGCGGTGCGGCGCAGACCCACGCGCCGGCGGTGGCGCACGGCACGCGGAACACGGGCCGCGGCGCGCCTGTTGCACGTCGTGGACCCGACGACAAGGAGACGGTCATGGCCTCGCTGTTCGAGACGCTGCTGGGCTCGTCGCTGCGCACCACGATGGTGGACGCGGAGCACGCCCTCAAGGGACGGGACGGGTACCCCTACGCGGTCCCGTCGACGCACGCGGTGCTGGGCACGCCGCTGCAGGGCCCCTGGCCCGACAGCACGCGCGTGCTGTACCTGGCCTCGGGGTGCTTCTGGGGCGCCGAGAAGGAGGCGTGGCAGCTGCCCGGCGTCGTCACCACGGCCGTCGGCTACATGGGCGGGTTCACGCCCTACCCGACGTACGAGGAGACGTGCACGGGCCGCACGGGCCACACCGAGACGGTGATGGTCGCATACGACCCGACCGTGCTGTCCGACGTCGACCTGCTGCGGCACTTCTGGGAGGAGCACGACCCCACCCAGGGCTTCCGCCAGGGCAACGACGTGGGCACGCAGTACCGCTCCGCGGTGTTCTTCACGACGCCCGAGCAGGGCGCGGCCGCGCAGGAGACGCGCGACGCGTTCGCGCCGGTCCTCAAGGCCCGCGGCTACGGCGACGTGACGACGGAGATCCGCCCGGTCGAGGAGGCCGGCACGTTCTACTACGCCGAGGACTACCACCAGCAGTACCTCGAGAAGAACCCGGCGGGGTACTGCCCGGTGAACTCCACCGGCGTCGCCTGCCCGGTCCCCTCGGCCTGACCGAGCCGGATCGCCCTCTCACCACCCGGTGAGAGGGCGATCCAGTCACCCCACCCACCCGCGAGAGCGCGATCCAGTCACCCTCACCCGCGAGAGTGCGATTCAGTCACGGCGCCGTCACCGCGAGATCCGGCACGGAGTGCCCGTCCCTCGGCCCAGACGGTGCTGGATCGCACTCTCACCACCTGGTGAGAGTGCGATCCAGTCATCTACCCACCCGGTGAGAGGGCGATCCAGCCACGGCCGCTTCGCCGTGAGACGACGGGCGCTGGCCGGCACCCGTCGGGCGGGTGTGGGTGGCGCGGGTGAGGATGGGCGCATGCTGCTCGACGACGTCGCCGACGCGTCCGCCCGCGTGGCCGCGACGCGGTCGCGGCTCGCCAAGCGCGCGGTGCTGGTCGACGTGCTGCGGCGCGCGGGGGCCGACGGGACGCACGACGTCGCGGTCGTGGCGCGCTACCTCGCGGGCGAGCTGCGGCAGCGACGCACGGGCCTGGGCTGGCGGTCGCTGGCCGGGATGCCCGGGCCCGCGGACGCGCCGACGCTGACGGTCGCGGAGGTCGACGCCGCGTTCGCGACGATGGCGGAGATGTCCGGCCCCGGGTCCGCCACGGCCCGCACCGACGCCGCCCGCGCGCTGTTCGGCGCCGCGACCGAGCGCGAGCAGCACCTGCTGCGGGGGCTCGTCAGCGGTGAGCTGCGCCAGGGCGCGCTGGACGCGCTGCTGCTCGACGCGGTCGCCGAGGCCGCGGGCGTCCCCGCCGACGTCGTGCGGCGCGCCGCGATGCTCGCGGGCGAGACCGAGGCGGTCGCCGTCGCCGCGCTCGCCGCACCCTCCCCCGAGGACGCCCGGACCGCCCTCGCGGGGTTCACGCTCGCCGTGGGGCGGCCGGTGCGCCCGATGCTCGCGCAGTCCGCGCCCGACGTGCCGACGGCGGTCGCGCAGCTCCTCGGACGGGCGGGGACCTCCGACGGGCCGGCGGCCGAGGTGGTCGTCGACACCAAGCTCGACGGCATCCGGGTCCAGGTGCACCGCGACGGCGACGACGTGCGCGTGTACACGCGCAGCCTCGACGACGTGACGGCGCGCGTGCCCGAGCTCGTCGCGGCCGTCCGCGCGCTGCCCGCGCGCACGCTCGTGCTGGACGGCGAGGCGCTCGCGCTCGACGCCGACGGCCGCCCGCGCCCGTTCCAGGAGACGGCCTCGCGCAGCGCCACGCGCGACGCCGACCTCGCGGGCGCGACGACGCTCACGCCGTTCTTCTTCGACGTGCTGCACGTCGACGGCCGCGACCTGCTCGACGCGCCGCTGCGCGAGCGGCTGGCCGTGCTCGACCGGGTCGCGGCGCCGCACGTCGTGCAGCGGGTGGTCACGAGCGACCCGGCCGTGGCGGCCGAGCACTTCCGGTCCGTCGTCGCCGCCGGGCAGGAGGGCGTGGTCGTCAAGGCGTCCGACGCCCCGTACGAGGCGGGACGCCGCGGCGCCGCGTGGGTCAAGGTCAAGCCGCGGCACACGCTCGACCTCGTGGTGCTGGCCGTCGAGCGGGGGTCGGGGCGGCGGTCCGGGCTGCTGTCGAACATCCACCTGGGCGCACGCGACCCCGCGACCGGCGGGTTCGTCATGCTCGGCAAGACGTTCAAGGGCATGACCGACGAGACGCTCGCGTGGCAGACCGCGCGGTTCCGCGAGCTGGCGGTCGCCGACGACGGCTGGACCGTGACCCTGCGACCCGAGCAGGTCGTCGAGGTCGCGTTCGACGGGCTGCAGCGCTCGACACGCTACCCGGGCGGGCTCGCGCTGCGGTTCGCGCGGGTCCTGCGGTACCGCGAGGACAAGCCCGCCGCCGAGGCGGACACCATCGATGCGGTGCGCGCGCTCGCCGCGCCGGCCTGACGGCTCCGCGGGGTCGACGCAGCCGCCCAGGGCGGCGGCGGGCGGCACCTCCCGGCGCGCCGACGCCCCGAGAGGTCCCTACGCTGGCGGTGAGGGATCTGCCCAGGGGGAGAGCATGAACCGCTCGATCAGCATCCTGTTCCGCGCCATCCCGCTCGCGATGGGCGCCGTATGCCTCGCGTTCGGCCTGGACGTGCTGTCCGGCGGCTCGGACGCCGGACACTTCGTCGCCGGGCACGTCTGCCTCGCGCTCACCGCGATCTGCGTCGCGCTGTTCACGACGGCGGCGACGATCATCCGCCAGCTCGTGCACCGCTACGGCGAGGTGTGGGAGATCGTCCTGCCCGTCCTCGGCTACGCGGTGGCTGCCGCGACGACGCTCTGGGGCGCGCTCGTCGCGGCCGGCGGGTCCGAGCCGCAGCGCGTCGTCGCCGGGCACGTCCTCATCGGCATCGGCTTCATCGCCGCGTGCGTCAGCACGGTCGCGACGGCGTCCACCAAGTTCGTCCTCATCCAGCGGTCCGCCGCGCTCGGCGCCGGGGGCGGCGCGCCGGACGGCGCGTACACGCGGGCCGCCGGCCGGGCGCTCGTCGCGGTGCCGGCCGTGCTCGCGACCGTGGGTCTGGTGCTGTCGGCCACGCTCTACGCCCACGGCGGCACGCCGCACCTGGTGGCGGCGCACGTGCTCACCGGGCTGTCGCTCGTCTGCGCGTCGCTCGTCGCGCTCGTCGCGAGCATCGTGCGGCAGGTGCGCAACGAGTTCGGCGACGCCGAGCGCTACCGCTGGTCGTGGTGGGTGGTCGCGATGGGGACCATCAACGTCGGCCTCGGGATCGGGGTGCTGCTCGCGTCCGACGACCCCGCGCGGCTCGCCCCCGGGACCGTGCTCGTCGGCCTCGGGCTGGTCTGCTTCAGCATCCTGTCCAAGGTGCTGCTGCTCGCGCTGGTGTGGCGGCGGGTCTTCGCGCTGGCGAACCGCATCCCGCTGATCCCCGTGGGCACCGCGCTCGCGTGCCTCTTCTTCGCGGCGTTCCTCTTCGAGGCCAGCACGCGGCAGCCCGGCTACTTCGTCGGCGCGCACGTGCTGGTGGGCCTCGGCGCCGTGTGCTTCACGCTGTTCTCGATCGTGTCGATCCTCGAGGCGGGCACCTCGACGTCGTGACGGCGGACGGCGCCCGCACCGCGGACGACGGGCTGCACGCGGGCACGCCGTGAGGCAGGGTGTCCGGATGGACGAGACGGCCGGGACCCTGCCGGCAGCGCCCGAGGACGGGCTCCGGCGCGTCGCCGCGCCGTCCGCCTGGCGCGTCGTCGCCGCGGCGCTCGTGTGCGGCTCGGCCGTGCTCATGTTCGCGCTGCACGTCCGGCCGCTCGCGTACGTCCCGCTCGTCCTGGGCGTGCTGCTCGCGTGGGCGGTCGACCGCGTGCTGGGGCGCGACCTGCTCGTGGTCGCGACCGGCATGGTCATCGTCTCGACCATCCCGCTCGGCGCCGACCTGTCCGACCTCGGCATGGTGCGGTTCACGATCGCGCTGTCGCTCGCCGTGGTGATCCCGTACGTGCTGTCGCGGCACGTCAACGGCGACGACGTCGTCCGGTTCCCGTGGCGCACCGGGCGGCGGTGGACGCGCACGCAGTGGGCGTACCTGCTGTTCGTCGTGGGCGCCGGGTACCTCGTGCTGCCGTTCTACTTCCTCGACTCGGGCGCGTACCGGAACTGGCCCACGGTCGTGGAGGGGCACGAGGTCGCGCGCCTGTTCGTCGGCGTCAACGCCGTCGGAACGTGGGACGAGCTGTTCTTCATCTGCATCGTCTTCGCGCTGCTGCGCCGGCACTTCGGCCTGTGGACCGCGAACGTGCTGCAGGCGCTCGTCTTCGTGTCGTTCCTGTGGGAGCTCGGCTACCGCGAGTGGGGCCCGCTCCTGACGATCCCGTTCGCCCTCATCCAGGGCTTCACGTTCAACCTCACCAAGTCCCTCACCTACGTGCTGGTCGTGCACCTGCTCTTCGACGCCGTCGTCTTCATGGTGCTCGTGCACGCCCACACCCCCGAGCTGTTCGACGTCTTCGTCACCGCACCCGCGCGCTGAACCGTCGCGCCGCACCACCCGAGAGGCAGGACCCCCATGACCGACGCGCTCACCACCTGGGCCGGCAGCCACACGTTCCGCGGCGGACCGCTCGTGCACCCCACGAGCGTCACCGAGGTCGCCGAGCTCGTCGCCGGCGCGCAGCACGTGCGCGCGATCGGCTCGCGGCACTCGTTCCACGACCTCGCCGACTCCCCCGGCACGCTCGTCGCGCTCGACCGGCTCGAGGTCCCGACCGTCGTCGACCCCGACGCCCGCACCGTGACCGTCGGCGCGGGCGTGCGGTACGGCGAGCTCGCGCGCGACCTGCACGCCGCGGGCTGGGCCCTGCACACCATGGCCTCGCTGCCGCACATCGCGGTCGCCGGCACGGTCGCGACGGCCACGCACGGTTCGGGCGACGCGTCGCCCAACCTGTCGGCGGTGGTCCGTGGCCTGGAGGTCGTCGGCGCGGGCGGCGAGGTGCGCGTCCTGGGCCCCGACGACCCCGAGCTCGCGGCGTCCGTGGTGGGCCTCGGCGCGCTGGGCGTCGTCACGCGCGTGACGCTCGCGATCCAGCCGACGTACGACGTCGCGCAGGAGGTGTGGCTCGACCTGCCGTGGGACGTCGCGCTCGGACGGTTCGACGCGATCATGGGCTCGGCGTACTCCGTGAGCCTGTTCACCGACTGGACCGGCGACGCCGTCGGCCAGGTGTGGCGCAAGCACCGGGTCGACGCCGGGACGCTCGGGGACGACGCCGTGCTCGCGGGCGCGCGCCCCGCCGAGGGCCCCGTGCACCCCGTGCCCGGCCAGGACCCCGCGGCCTGCACGCAGCAGGGCGGCGTGCCCGGCCCCTGGCACGAGCGCCTGCCGCACTTCCGGCTCGAGTTCACGCCCAGCGCGGGTGCCGAGCTGCAGTCCGAGTGGCTCGTGCCGCGCGCGCACGCCGTCGCCGCGATCGAGGCGCTGCGCGGGCTGAGCGACCAGGTGTCGCCGCTGCTGATGATCAGCGAGATCCGCTCGATCGCGGGCGACGACCTGTGGCTGTCGACCGCGCACGGCGGCGACCGCGTGGGCCTGCACTTCACCTGGCAGCCGCGCCGCGCCGAGGTCGAGGCCGTGCTGCCCGTGATCGAGGCCGCGCTCGCGCCGTTCGACGCGCGCCCGCACTGGGGCAAGCTCTTCGCCGGCCCGGGCGCCGGGCGGACCTGGCAGGACCTCTACCCGCGGTGGGACGACGCCCGCGCGCTGATCGAGCGCTGCGACCCCGCGGGCGTCTTCGCGAACGACTACCTGCGGCGCGTGGGCCTGCACTGACGCACAGGCACCGCACAGGGCCGCCTCAGCGGCTTCGCGGGCGGGCCGCTCAGGCTCGAGCTCACCGGGACACCCCAGGGAGCACACCATGAGCGCCACCCGCACCGACGCACCGACCGCCACCCCGCCGGACGGCGCCCGCACCGCCGAGCCGGCCGGCAGGCTCGGCCCCGCCGGGCACCTCGGCCCGTCCGCCGCCGCCGGCGCACCCCCCGCCGCACCACGGCGGTCGCACGCCCGCGCGCTGCTGCCGCCCGTGCGGCGTGCGTGGTGGCGCGACGCGGTCGCGGCGCTCGTCGGCGGGCACCTCGCGCTCGTCACGCTGCTGTGGGCCACCGCGGACGGCCTCGACGTGTCCACCACGGCCGCGCTCGCGACGTCCGCGGGGCGGCTGCTGGGGCTGTGGGCGTCCGCGCTGCTGCTGGTCCAGGTGCTCGGCATGGCGCGCGTGCCGTGGGTCGAGCGCGCGGTCGGGCAGGACCGGCTGAGCGCGTGGCACCGGTGGGCGGGCTTCACGTCGTTCTGGATGCTCGTCGCGCACCTCGTGCTCGTGACCGTGGGGTACGCGGCGTCCGACGGGCGCGGCGTGGTCGGCGAGCTCGTGCAGCTGGTGCTGACGCTGCCCGGCATGCTGCTGGCGGCCGCGGGCACCGCGCTGCTCGTCGCCGTCGTGGGGCTGTCGGTGCGCGCCGCGCGCCGCCGCCTGCGCTACGAGTCCTGGCACCTGCTGCACCTGTACGCGTACCTCGGCGTGGGCCTCGCGCTGCCGCACCAGCTGTGGACCGGCACGAGCTTCCTGCTGCACCCGTGGGCCGCGACGTACTGGTGGGCGCTGTACGGCGTCACCTTCGTCTCGGTGGTCGTGTTCCGCCTCGTCCGGCCGCTCGCGCTGTCGCTGCGGCACGACCTGCGCGTCGCGGCCGTGCTGCCCGACGCGCCGGGGCTGGTCTCGGTCGTGGTGCGCGGCCGCGACCTGCACCGGCTGCGCGCCGAGGCCGGGCAGTTCTTCGTGTGGCGGTTCCGCACCGGCGCCGGGTGGACGCGCGCGCACCCGCTGAGCCTGTCGGCCGTGCCGCGGACCGACGGGCTGCGCGTGACCATGGACGTGACGGGCGACGACGGCGCACGCGTGGCCGCGGCCCGGCCCGGCACGCGCGTGCTCGTCGAGGGGCCGTTCGGGCGCGTGACCCCGAGCAGCCGCCGGCACGCGCGGCTCGCGGCGTTCGCCGCCGGCGCGGGCGTCGCGCCGGTGGTCGGGCTGCTCGAGCACGGCGCGGCGCACCCCGGCGTCGACACGCTCGTGCTGCGGCACCGCGACGACGCCGACCTGCCGCTGCGGGACGACGTCGACGCGCTCGTGCGGCACGCGGGCGTGCGGTTCCTCGACCTGCCGGGGCCGCGATCGCGCACCGGCACGCCGTGGCTGCCGGCCCACCTGGGCCACCACGCGGGCCCCGCCGCGCTGCACCAGCTCGTCCCGGACCTGCTCGACCACGACGTCGTCGTGTGCGGGCCGCCCGCCTGGACCGCCGCGCTCGTCGCCGACCTGCGCACCGCGGGCGTCGCCCGCTCCGCCATCCACGTCGAGAGCTACGTCTGGTAGGTCGTCATGCGCCGCATCCTCCTGAGCATCGTCACGACCGTCTCGGGCGTCGTGCTGCTCCTGCAGTACCCCACGAGCCTCGACCGCTCGGCCGGCACGACCGACGTCACGGCCGCGGGGACCACCACGACCGGGACGACCGGCGGAGCCCCGTCGGCGGGGTCCTCCGCCGGGTCCGACCGTGCGGGGTCGGCGAGCGCGTCGTCGTCCGGGTCGTCCGGGGCGTCCGGCGGGTCGTCGGGCACCTCGTCCGGCACCTCGTCCGGCGGGTCGTCGGCCGGCACCGGGCTGACCGACGGCCGGTACACGGCGTCGACGTCGATGCGCTACGGCACCGTGAGCGTGACCGTCACGGTGAGCGGCGGCCGGGTCACGGCCGCGTCGGGCTCGCAGGACTCGCAGGACGGGCACTCGCGGCAGGTCTCGTCGGCCGCGCTGCCGACCCTCGACGACGAGGCGACGACCGCGGGCACCGCGTCGATCGCGATGGTGTCGCACGCGACGTTCACGAGCGAGGCGTACGCGCAGTCGCTGCAGGCCGCGCTCGACCAGGCACGCCCGTGAACGCCGTCGCGGGCGCCCGCCCGGACGCCGCCGCCGTCGCGGCCGCCGCGCGCCCGACCGACCTGCCGGCGGACCCGTCGGACCCGTCGGACGGCCCTGCGGCCCGCACCGCCGACGCCCTCGCGCGCGCGGCGGCGGCGCTGCCGGTGCGCGCGTGGGTCGAGCACCACATGGGCATGCCGTGGAGCGTGCACGTGCGCGGCGACGCGGCGCACGACCCGCGCACCGCCGCGACGGTCGAGCGCGCGTTCGCGCGCGTGGCCGCGCTCGACGCCGAGCTGAGCCCGTTCCGCGCGGGATCGGCGCTGAACCGGCTGCGCCGCGGCGAGCTCGCGCTCGCCGACGCACCGGACGCCCTGCGCGCCGTGCACGCCCGCTGCCTCGCGGCACGCGACGCGACCGACGGCGCGTTCGACGCGTGGGGCTGGCGTGACGGGTTCGACCCGACGGGCCTGTCGAAGGGCTGGTCGGTCGACCACGTGCTCGGGCTGCTGGGCGTGCTCGACGCGGACGTCGCGGTGGGTGCGGGCGGCGACGTCGGCGTGCGCTCGGCGTCGGGGCTGCCGTGGCGCGTGGGCGTCGAGGACCCGGCCGACCGGGGGCGGCTGCTCGCGCACGTCGACCTGCTGGACGGCGGCGTCGCGACGTCGGGCACGGCGGCGCACGGCGGGCACGTCGTCGACCCGCGCACCGGCGGCCCGGTGTGGGGCGTCCGGTCGGCGACGGTCGTCGCCGCGGACGTCGTGACCGCCGACGTGTGGGCGACCACCGCGATGGTGCTCGGCCCGGGCGACGCACCGGCACGGCTCGCGGCGCTGCCGGGCACGCGGGGCGTCCTCGTCACGGCCGACGGCGCCGTGCACCGCTGGGCGACGCCCTGAGCGTGCCGGGTCAGTCCCAGTCGGTGGTGCGCGTGCGCAGGTCGGTCCACCCGGACCGTCCGAGGGGCGACGTCGTGCGCACCCGGTCGCCGGGGTGCAGGCGCGGGTCGGTGGCGTAGCGGCGGGCCGCCTCGCGCTCGGCGTCGACGTCGCCCGCGTCGGCCCGCACCAGCAGGTCGGCGATCTCGTCGGCGAGCGCGTCGAGCTCGGCCTCGGGCACGTCGCCGGGTGCCGGGCCCCACACGTCCCACAGCAGGAGCTCGTCGCGCCGCCGGTGCGCGAGCTCGAGCGTGAGGTACGCGCGGACCAGGCCGCGGCCGCGCAGCGCGGGCACGCCCCGCACGCCGTACGCGTCGAGGTCGAGGCCGTGCGCGCGGTGGGCGACCCACAGCTCGGCGGCGGTGGGGAACGGGCTGTGCGGGCCCGTCGGCATGTCGAACGGGTCGAACGGCTCACCGGCGAGCGGCGCGGCCCCGAAGGCGGCGTCGAGCTCGGGGTCGCTGCGCACCCAGCGCGCGCCGTCCCACCGCTCGACGACGACGTGGTCGAGGGCGAGCGCGGGGTCGAGGTAGCGCGCGAAGCCGACGCGCGAGCGCGCCGGGACGCCGTGCGCGCGGAGCGCGCCGACGACGAGGAGCGTGTGGTCGCGGCAGCAGCCGGCGACGCGGTCGGCGTGCGGGCGGCCCGCGAGCGGCGCGGACGAGACCGCGAGGCCGGCGGCCAGGATCCGGTCGAGCCAGCGCAGGTCGATCGTGGGCAGACGCGCGGGGTCGAGCGTGTGCGCGGACGCGCGGTAGTGGCCGATGAGGCCGGTGGCCGCGGCGTGCAGGTCCTCGGGGCGGGTGCCGACGGCCACGAGGACGGCAGCGTGCTCGCGGGGGTCGCTGTACTCCGAGTGCGCGGCCCACCAGGCGGGGTCGACGTCGAGGCTCGTGGTGCTGCTCACGGCGGCATCCTGCCGCGCGCGCCGCACGGGGCCACGGCGCGTCCACGGCGGGAGACGCGGACGCGCGACGTGCCGTCGCGCGCGGCCGGGCCCGGACGCACGCGCGGCCGGCACCCGTGGGGGCCGGCCGCGCGGTGGTGACGTCGCGTCAGCTGACGCCGACGATGTCGACGACGAAGACCAGCGTGTCGCCGCCCTTGATGCCGGCCTGCGGCACGCCGCGGTCGCCGTACGCGAGGTGCGACGGGATCGAGAGCAGCACGCGCGAGCCGACCTGCTGGCCGACGAGGCCCTCGTCCCAGCCGGCGATGACGGCGCCGACGCCGATCGGGAAGCTGATGGACGACCCGCGGTCGAACGAGTTGTCGAAGACACCGCCCTGCCACGACTGGCCGAGGTAGTGCACCTCGATGTCCTGACCCGCCTCGACGAGCGCGCCGTCGCCGCGGCTGAGCACCACGACCTCGAGCTCACCCGACGGCTGCGCGTCCGGGAACGTGAGCGTGGGCTTGGTGCCGGGAGCGCCCGAGACCTCGGGCAGCGCTGCGGCCATGTCGACTTCTCCTTCGGTGGGTGACAGTGCCCGCCCATCCTGCCCTGCGCACGGTGGGGGTGCGCGGCGCCGTTCGCCCTCGGCGGATGGACACCGTTGGCTAATGGCATTAGCTTTACCGCATGACGCACCTCCTCACCGTGCCCGAGGGCACCGTCTCCTACGAGGTCCACGGCCCCGACGGCGGCACGACCGTCGTCCTCGTGCCCGGCATGGGCGACCTGCGGTCCTCCTACCGCGACCTGGTCGACCCGCTCGTGACCGCCGGCCACCGCGTCGTCGTCACCGACGTGCGCGGCCACGGCGACGGGACGCACGCGTTCGCCCGTCACGGCGTCGAGCCCACCGCGCAGGACGTGTCGGCGCTGCTCGACGCGCTGGGCGTCGACGCCGACCACCCCGCCGTGCTCGTCGGCTCGTCCTTCGCGGCAGGGTCGGTCGCACGCGTCGCCGCCCTCGAGCCGGCGCGGGTCCGGGGCGTCGCGCTGCTCGCGTACGCCGCGAACGACGCGCCCGCGGGGCGCGCGGTCACCGCGCAGGTCCGCCTGCTGCTGGCGCGCCCGTGGGGAGCCGCGGCGTGGGCGTGGTTCTACGGCAGCCTGCTGAAGGGCCGCCGCGCCACCTGGACCGACGCGCACCTCACGGACCTGCGGCGCGCGCTGCGCACGCCCGGCGCGCTCGGGCAGCTGCGCCGGCTCGCCCTCGCGCTGACGGCAGGCGGGCACCGCACGCTGCTCGACCAGGTGCGCGTCCCCGTCCTCGTCGTCACCGGCGCCCTCGACCCCGAGACGCCGGACCCCGCGGCCACGCACGCCGCGACGCTCGCGACCGTGCCGCACGACGCCGTCACCGGGCTGCTCGTGCCCGAGGCGGGCCACTACCCGCAGCACCAGCGCGCCGACCTCGTCGCGCCCGCGCTCGTCGACCTCGTCGCGGGCCTGCCGCGCACGAGCGGGGCCCCGGCGACGGGCGGCGACGCGTGAGCCCGCGCGCCGGGCTCGACCGGGCCGCCGTCACCGAGCACGCCCTCGCGGTCGTCGACGCCGGCGGGCCCGAGGCGTGGCAGGCGCTGTCGCTCGCCGCCGTCGCGGCGCGCGCGGGCGTCGCGGTGCCCAGCCTCTACAAGCACGTCGACGGCCTGCCGGGGCTGCGGCGCGAGGTCGCACTGCGGGCGGTGCCCGAGCTCGACGACGTCGTCGCGGCGGCCGCCGCCACCACCGACGACCCCGACGCGCGCCTGCGGGCCGTGGCGCACGCCATCCGCGCCTGGGCGCGCCGGCGCCCCGGCCGCTACCAGGCCGTGCAGGGCGGCTGGCTGTCGCAGGCGGACGCGGGCGAGGTGCACGCCGCGAGCCTGCGCGCGGTCGACCGCCTCGCGACCCTCGTCGCCGACCTGGGCGTGCCGCCCGAGCGGCGCGTCGACGCCGTGCGGGCCGTGCGCGCCGGCGTGCACGGGTTCGTCGTGCTCGAGCTCGAGGGCGGCTTCGGCATGACCGAGGACGTCGGGACGAGCTTCGCGTACCTCGTCGACGGGCTGGTCGCGGGGCTGCGCCGCGCGGCGGACGGCACCTGAGCCCGCCCGCCGCGCGCGGGCGTCAGCGGGCCAGCACGTCCCGCAGCCAGCGCAGCTGCGCGTCGACCTGGAAGCCCTGCCCGCCCTCGTGCTCGTTGAACTCGTAGACCTCGATCGCCTGCGCGGGGCGCTCGGGCGCGAGCGTGCCGTAGTGGTTGTACGCCGCGAACACGGTCGACGGCGGGCAGATCGGGTCGCGCAGCGCGACCGAGAACAGCGTCGGCGCGGTCGCACGACGGCCCAGGTGCACGCCGTCGAGGTACGACAGCGTGCGCATCGCGGCGTCCTTGTGGTCGCGGTGCACCGCGAGGTACGTGACGACCTCGTGGTACGGGTCGGTGTCGACCAGCGCGATCGCGCGCGGCACGTGGCACAGGAACGGCACGTCGGGCATGACGCCCGCGAGCCCTTCCGTGAGCCCGGCGACCGCGAGCGTGATGCCGCCGCCCTGCGACCCGCCCGTGACGACCACGCGCTCGGGGTCGACGCCCGGCAGCGACCGCACGGCCTCGACCGCGCGCACGCCGTCGGTGAACACGCGCCGGTAGTAGTGGTCCGCCGGGTCGAGGATCCCGCGCGTCATGAACCCGGGCACCTGCGGGCCCGCGCCCACGGGGTCGGGGGTGTCGCCGCCGCTCCCCCAGCGCGACCCCTGGCCGCGCGTGTCCATGAGCAGGTGCACGTAGCCCGCCGCGGCCCACGCGAGCCGCTCGTGCGGGCGCCCGCGACCGCCGCCGTAGCCGATGAACTCGACGACCGCGGGCAGCGACGACCCGTCCGTGGCCGAACCCGCGGGGCGCGTCACCCACGCCTTGACGGGGTGGCCGCCGAACCCGGCGAACGTCACGTCCTCGACGTCGACCAGCACGAGCCCCGCGTCGTACGGCTCGCGGCGCACGTCCAGGTCGAACGCGCGCGTCTCCGCGAGCGTCGTCGCCCAGAACTCGTCGAGGTCGGCGGGCTCGTCGAGCTCGGGCAGGTAGCGCTCGAGCTCGGGCAGGGGCAGGTCGTACAGCGCCATCGCGGGTGCACCTCCGGGCAGTGGCCCGGGAAGGGGGCACCCGGGACCGGCGCAGCGATGCTAGCGCGGTCGCAAGCGCTTCCCCGCCGCGCCACGGCACGCTGCCGCGGACGGTGCGCCACCCGGGCGACGCACCGTCCGCGCAGGTCGGCGGGGTTCCGACGTGCGCCGTCGGTCAGCGCGCGAGGAACCCCAGCAGGTCGTGGCGCGTGAGCACGCCCACGGGTCGGCCGTCGTCGACGACCATGAGCGCGTCGGCCTTCTCGAGCGCGGCACGCGCGGCGTCGACCGGCTCGCCCGAGCCGATGAGCGGCAGCGGCGCGGACATGTGCGCGTCGACGCGGTCCGCGAGCGACGCGGCGCCCGAGAACACCGCGTCGAGCAGCTCGCGCTCGCTCACCGCGCCCGCGACCTCGCCGATCATCACGGGCGGCTCGGCGCCGACCACGGGCATCTGCGAGACGCCGTACTCGCGCAGGATCTCGATCGCGTCGCGCACCGTCTCGGTGGGGTGCGTGTGCACGAGCGCGGGCAGGTCGCCGCCCTTGGTGCGCAGCACGTCCGCGACCGTCGCGCCCTCGCCGCCCGCGAGGAAGCCGTACGAGCGCATCCACGAGTCGTTGAAGATCTTCGACATGTACCCGCGGCCGCTGTCGGGGAGGATCACGACGTACACCGCGCGGGCCGCGGCCTGCGGGTTGCGCTCCTGCAGCGCCCGCGCGTGCCGCAGCGTCGCCTCGACGGCCATGCCGCACGAGCCGCCGACCAGCAGACCCTCCTCGCGCGCCAGGCGGCGCGTCATCGCGAACGAGTCGGCGTCCGACACCGCGACGATCTCGTCCGGCACCGACGGGTCGTACGCGGCCGGCCAGAAGTCCTCGCCCACGCCCTCGACGAGGTAGGGCCGCCCGTCGCCGCCCGAGTACACCGAGCCGGCGGGGTCGGCGCCGACCACGACGACGCGCCCGCCGTCGGCCTCCGCGCGGTCCGCCGACGCGTCGTGCAGGTAGCGGCCGGTGCCCGTGATGGTGCCGCCCGTGCCGACGCCCGCGACGAGGTGCGTGATCCGCCCCTCGGTGTCGGCCCAGATCTCGGGGCCCGTGCTCGCGTAGTGGCTCGCCGGCCCGTTCGGGTTGGCGTACTGGTTCGGCTTCCACGCGCCCGGCGTCTGCGCAGCGATGCGGTCCGACACCGAGTAGTACGAGTCGGGGTGGTCGGGCGGCACGGCAGTGGGCGTCACGACGACCTCGGCGCCGTACGCGCGCAGCACGTCGCGCTTGTCCTGGCTGACCTTGTCGGGGCAGACGAACACGCAGCGGTACCCCTTGCGCTGCGCGACGAGCGCGAGCCCGACGCCCGTGTTGCCCGACGTCGGCTCGACGATCGTGCCGCCCGGCTGCAGCTCGCCCGAGGCCTCGGCGGCCTCGATCATGCGCAGCGCGATGCGGTCCTTCACCGACCCGCCGGGGTTCAGGTACTCGACCTTCGCCAGGATGGTGGCGGTCAGGCCGGTGGTCACGGACGAGAGCCGCACGAGCGGGGTGCCGCCGACGAGCTCGGAGATGTGCTGGGCGTACTTCACGCGCCCGATCCTCTCATCGTCCCGGGAGCGGCAGGGGTGCGCCGACCAGCTCCTCGACCTCCGCGAGGTCCACGCCCTGGCCCCACTGCGAGAAGAACGTCGTCGCGGTGCCCGAGTACGTCTGCCCGTCGCCGCCCACGGCGTCGCCCGTGACGTCCATGCGGACGGTCGGGCCGGCGACGTCGGTCCAGACGACGAGCTCGGTGGTGGTCGCGGGGATCGCGGCGACCGGCTGGAACGGGGCGTCGGCGCGGATCGGCCACAGCGTCGTCGTCGTGCCGTCGGCGAGCTCGACCTCGGTGCGCTCCCCCACGGTGAACCCAGGGGCCGCCGTGATCATCGCGTAGGTCATCTCGGGCGAGCTCGTGGCGCGGTAGAGCTCGACGCCGTCGGCCGCGAGCATCTGCTCGGTCGACCCGCCCGGGTCGGCCTGCACCCACGCGCCGTCGGTCGACAGCCACCCGGTGTCGGGCGTGACGGCGACGGTGGGCGCGCCGTCGCGCGTCCCGATCGCGTAGAGCCCGCCGTCGACGAGCGCCCAGCGCTGGTCGGCCACGTGGTCGGCCTGGTGGATCTCGAAGCGGCCGCTGCCGGCGGCGCGGACGAAGTCCGTGAGGCACGCGGCGAGGTCGGCGCTCGCGATCTGCGCCCCCGTCTCCAGCGTGATCGCGGCGCACGACGCGGGCACGACGGGCCCGGCGGGCGGCTCGGGGGACGCCGCGGGCGAGGCCCCGGGCCCGCCGCCGGCGGCGGGCGTGGACGTGCTCGGCGACGCACCGGGCGCACCGCTCGCGCACGCGGTGAGCAGCAGCAGGAGGGCGAGCACGGGGGACGTGCGGGACGGGCGCATGCGGAAGGTTCCTCCGTGCGGGTGACCTGGCGGGGACGTGACGATCCGTCGGTTAATCTCGCCGAGCGCGGTAGGCGCGTCAAGAACGGGTGGGCGGGTCCACCGCCGACGAGGAGCGAACGTGACCGAGGCAGTGCCGTTCACCGACAACGTGCGGGACCTGTCCAACGCCGACGGGTACCAGTTCGAGTTCCGCTGCGAGCGCTGCGGCAACGGGTACCGCTCGGCGTTCCAGCGCGACCTGCGCGAGACGGGTCAGAGCCTGGCCCGAGGCCTGGGCAACCTGCTGGGCGGGCGGTTCTCGCAGCTCAGCAGCGCGGCCGACAGCCTGCTCGACCGGGGCACGAACTCCGCGGCCAAGGACCGTGCGATGCGGCAGGCCGTCGGGCAGATCGCGGACCGTTTCCACCAGTGCCGCGGCTGCGGCGACTGGGTGTGCGGCGACGTGTGCTGGAACGACGAGATCGGGCAGTGCGTGCGCTGCTCGCCCGTGCTGTCCGAGCAGCTCGCGCAGCTGCAGGCCGAGGCGCGTCGCTCGCAGATCACCGAGCGGCTCGCGACGACCGACCTCACCGCCGGCATGGACCTGCGCACGCAGTCGATCGCGCGCTGCCCGTCGTGCGGCGCGCAGTCGGGCGGCGGCAAGTTCTGCCAGGAGTGCGGCGGGTCGCTCGCGGCCGAGCGCACGTGCACGTCGTGCTCCGCGACCAACCCCGTGACGGCGAAGTTCTGCAGCGAGTGCGGGACGCCCTCGGGCCCCTGACGCACCCCTGACGCGCCTGGAGAGGCACGCACGGACGTGCCCACGACGTGACGACGCCCCGCCGACCCGGAAGTCGTCGGGGCGTCGTCGTACCCACGCTGTCCGCGTGTCAGTCGCCGCGGAGGATCGCCAGCAGGCGCAGCAGCTCGAGGTACAGCCAGACGAGCGTGACGATGAGGCCGAACGCGGCCGACCACGCCATCTTCGCGGGTGCGCCCTGGTCGACGCCGCGCTTGATCGCGTCGAAGTCCATGATCAGACTCGCGGCCGCGAGGCCGACGGCCAGCAGGCCGATGCCCACGCCGAGCAAACCCGAGCGCAGCGGGCCGTACATGCCGTCACCCACGCCGAAGAGCATGAGGCCGAGGTTCAGCAGCGAGTACACGAGGTACCCCGCGATGCCGATGAGCACCGCGCGCTGGAACTTGGGCGTGACGCGCACCTTGCCCGAGCGGAACAGGAACAGCGACACCGCGAACACCGACAGCGTCGCGAGCACGGCCTGCCCGACGATCCCGTCGTAACGGGTCTCGTAGACGGCGCTGATGCCGCCCAGGAACATGCCCTGCGCGACCGTGTACAGCGTGATGAGCACCGGGCTCGGGTTCTTCTTGAACGCGTTGACGAGCCCGAGCACGAGGCCCGCGAGCGCGCCGACGATCCACAGACCGGGTGCCAGGGTCCACGTCGCGGCGCCGACCACGACGAGCAGCGCGAGCAGCCCGCCCGTCTTGACGATGACGTCGTCGTACGTGAGGCGGCCCGTGTCACGCGGGGTCGCGGTGGGCGCGTCGTACATCTGCTCGAGCGTGACGGCGTCGGCGGCCTGCGCGCCGGGCGTGCCCCACGCGGGCGCCTGCTGGACGCCGCCCTGCTGGCGGCCGCGCTGCTGGCGCGGGTCCCCGAACACGGGACTGTTGCTGAAGACGGGGTTGGTCATGCGGCTCTCCTGGTCGTGGCCGGCCGGGGAAGTTCTGTCGACGTGGATCACAACGTAACCGGGGTCCCGCGCGTTCCCCACCGGGCGGGAGAAGGACGTGCGGCGCGCGGATCCTGCGACCTGCGACGTCGGGACTCGTTCTCGCGGATGAGGCCCGGGGGCCCAGATCGGTCGCCGGACGGTGCCGCCGCGACCCCTCGCGGGCATAGCGTCGTCGCCGTGAGCACAACGCGAACCCAGGGGACGTGATGATCGAGGCGCACGGACTGACCAAGAGGTACGGCAGCAAGACCGCCGTCGACGGCATCAGCTTCACGGTGAGGCCCGGCCGCGTGACCGGCTTCCTCGGGCCCAACGGCGCGGGCAAGTCGACCACGATGCGCATGATCGTCGGGCTCGACAAGCCGACGGCCGGCACCGTCACGGTGCAGGGCAAGCCGTTCGCGCGCTCGGCCGCGCCGCTGACCGAGGTCGGCGCGCTGCTCGAGGCGAAGGCGGTGCACCCAGGCCGCTCGGCGCGCCAGCACCTGCGGGCGCTGGGCGCGACGCACGGCATCGGGAACAAGCGCGTCGACGAGGTCATCGAGCTCGCCGGCCTGTCCGCCGTCGCGAAGAAGCGCGTCAAGGGCTTCTCGCTCGGCATGGGCCAGCGCCTCGGCATCGCCGCCGCGCTGCTCGGCGACCCGCACACGCTCATCCTCGACGAGCCCGTCAACGGCCTCGACCCCGAGGGCGTCGCGTGGGTGCGCGGCCTGGCCAAGCACCTCGCCTCGGAGGGCCGCACGGTCTTCCTGTCGTCGCACCTCATGAGCGAGGTCGCGGTCACCGCCGACGACCTGCTCGTGATCGGCCGCGGCAAGATCGTCGCCGCCGGCCCCGTGAGCGAGATCGTCTCCCGTGCCACGACGACGACCGTGCGCGTGCGCAGCCCGCACGCGTCCGAGCTGGCCGCCGCGCTGTCCGGACCGCAGGCCACGGTCGACGCGATCGAGCCCGGCCTCATCGAGGTGCACGGCCCGTCCGCGGCCGAGATCGGCGAGCTCGCCGCGGCCTCGCGCTACGTGCTGCACGAGCTGACGCCCGTCACCGGCTCGCTCGAGCAGGCCTACATGGCGCTCACGTCCGACGCGGTCGAGTACCGCTCGGGCGTCGAGGGCGCCCCCGCCCCGGCCGTCGCCCCCGCCGGCCCCGCGACCACGGAGACCCCGCGATGAGCGCCACCGCCACCTCCCCCGCACCCGCCCGCACCCGCACGCCGGCAGCCCGCGTGTCGTTCCCGCGCGTCGTGCGCTCGGAGTGGATCAAGCTCTGGACGGTCCGCTCGACGTACTGGGTCATCGGCATCACCTTCGTCGTGATGCTGCTGCTCGCGTGGGCCATGGCCGCCGCCTTCTCGATGATGGGCGTCAACGGCGAGGAGCCCGCTGCCGGCTCCGCCTCGGTCGTCTACGCTGCCCTCGGACCCGCGCAGATGTTCGCTTCTCTGACGCTCGTGGTCGTCGCGGCGCTCGTGGTCACCGGCGAGTACGGCACCGGGCAGATCCGCTCGACGCTCACGGCGGTGCCGACGCGCCTGCCGGTGCTGTGGGCCAAGGGGCTCGTCGTGCTGGTCGTCTCGTTCGTCACCGCGGCTGTCGGCACGGGGCTGCAGCTTCTGCTCGCGGGCGCCATCCAGCCCGCGATGCGGCCCGACTGGTCCGACCCGGAGATGCTGCGCGTCGTGGCGGCCACGCCGCTCTACATCGCCACGGTCGCGCTGCTCGGGTTCGCGCTCGGTGCGCTGGTGCGCAACACCGCGGCGACGATCACCATCGTCATCGGGTTCGTCCTCGTCATCGAGAACGTGCTCGCCGCCGTCCCGTGGAAGCCTCTCGAGTGGGTGCGCCCGTTCCTGCCCGCGTCGGCCGGCGCGCGTGTCACGTCGCCCCAGGAGTACCTCGACATGGCCGGGGAGATGTCCCGGCAGGCCGTGAACCTCAGCCCCTGGGAGGGGTACGCGGTGCTGGTCGGGTGGGTCGTGCTGCTGGTCGCCCTGGCGGCCGTGCGGCTGCGCACGCGCGACGCCTGAGGGGGCGTCCGCGCGACACCGACGCGGCGCACCACCGTCCTGGAGGGGGACGGCGGTGCGCCGCGTTCGTGCGTCCGGGGACGTCTGAGTCGGGACCGCGAGACCGTCAGGCCGCGTGCGCGCCGTGCGTGCCCTCGGCCCCGGCCCGCGCCTCGCGACGCGCCGCCCGGCGCGCACCCGCCCGCAGCCGCGCGCGCTCGACGAGCGTGTAGAGCACCGGCACGAGCACGAGCGTCAGCAGGGTCGAGGTGAACAGGCCGCCGATGACGACGATCGCGAGCGGCCGCGAGATGAACACGCCACCGCCGGTCAGGCCGAGCGCCATCGGCACGAGCGCGAAGATCGTCGCCGCCGCGGTCATGACGATGGGCCGCAGACGCTTGCGGGCGCCCTCGGTCACGGCCTCGTCGAGGTCGCGCCCCCGCTCGCGGTACTGGTTGACGAGGTCGACCAGCACGATCGCGTTGGTGACGACGACGCCGATGAGCATGAGCACGCCGATCAGCGCCGGGACGCCCAGCGGCGTGCCCGTGACGAGCAACCCCACGAGCGCACCGGTCGCCGCGAACGGCACCGACACCATGAGGATCACGGGCTGCAGCAGCGACCGGAACGTCGCGACCATGACCACGTAGACGATCGCGATCGCGATCAGCAGCGCGAGCCCGAGGTCGGAGAACGCGTCGGCCTGGTCGGCCGCGACGCCGCCGACCTCGACGCTCGCGCCCGCGGGCACGTCGACGTCCTCGAGCGCGGCGGTCAGGCGCTGCGTGAGCGCACCGAGGTCCTGGTCCGCCGGGGTCGCCGACACGGTCGCGGCGCGCTCGCCGTCGATGCGGGTCGTGGACACCGGCACCTCGACCTGCGCGACGCTCGCGACGGCCGTCAGCGGCACGACCCCCGTGGGCGTGGGCAGCACGAGCTGCTCGAGCTCGGCGACGCTCGCCGGCGCGGGCAGGGTCACGACCGTGACGTCGAGCGGGCCCGCACCCAGGTCGACCGTGCCGACGGGCTGCGGCGACATGAGCCCCGCGACGGTGCCGACCACCTGGGTCTCCGTGAGCCCGGCCGCGGCGGCCGCCGCACGGTCGACCGTGACCTGCACGGTCGGCTGGTCGGCGGCGAGGTCGTTCGTCACGTCGGTGGTGCCCTCGACGCCCGCGACGACGTCCCGCACGCGGTCCGCGAGCCCCGCGAGCTCGTCGGGGTCGTCGGACTGCACGACCACGTCGACGGTCGAGGACCCGAACGCCGCGTCGGCGCCGGCCACGACGACGTCGCCGGGGGTGCCGTCGGGCAGGTCGGCGACGGCCGCGCGCACGTCGTCCGTGACCGCGGCGTTGTCGGAGCCGGCGTCGAGGGTCAGCGCGAACGTCGCGCGCAGCGCGCCGCCACCCGAGAACGCGGCCTCGATCCCGCCCGCCGAGCCGACCGTGGTCTGCACGGTCTCGACGCCGTCGACGTCGGCCAGCGCGTCCTCGACGACGCGCGCCGCGGCGTCCTGCGCCTCGAGCGACGTGGCCGGCGGGAACGTCTGCGTGACCGTGAGGGTGTCCTGCCCGGCGTCGCCGAGGAAGTTCGTCTCGAGCCGGGTCGCGAGCCCGAGCGTGCCGCCGAACACCACGAGCGCGGCGACGATCGTCACGACGGGGTGCGCGAGCGCGCCGCGCAGCGTCGCGAGGTACCCGCGCTGCATCCACGAGCGGCGCTCCTTGGCCTCGGCCTCGGCGCGCACGCGCTCGGCCTGCGCCGGGTCGGCCGCGTCGGCGCGCACGAACCAGTACGCGAGCACCGGCACGATCGTCAGCGACACGAGCAGCGACG
Organism: Cellulomonas sp. HD19AZ1; assembly: GCF_004535805.1. Taxonomy (NCBI): domain Bacteria; kingdom Bacillati; phylum Actinomycetota; class Actinomycetes; order Micrococcales; family Cellulomonadaceae; genus Cellulomonas; species Cellulomonas sp. HD19AZ1. The sequence goes on from NZ_SPHX01000005.1 coordinate 220,367, forward strand.
CCGCGAGCGCGATGGCCGTGGTGAACGCGAAGGGCCGGAACAGCTCGCCGACCATGCCGCCGACCAGGCCGATCGGCAGGAAGACGGCGATCGTCGCGACGGTCGAGGCCGTGATCGCCGCGGCGACCTCGCGCACGGCCGTGACGATCGCGTCGCGCTTGGGCTCGCCGTACGACAGGTGCCGCTTGATGTTCTCGATGACGACGATCGAGTCGTCGACCACGCGCCCGATCGCGATGGTCATCGCGCCGAGCGTGAGGATGTTGAGCGAGTAGCCGGTCAGGCGCAGCCCGATGAACGTGACGAGCAGCGACAGCGGGATCGACACCGCCGACACCAGGGTCGAGCGCAGCGACGCGAGGAACAGCAGGATGACGACGACCGCGAACAGCAGCCCGAGCCCGCCCTCGGTGGCCAGGCCCTCGATGGACTCCTCGATGAACGGCGCCTGGTCGAACACGACCGCGACGTCGACGCCGTCGCCGAGCTGCGCGCGCAGGTCGTCGACGGCCTGCTGCGCGCCGTGCGACACGTCGACGGTGTTGCCGGCCGGGGTCTTGGTGAGCGCGACCGCGAGCGCGGGCTCGCCGTCGAGGCGCGAGAAGCTCGTGGCGGGCACGGGCGCGACCACGACGTCCGCGACGTCGCCCAGGGTCACCGGCCCGGCGGCGCCGAGCAGCGGCAGCGCGCGCAGGTCGTCGACCGACGTGATCGGCGAGCCCGCCTGCACCGAGAGCGTGCGGTCGCCGTCGTCGACCGTGCCGGTGGGCAGCACGACCCCGTTGTCCTGCAGCACGGTCTGCACGGCCGTGGGCGACAGCCCCACGGCGGTGAGCGCGGGCAGGTCGAGCGTGATCGTCACGGCCTGCTCGGCGACGCCCGTCACGGCGACGTCGCGCACACCCGGCACCTGCTCGAGGCGCGGCGCGACGACGTCCTGCACGACGCGCGCGAGCGCGGCCTGCGGGTCCTCGCCCTCGCGCACGTCGTCGGGCGTGCCGGCGACCGCGAGCTGCACGACCGGGAGGTCGTCGATCGACCCCGTGAAGACGCTGGGCTCGACGCCGTCGGGCAGGGACGAGCGGATGCGGTCGACCGCGCGCTGGATCTCCTGCGCGCGGGCGTCGACGTCGACGCCGTACGTGAGCTGCACGGTCGTCGTGGACACCGAGGTGGCGGACGTCGAGGTCACCGACTCGACGTCGTCGACGGACGACAGCGCCTGCTCGATCGGCTCCGTGAGCTGCTGCTCGACGAGGTCCGGCGACGAGCCCGGGTCGACCGCGACGACCACGGCGGTCGGGATCTGCAGCGACGGGATGAGCTCCTGCTTGAGGGAGCCGAGGCTGAACCACCCGAACACCGCGATGGCCACGGTGACCAGCGCGACGACGGAGCGGTTGGCCAGGGACAGCCGGGCGAGGCGGGACACGGTTCCTCCGGGGCTCGCCGGCGGGCCGGCGGGGACGTCGACGGCGCGGGCACGTCGAGGGTACGGCGGTGCAGGGACGTCGGCACCAGTCTGGGCAACGGCCGCCCCGGGCGAGGGGTTCCTGACGCGGTGACGTGGTCCGCCTCACACCCGACGCCGACCGCCAGGTGCGGGCGACGCCCGAGGTTAGGCTCGCCTCATGAGCACCACCGGCCTGGCCGCCCTGCCCGTCGCCCCGACCGGGCGCCCCGCGCCCGTCCTGGGCGAGGTGGTGCGGACGGAACGGCTCACGCCGCACCTCGTGCGCGTCGTGCTCGGCGGGCCGTCGCTGCGCCCGCTGACGGCGCCGACGTGCGCGGACTCCTACGTCAAGCTCGGCTTCGTGCCCGCGGGCGTGCTCGACGACTGCCCGCTCGCCCCGGACGGCCGGGTCGACCTCGCGGGGCTGCGTGCGCTGCTGCCCGCGGGCGTCCAGCCCCGGCAGCGCGCGTACACGGTCCGCGCGTGGGACGCCGCCGCGCACGAGCTGACCGTCGACCTCGTCGTGCACGGCGACGAGGGCCTCGCCGGGCCCTGGGCGGCCGCGGCCGTCCCCGGCGACCGTGTTCTCGTCCACGGCCCTGGGGGTGCCTGGGACCCGCGCCCCGGCGTCGACGCGCACCTGCTGGTCGGCGACGCGAGCGCGCTGCCGGCCGTGGCCGTCGGCCTCGAGCGGCTGCCGCGCGACGCGGTCGGCACCGCGTTCGTCGAGGTGCACGGCCCGGACGACGAGATCGCCCTCGACGCGCCCGCGGGCGTCACCGTCACGTGGCTGCACCACGGCGACGCCCCCGCGGGCTCGACGCTGCCGGCCGCCGTCCGGGCCTGGGCCTGGCCCGCCGGCCGGGTCGGCGCGTTCGTGCACGGCGAGGCGGGCGCGGTCAAGGACCTGCGCGCCTACCTGCGCACCGAGCGCGGCGTCGCGCGCGAGGACCTGTCGATCTCCGGCTACTGGCGCCTCGGTGCCGACGACGAGGGGTGGCGCGCGGGCAAGCGCGCGTGGAACGCGCAGATCGAGGCCGCGGAGGCGGCCGCGGGACTCGCCTGAGGCACCCGCCCCACCCGGACCGGGAACGGACCGCCGAGCGCGGTACACCCACCGCCCGTCGGGACCGGATCGGCCAAGACCGGACCGGACCGCGAGTGCGGCACACGTTCCCCGAGTGCGGCACACGTGTCCACCGCGCTCGGCGGACGAGTACCGCACTCGCGGTGCCGGGCACCGGTCGAGCAGCGCGGGCGAGCCGCCGTACGCCGGACGCCGCCCCCACCGGGGCGCTACGGTGCTGCTTCCCGTGACACCTGCCAGGAGGCCTCGATGCTGCGCGCCCTGCCCGTGATCGTCCAGGTCGCCCTGCTCGTGTACTGCCTGATCGACTGCCTCCAGTCCGACCCCGACCGCGTGCGCAACCTGTCGAAGGGCTGGTGGGTCGTCCTCATCGTCGTGCTGCCGATCGCCGGGGGCGTGGCGTGGCTCGTCGCGGGACGGCCGCTCACCCCGCGCACGCACGTGCCGTGGCCCTCGACGGCGACCGTCGGCTTCCCGGAGCACGAGCGGCCCCGCCGGTACGGCGACGACGCGGCCGCGGAGGAGCGGCGGCGCGCCGAGGAGCGACGGTCGGACGAGCTGCACGAGCAGATGCTGCGCGACTGGGAGGCGCAGCTGCGCGCCCGCGAGCAGAGCGCGGCCGGCACGTCCGAGACGACCGGCGGTGAGCAGGGCTCGCCCGGCCCGCACGGAGCGGCCGGCGACGACGGCGCCGGGCCAGGTCGCGTCTGATCTTGACCCTCCGGGCCGAGCCGGGTCGCGTCCGATCCGCGTCAACCCCGACCCGCGTCACTCGCAGCCGCGCCGCCTCCGCCCGTGACCGCCCCGGGATCGGCGCACCTCACATCTCGACGACCTGCCCCGCGGCCGGGAGGCCGGGCGTGATCTCGGTGCGGACGGTCGTCGCGCGGGACGGGTCGGTGACGTCGGGCAGCACGCGCGCGTCGCGCCACCGGAACGGGATGCCGGCCGCGCGCAGCGGCTGGGGGCGGTCCATGAGCTGCACGTGCAGGTGCGGCTCGCTCGAGTTGCCGGAGTTGCCGACCTCGCCCAGCACGTCCCCGGCGGCGACGCGCTGCCCGGGCCGCACGCGTGCGCTGCCGCGTCGCAGGTGCGCGACCAGCGAGAACACGCCGTCGCCGTGGTCGAGCACCACGTGGTTGCCGACGACGGCCGAGGGGCCGCCGAGGTCGCGCGTCGCCTCGACGGTCATGAGGTACGCGAGCGCGGGCCAGGACGTGCGGCCCCGGTGGTCGCGCCGGCCGTCGACCACGCGCACGACCGTGCCGTCGGCGACCGCGTGCACGGGACGGCCGAACGAGGGGAACGTCTCGGGCCGGGGGAAGCCACCGCGCCACGGGACGGTCGCGGGCGTCCCCGGCGGGCTGGGCAGCAGCACGTCGATCGCGTACGTCTGGCCGTAGGCCCGGATGCCGTGGCTCGGCACCTGGTCGGCCGGGCTGTTGACGACGGTCCAGCGGCCCCGCAGCGGTGACGCGACCTCGACGGGGTCGCGCTCGACGCGTGGCGGCCGGACGAACGACAGACCCACGAGGACCGCGGCGCCCGCGAACCACACCACCGGGTGCGGGTCGAGCACGCGGCCGACGACGATCCAGGCGAGGACGCCCCAGAACCACACGGGCATGAGCCCCGCGACGGCGCGTCGAGGCCCGTCGAGCGGCGCAGTGCGGGACTCGGAGCGGGGCTCGGGACGCGACCCGGCCCCGGTCGGCGGTGCGGCGCTCATCGGACCGCCGCCAGCAGGGTCGTGAGCAGCGGGACGAGCCGCTCGGCGGGCACGACGTGCTCGCCGCCGGCCGCCGCGCGCAGCCAGCCGGCCGCCTGGAGCTGGCGCAGGTGGTGGTACACCTGACCGGTCGAGCCCACGTCGACCGCGTCGGCGAGCTCGCGCGCCGTGCGGGCGCCGTCGAGGACCGCGCGCAGCAGCGCGAGCCGCACGGGGTGCCCGAGCGCCGCGAGCACGGGCGCGAGGTCGGACCAGTCGGCGGCGAGCAGGTCGTCGGTGGTCAGCGCGTACTGCCACCGGGCCTCGTCGCCCGCGGGCGTGCGGACGTCGCCGACCATCATGACCGCGCCGCTCGACGCGGGGCGGTCGACGCGGGCCGTGAGGCCCGTGAGCGCCCAGAACCGGTCGTCGGCGTCGGTGTCGAGGGGCGGGGTCGTCGTCGTGGGCGCGGCTTCGAGCGCGGCGACGCGCTCCTCGAGCGCGGCCACGCGCGCGAGCAGGTCGTCCATGCACCCAGGCTACCGGAATCACGGAATTCCGAAATTCCTCCAGGGCTGGGGCGGCCGCCGCGCCGGGTGGTCACGGACGGCGGCCCCGGCGGAGCGGTCAGCCTCGGGCGCTCCAGACCAGCGGGGCCTGACGGACCCAGGTGCCCTGCTCGACGACGTCGACGAGGAACCCGGCGAGGTCCCGGCGGTCGACGAACGTCGCGGGCTTCTCGGCACCCCGCACGGCGGCGCGCAGGGGCCCCCGCGCGGGCTTGTCGGAGAGCGCGACGGCGCGGGCCAGCGTCCAGTCGACGTCGGACGCCCGCAGCAGCGCGTCGACGCCGGCGTGGTCCTCGAAGCCGGCCTTGATGTTCGAGATCGCGATGAGCCCCCGCATGACCGGGTTGAGGTGCGCGCGGTCCTCGGCGACGCCCTGGGTGGAGGTCGCCACGAAGCGCGTGATGCCCTGCTCGGTCATCACCGCCAGGGTGGCGCGCGCGGCGTCGGTCATGAAGTGCGGCGGGCTCACGGGCCTGGCCCACGGGTTGTCCGACGCGCGGGCGTTGTTCAGCACGCTGATGACGGCCTCGGCGCCTTCCGCCGCCCGGCGGATGTCGTCGATGTCGGCCGGCGTGCCCGCGACCAGCTCGACGCCGGCGGGTGCGTCGAGCGCGGCAGGGTCACGGACCAGGGCGCGGACCCGGTGCCCGCGGGCGGCGGCGTGGGACAGGACGTGGATGCCGGTGCGGCCGCTGCCGCCCAGCACGAGCAGGGTGCTCATGGGGGGGGTTCTCCTGTGGTGTCGTAAGAGTTACTGTTGGTGCGGTAACGGTCGGATCGGTAGGTAGGGATGGGGATGGCGACGCAGCGGACGATCGCGGGCCCGTGCACGGCGTGGCCGGAGGACAGCGCTTTCATCCGGGAGGTGCTGGACCGGATCGGTGACAAGTGGACGGTCCTGGTCGTCAGCACGCTGGGCGCGGGCCCGCTGCGGTACTCGGACCTCCAGGCGAGCGTTCCCGGGATCTCGCAGCGGATGCTGACCGTGACGCTCAAGGAGCTCGAGCGCGACGGCCTCGTGACCCGGACCGCGTACCCCGAGGTGCCGCCGCGCGTGGTCTACGAGCTCACGGACCTCGGCCGGTCGCTCCTGGCGGCCGTCATGTCCTTGGCGGGGTGGGCCGCCGAGCACCACGGCACGATCGCGGCGCACCGCCGCGCGCACGCGACCACGGGCGTGGGGCGGGCGGCTACGCGGGCGGGTTGACCCCGACGGGCCGCTCGCCGCCGGCCGACGCACCCGGACCGCTCGGGGCGTCGGCACCGGACGGCTCGTCCGGCCGGGCCGGGAGCGCGCAGGCGCCCGCCTCGGGGTCGCACATCCCCGCGGGCTCTCCCGCGACCACGAGCAGCGGGCGCACCGGCTCAGCCACGGACGTCGACCTTCGCGGCGACCTGGTCGAGGACCTGCCCGTACGTCTCGACGGACTGCGCGCCGGGCACCGCGACCTGCCGGTCGACGACCACGAACGGCACGCCCGTCAGGCCCAGCGCCGCACCCTCGGCGCGGTCCGCGTGCACGTCCGCGGCGTACTCCGTACCCGCGAGGACCTGCCGCACGCGGTCGCCGTCCAGGCCGACCGACTCGGCCACGTGCACGAGCGCGTCGGGGTCGAACGGGTCGACCGTCCCGGCGAAGAACCGGTCCTGCAGCGCCGAGAAGAAGGCCGTCCCCAAGCCCTGCTCGTTCGCGAGGTGCAGCACGCGGTGGACGTCGAACGTGTTGGCGTTGAGGCGGTCGAGCGAGAACTCCAGGCCCTCGCTCCGCGCGAGCGCCTGGATGCGCCGCTCGGCGTCGCGCACCACCGTCGCGTCACCGCCGTGGGAGCGGATGAAGGCGCTCTCGATGGTCTCCGGCTCACGGGGTGAGCCGGGGTTCAGCTCGAACGACCGGAGCCTGACCTCGAAGCGGTCGGCGTCCGGCCGTCGCTCGATCGCGGCCTGGAGCCGGTGCTTCCCGACGTAGCACCACGGGCACCCCAGGTCGGTCCACACCTCGACGACCACGGGCCGGTCCTGCTCACGCATCTGCCACTCCCCTCGTCATGCCGCACTGTCGGTGCGTAACGCCATGATGCGTGCGTTCGAGGGCGCGTACAAAAGGCACTTCGAGGTGCGTCACCTCGCGGGCTCCGCGCGGCTCGAGCCTCGGGCGTCGGGTGCCCCCGCCGGGGTTCGAACCCGGACTGGACCGGGTTTAAGCCGGTTGCCTCTGCCGGTTGGGCTACGGGGGCGCGCCCGTCATCCTGCCAGCGCGCGGGCCCCACGTGCGGCACGGGACCCGGGACGCACGACGCCCCCGCGACCACGGCGGGTCGCGGGGGCGTCGGCGGCGGGCGGGCGTCAGGACGCGTGCGCGTCGCCCTTCTCCGCCGGGGAGCCCTTCTCGGCCTTGGACGGCGGCAACGAGGGCGCCGCGGTGGCGCCGTCGGTCGGGGCCGTGCCCTGCGCGCTCTGCTCGACCTTGGGCTTCGGCGGCACCGACGCGGCGCGGAACTCGGCGCGCGGGTCGTGCAGCGACCCCAGCGCGACGACCTCGCGGCGCAGCAGCACCGACCCGGTCCAGCCCGCGGCGATCCGCAGCTTGCGGTTGAACGTCGGCATCGCGAACACGTGGTACGTGCGGTGCAGGACCCACGCCAGGAAGCCGCGGACCTTGATGCGGCCGAACATCTGCGCGACACCCTTGTACATGCCGAGCGACGCGACCGCGCCGACGTTCTTGTGCTTGTACGGCGTCGGGCGGCCCGAGCGGAGCACGACGGCGAGGTTGTCGCCGATGTGGTTGCCCTGCCGCAGCGCGTGCTGCGCGTTGGGCGGGCAGAACTTGCCCGGGTTGTACAGGTCGGGCACCGCGGCGCAGTCGCCCGCCGACCACGCGTCGGCCACGACCGTGCCGTCCTCGGTGGTCACCTGCAGCTCGGCGTTGCAGATGACGCGGCCCATCTTGTCCAGCGGCAGGTCCGACTCCTGCAGCACCGGGTTGGCCTTGACGCCCGCCGTCCACACGACCGTCTCGGCGTCGAACTCGGTGCCGTTCGACAGCACGATGTGCCCGTCGACGCAGGACGACAGGAACGTCGACAGGAAGATCTCGATGTCGCGCTTGCGGAGCTGCTCGAGCGTGTAGCCGCCCAGCTCCTCGCTCACCTCGGGGAGGATGCGCGGGCTGCCCTCGACGAGCACGAAGCGCAGCTCGTCCTGCTCGATCTGCTTGTACTTGCGCACCGCGTAGCGCGCCATGTCCTCGACCTCGCCGAGCGCCTCGACGCCCGCGAAGCCGCCGCCGACGAACACGAAGGTCAGCATGCGCCGCCGCAGCTCCGGGTCCCACGTGGACGCCGCGACGTCGATGCGGCCCAGCACGTGGTTGCGGACCGCGATGGCCTCCTCGACGTTCTTGAAGCCGATCGCGACCTCGGCGAGGCCGGGGATCGGCAGCGTGCGCGCGACCGAGCCGAGGCCGACGACCAGGTGGTCGTACGTCACCCAGTACGGCTCGCCCTCGATGGGCGTGATCTGCACGCGGCGGTTCGCGTGCTCGATGTGCGTGACGTGACCCTGCAGCACGTCGACGCCCTTGAGCGCGCGACGGTGCGGGGCGACGACGTTGCGGGGGTCGATGGACCCGGCGGCCGCCTCCGGCAGGAACGGCGCGTACGTCATGTACGGGCGCGGGTCGACGACGACGATGGCCGCCTCGCGCTTGCCGAGACGACGGCGCAGCCGACGGGCCGAGTACAGGCCCACCGTGCCGCCGCCGAGGACCAGGACGCGCGGCACCTTGCGGGGCTTGCCGGCGGGCGCCGGCATGAGCTCGCCGGACGGGCGGGCGGCGTCGACGGACGCGGAGGGCGACTGAGGCATACCTCATACGGTAGACGTGCACGCGCTCCCACGCGCCCTCCGGGGCCGGTGATACCGCGCACACCGAGCACGCGCGCGGCCCGTCGCGATGGGCCTCAGGTCCCGGGTCGCCGGTCGCGGGCGCCGTCGTCGGCGGCGGCGCCCGCCCCGCCCGTCCCGCCCTCGGTGACGGGCGCCGCACCGCGCTCGACGCGCACGCGCGTGATGCGGCGCCGGTCGACCACCCGCACGCGCAGCAGCACCGGCGGCGCGTCGTCCGCCGCGTCGTCACCCTCGCCCTCGGGCGCGACCTCGACCGCGTCGCCGGCGGCCGGGATGCGCCCGAACCGCGCCAGCAGGTACCCCGCGACCGTCTCGTACGGCCCCTCGGGCAGCGCGACGCCCGTGCGGTCCGCGAACTCCTCGAGCGTCAGCCCCGCGTCGACCTCCGCGGCGCCCGTCACGCGCACCGGCACGGGGTCGTACTCGTCGACGATGTCGCCGACCAGCTCCTCCAGCAGGTCCTCGAGCGTCACGATGCCGTCGGTGCCGCCGTACTCGTCCACGACGACCGCGATGTGCGCACCCGTGCGACGCATCGTCGACAGCGTCGGCAGGACCGCGTTGGTGCCCGGCAGCGACACGATCGGCCGCGTCACGTCGCCCACCGTCGTGCCGGCGACCTCGACGATCGCCTCGACCACGCCCTCGCGCCCGTGCGTGTCGGGGTCCTCCTCGGCCTCGCGCACGGCACGCGCGACGGGCGCGAGCAGGTCGCGCACGTGCACGAACCCGACGATGTCGTCGAAGTCCTCGCCCGTCACGGGGTACCGCGAGTACGGCAGCGTCCCGACGAGCCGCGCGGCCTCGGCGATCGGCGCGTCGGCGGCGAGGAACGTCACGTCGGCGCGCGGGCGCATGACCTCGACGAGCGAGCGGTCGCCGACGTCGAACACGTCGTCGATGAGGCGCCGCTCGTCCTCCGGCAGGTCGGGGTGCGAGCGCACGAGGTCGCGCAGCTCCTCGTCGGTGATCTGGTCGCTCGTCGCGGCCGGGTCGAAGCCGAGCAGCCGGACGACACCGTTGGTGGACTTCGAGAGCAGCCAGATCACCGGCGTCATGAGCACCGCGAACCGGTCGAGCGGCGGTCCCACCCACAGCGACACGCGCGCGGCCTGCTGCATCGCGATGCGCTTGGGCACCAGCTCGCCCAGCACGAGCGACAGGTACGCGATGACGAGCGTGAGGGCGATCAGCGCGACGCCCTCGGCCGTGCCCCGCGGCAGCCCCAGCGACACGAGCACCGGCGCGACGGCCGGCGCGAGCGACGACGCCCCGAACGCGGCCGAGAAGAACCCCGCGACCGTCACGCCGATCTGCACCGCGGCGAGGAACCGGTTGGGGTTCCGCGCGACCGCCGCGACGCGCACGCCACGGGTGCCCTGCTTCTCGAGCTGGCCGAGCTGCGACTCGCGCAGCGACACCAGCGCGAGCTCGGTGCCGGCGAACACGCCGCCGACGAGGATGAACAGCAGGACGAGGCCGATGTCGGCCCAGGTGTCAGCGGTCATGGCGTGGGTCTGCCCGAGGTCATGTGCGGGTCCGGGTCGGCGGCGGGGACGTCCTCAGCGTAGAGGCCGGCCGTCGCCGTCGCGCGGGCTCCGCGGCGGCGTGCGGGACGGCGGCCCGGTGCGCGACGCCCTTCGCGTCGCGCGCCGGGCCCGCGCGGGACCCTGCCCGCGTCAGCGACCCGTGCGCCGCGCGACGGTCGTGGACACGGCCGTCCGCGTCGCCGGGTCGTCGCCGCGGTCGGTGACAGCACCCGCGGGCTCGACACCGTCGACCGATGCGTCCGCGGTCCCGTCGCCCCCGCCGGGCGCCGGGCTCGTCCCGTCCGCGGCGCCGTCGGCTCCGCCGGCCGGTTCCGTGCCGTCCCCCGGCGCCGCGGTCGACCCGGCAGGGACCTCCAGCGTGGGCGCCTTCGCGAAGGGGAACGGCGGCGTCGTCGGCGCGACGCCCTCCGGCGGCCCGTAGACACCCGAGTCCGGGCTCACGTACTCCTGCTCCGGCCAGCCGCGCAGCGGATAGACGTTCCAGCGCTGACGGCCGTCCTGCGCGACGGCCGGCGCGAAGTACCACGGCCGGTCGTCGTCGGGGCGGAACCAGGGCTCTGTGCCCTCGTCGAACGTCGTGCGGACCTGGCGCCCGCGGTCGTCGTAGATCTGCACGTCCGAAAGCGGGTTGCCCTCGGCGTCGTACACGAACAGGTTGCTCACCGGCATGCCGTCGACCACCACGCCGTCCTGCGGGACCTCGACGCGGTACGAGGTGGAGCCGTGCTGGTACGCGAGGGCGGCAACGGCGCTGCGCGCCCACGCGTCCTGCCCGTTGTGCCACAGCACCAGCGGGAGCAGGGCGACGGCCGCCACGACGGTCGCCGCGCGCACGGCCGCGACCGCCGGCCGCGACGTGAACCACAGGCCGCGCCCCGCCTGCACGCTCGTGACGACGGCGAGGAGCAGCAGCAGCCACGCGGCGCCGTGCTGCGGCAGCCACGTCGGTCGCGTGTCGAGCACGCGCACCACCAGCTGGTAGACGGCCCAGGCGCGCACGAGCCACCACGCCGGGCGCAGCGACACGGCGAACTGCTCGACCGGCGCCCACCACGCGTGGATCCGCAGCCGTGCCAGCAGCGCGTCGGCCGCGGCCCGCAGGCGACGGCCAGGTGCACGCAGCACGTCGCCGGCCGTTCGGCGGCCGGTCCCGGCGTGCTCGAGGCCCGCCGCCGCGCGCAGCTCGGCCGCGTACGCGTGCGGCGAGCCGAACTCGTCGACGAGCGACGCGCGGTGCGGCCGCCGCTCGTCGGCCAGCGCGTCGGCCAGGTTGGCCTCGAGGCCGTCGGTGAGGTCGTCGACCTGGTCGGTGCCCAGGTCCGCCAGCGCGGCGCGCACCTGCGCGGCGTACGTCCGCACGTCCTGCGCCACGGCGTCGTCGATGACGGTCATGCTGCCCCCTCGGTCTCGAGCAGGCGCCCCATCGTGCCGGCGAACTCCTGCCAGTCCTTGCGCTGCGCGGCCAGCAGGGCGCGGCCCTGCGCGTTGATCCCGTAGTACTTGCGGTGCGGCCCCTCGTCGCTCGGCACGACGTAGGACGTCAGCGCGCCCGACGAGTACAGACGGCGGAGCGTGCCGTACACGGACGCGTCGCCGACCTCCTCGATGCCCGCCGCGCGCAGCCGGCGCACGACGTCGTAGCCGTACCCGTCCTCGTCGGCGACGACCGCGAGCACGGCGAGGTCCAGCACCCCCTTGAGCAGCTGTGTCGTGTCCATGCACCCTCCTGCGCTCGGACGGTCCGCACCGCCGGCCCCGGGAGCCGGGGCCGGCGGGCGGAACGTGGTGCGGACGTCCCTCCAGAGCCCGCACGTCGCACAGTAGTGCGCAGTACGCACTACTGTCCACGACACGCCACGGACTCACGCGAACGGCCGCGTCGCGCCCACGCCGACGAGCCCCCCGCGGCGGCCGCCCGTGGCGCCGCCCCCCCGCGCACGGGGCCCCGGCCCGGCGCACCCGGTGCGCGGGCCCTCAGCGCTCGGCGACGCTCCAGGCGATCCCGTCGAGGATGTCGTGCTCCGACGTCACGACCCGCGTCAGCGCTCCCCCGGCCGCCGCGACCTCGTCGCGCACGCGCGCCACGACGTCGCGCCACACGAGCGCACCCGCGCCGATGACGTCGACGCGCCCCGGGTGCAGGTACGGCAGCGCCGCCCGCTCGTCACGAGTCCGCGCGAGCACGTCCTCGCACGCCGCGAGCACGTCGTCGACGCCCAGCACGGCGCCGTCGATGCGGTCGCGGTCGTACCGGTCCAGCCGCAGCGCGTGGGCCGTGAGCGTCGTGACCGACCCCGCGAGGCCGACGAGCGTGACCGTGCGCCCCAGCGGCACGACCGCCGCGGCCGCGTCGAGCGCGGCGCGCACGTCCGCGCCCGCCGCGGCGACCTGCGCAGCGGTCGGCGGGTCGTCGTGCAGGTGCCGCTCGGTCAGCCGCACCGAGCCCACGTCCATCGACAGCGCGGCCTCGGGCGCGTCGGTGCCGAGCACGAGCTCGGTCGAGCCGCCACCGAGGTCGACCACGAGGAACGGCCCGTCGAACCGGCTCGCGAGCACACCCGTCGCACCGCGGAACGACAGCCGCGCCTCCTCGTCGCCGGCGATCACCTCGGGGTCCACGCCGAGCGCGTCGCGCACGCCCGCGACGAACTCCTCGCGGTTGCGCGCGTCGCGCGTCGCCGACGTCGCGACGAACCGCACGGCCTCGACCCCCAGGTCCTCGCACACCGCCTGGTACCCGCGCGCCGCCGCGAGCGTCCGCGCGAGCGCCTCGGGCGCGAGCACGCCCGTGCGGTCGACGCCCTGCCCGAGCCGCACGACCTCGTTGCTGCGGTGCAGGTCGACGAGCGTCCCGGCGCCCGGGTCGACGTCCGCGACGAGCAGACGGATGGAGTTGGTCCCGCAGTCGATGGCTGCCACGCGTGTCACCGGGTCATCGTGCCACCGCGCGCCCACACGCTCCGCGCGCGACCGCCCGACGGTCGCGCTCAGCAGGTGCAGCGGTCGGGGCGCCAGCGGTCCGCGACCATCGCGAGCGCCTCGTCGCCGATCGGGTTGACGCCCGGCCCCGCGGCCAGCGCGTGCGCCACCAGCACGTGCAGGCACTTGACGCGCTGCGGCATGCCACCGGCCGAGATCCCGGCGATCTCCGGGACGTGCGCGATCGCCTCGCGGTCCGCGAGATACGCCTCGTGCGCGCGCCGGTGCGCGGCCGCGAGCTCGTCGTCCTCCGCGAGCCGCTGCGTCATCTCCTTCATCACGCCCGTCGCCTCGACCGAGCTGACCGCGGCCACGGCCTGCGGCGACGTGAGGTAGTACGTCGTGGGGAACGGCGTGCCGTCGTCGAGCCGAGGCGCCGTGCGGACCACGAGCGGGCGGCCGCACACGCAGCGCGCGGCGACGCCCACGACGCCGCGCGGCGCACGCCCGAGCTGCTCGGTGAGCACCTCGACGTCGCGCTCGCTCACCGGGTCGGTCGCGCCGGGCGCCACGGGTCCGGGCGCGGGGAGGGCCGAGGGGCCGGGCACGTCGCGGTGCGTGGTCGGGTCGGGTCGTGCGGGCACGGCTGTCCGTTCGTCGGTCGGTGCGGGACGTCCATCATCCCCCACGCGCCGCGCGGGCCGTCAGCCGGCGGGGTCCGCCGGGGCGTCGCCGGACGGCGCGTCGGCCGGTGGCGCGTCCGGCGCCGGCGCCTCGGGGGTCGCGGCGGGGTCGGTGCCGTCGACGTCGAGACCGCCCGCGATCTCGACCGAGTCCCACACCGACGCGTACCAGGGCCGCGTCGCGCCGTCGGCCGCCGTCGGGACGGGGCCCTCGTCGGCCGCGGGCACGTCCGGCACCGTCTCGGGGTCGACGACGACGAACGCCGTCTCCCCCGGCATCACGAACGACAGCCGCTCGCGCGCCTGCGCGACCACGTACGCCTGGTCGTCCCAGCGGCGCAGCTCCGCCTCCAGGTCGGACTTCTCGGCCGCGGACGCGTCGCGCTGGCTGCGCAGCTGCTGCACCTCGGCGCGCGTCTGCAGGTACGTGCCGAGCGTCGGGTACACGAGCACGAACGCGACCAGCAGCACGAGCGAGAACACCATCGCCCGCACCGTGAACAGTCGCGGCACGGGCAGCCGCGTCGTCCCGGCGCGCGCGGTGCCGCGCGGCGGCGTGCCGGTGCGCCCCGGGCCGGAGCGGCCCGCGGCTCCCCGACCCGCGCCGGGCCGCGAGGACGACGGGGCGACCTTGGGGACCGCGCCGGACCGCGGCGGGGGCGTACGCGTGCTCCGCGGCGCCGACGGCGCGCCCCCGGGGCGGGCACCCGCGGGTCGCGGCGCGCGCGGCGTCACGCCCGAGGGGGCGTCGTCGCGGCCCGGGCGCCGGGCGGCGCCGGGTGCGGGCGGACGACGCGACGTGGGCATGGGCTCGATTGTGCCCTCCTCCCCACGGATCGGCCGGACGCACCGGGGGGTGTCGCATTCGCCACTTCCTTGTGCGGCAAGGTAGCGTGCGTCGCATGGAACCGACGCCGGACGACGTCCGCACGCAGCTGCGGCGCGGCACGCTCGAGTTCTGCGTGCTCGCACACCTCGCCCGCTCCCCCGCCTACGGGCAGGACATCGCGCGCGCGCTCGGGCGCGACCGCGTGCTGTTCGCCTCCGAGGGCACGCTCTACCCGCTGCTCACGCGCCTGCGCGGCCGCGGCTGGGTCGACACGACGTGGCAGGAGTCCCCCACGGGGCCGCCACGCCGCTACCACCGGCTCACCGACACGGGACTCGCCGCGCTCGACGCGTTCGTCGAGGTCTGGCGCCCCTACCGGGCCGCCGTCGACCACCTCCTGGAAGGACCGACCGCATGACTCCCGTCTCGTCGCCGCTCGTCGCGGCCTACCTCGCCGACCTCGAGCGCCGCCTCGCGGACGTACCCGCGACCGAGCGCCTCGACGTGCTCGACGCCGTCCGCGAGCACCTCGACCTCGCGCTCGCCGAGCTCGGTCCCCGCGCCGACGACGCCGACGTGCGGCGCGTGCTCGCCGAGCTCGGCAGCGTCGACCAGGTCGCCGCCGCCATGCACGACGGCACGACGCGCCCGCCGCTCGCACCGACCCCGCCCGACGACGCCGGCCCCACGCCCGGGGTCGTCGTCCTCCTCGTCCTCGGCGGACTGGTCCTCGGGCCGCTCGCCGCACCGGTCGCGATGGCGCTCGCCCTGGCTCACCCGGCACTCCTCGTCGGCGCGCTCGTGCTCGCCGCGGCCGTCGTCGCGTGGACCGGGTACCGGGCGTTCGCCCGCCGCGCGCCGCGACCGCGGCGACGGTGGCGGATCGCGTTCGCGGTCCTGCTCCCGGCGGCCCTGACGGCGACCGTCACAGTCCTGCTCGCCGTGTACACGCTGCCGTTCGTGGCCGTCGAGGAGAGCACCGGCGGGACCGTGCAGCAGTCCGGGGTCGTCGTCGAGGACGCCCCGTAGGCACGCACGACCGAGCACGACGACGCCCGACCCACCGCGAGGGTGGGCCGGGCGTCGTCGTCAGCGCTGGATCAGCCCTGGAAGCGCGGGAAGGCGCTCGCACCGGCGTAGATGCCGGCGTCGTCGAGCTCCTCCTCGATGCGCAGGAGCTGGTTGTACTTGTTGATGCGCTCGCCGCGGGCGGGCGCACCGGTCTTGATCTGGCCGGCGTTCGTCGCGACCGACAGGTCGGCGATCGTCGTGTCCTCGGTCTCGCCCGAGCGGTGCGAGGTCATCGTCGTGAAGCCCGAGCGCTGCGCGAGGGCGACCGCGTCGAGGGTCTCGGTGAGCGTGCCGATCTGGTTGAGCTTGACCAGCAGCGAGTTCGCGGCCTTGAGCGCGATGCCCTTGGCCAGCCGCTCCGGGTTGGTGACGAACAGGTCGTCGCCGACGATCTGGACCTTGCCGCCGACCTTGCCGACGAGCTCGGACCACGAGGCCCACTCGTCCTCGGACAGCGGGTCCTCGATGGAGACCAGCGGGTAGTCCGCGACGAGCTGCTCGTAGAACGCGATCATCTCGGCGGGCGTCTTGGCGACGCCCTCGAACTGGTACGCGCCGTCCTTGAAGAACTCGGTGGCGGCCACGTCGAGCGCGAGCGCGACGTCCTTGCCGGGCACGAAGCCGGCCTTCTCGATCGCGACGAGGATGAGGTCGAGCGCGGCGCGGTTCGACTCGAGGTTCGGCGCGAAGCCGCCCTCGTCGCCGAGACCCGTCGACAGGCCCTTGCTCTTCAGCACGGACTTGAGCGAGTGGTAGACCTCGGTGCCGGTGCGCAGCGCCTCACGGAACGTCGTGGCGCCGATCGGGGCGACCATGAACTCCTGGATGTCGACGTTGGAGTCGGCGTGCGACCCACCGTTGAGGATGTTCATCATCGGCACGGGCAGGACGTGCGCGTTGGGGCCGCCGACGTAGCGGAACAGCGGCAGGTCGGCGGAGTCGGCCGCGGCCTTGGCGACCGCGAGCGAGACGCCCAGGATCGCGTTGGCGCCGAGCTTGCCCTTGTTGGGCGTGCCGTCGAGCTCGATGAGCGCGGCGTCGACCAGACGCTGCTCGCTCGCCTCGAAGCCGATGAGCTCGGGGGCGATGTCGTCGATCACGGCGTTGACGGCACCCTGGACGCCCTTGCCGCCGTAGCGGGGGTCGTCGCCGTCACGGCGCTCGACGGCCTCGAACGCGCCGGTGGACGCACCCGACGGGACGGCGGCACGCGCGATGGTGCCGTCGTCGAGGGCGACCTCGACCTCGACAGTGGGGTTGCCGCGCGAGTCCAGGATCTCGCGGGCGCCGACGGCCTCGATGCTGGCCATGGTGCTCCTTCGACAGACGGTGGGTTTGCGCACCCAGCCTAGTGCCGCTGGTCAGCGGTGACGGAGGGACCTTCGGCTGCTGGACGGCGACGCGCTGACCTGCGACGACGCGTCCGCGCCGGGAAGGGTCGCCCCGCGGCGGCCGCGCGTGCGAGCATGCGACGTGACCTCCGCCGAGGGCGCGACCCCGCCGCGCGGGCCGCTGCCGGTCCCGCCGCACGCGCCCGAGGCGCTCGTGCTGCGGCTGCGGGCCGCGGGCTGCGTGTTCGCCGAGGACGAGGCGGCGCTGCTGACCGGGGCGGCCACGGGCGACGACCTCGAGCGCCTGGTCGCGCGCCGCGTCGCGGGCGAGCCGCTCGAGACCGTGCTGGGGTGGGTCGCGTTCGACGGCCTGCGCCTGCACGTGGGTCCGGGCGTGTTCGTGCCGCGGCGCCGCACCGAGCTGCTGGCCCGCACCGCGGTCGCGCTCGCGCGCGCGGCCGGTCCGGCGCCGGTGGTCGTCGAGGCGTGCTGCGGCGTCGCGCCGGTGGCGTCGGTCGTGGCGCGGGACGTCCCCGGTGCGGTGCTGCACGCGGCGGACCTCGACCCCGTGGCCGTCGGGTGGGCCGCCCGCAACCTCGCCGGGCGCGGCGCCGCGTGGACCGGCGACCTGCTCGACCCGGTGCCGGCCGACCTGCGCGGGCGCGTGGCCGTGCTCGTCGCCAACGCGCCCTACGTGCCGCACGACGCGGTCGCGACCATGCCGCCCGAGGCGCGCGAGCACGAGCCGCACGTCGCGCTCGACGGCGGCACGGACGGCGTCGACGTGCAGCGTCGCCTGCTGGCCGCCGCACCGGCCTGGGTGCGGCCCGGCGGGCACGTGCTGGTCGAGACGAGCCGCGCGCAGGTCACGCTCACGCGGGCCGCGTGCCCGCCCGGGTGGCCGGTGGAGGTGCTGCGCGACGACGACGTCGACGGGACCGTCGTCGTCGCGCACCGCCCGCCGCCCACGGGCTGAGACCGCCGCTCCACGAGACCGGGGCGGGCGTGCGGCAGCCGACCCTGGCGTGCCCGCCGCCCGGTCTCGCGGCGGCCGCGTCCCGGAGGGCGGACGTCAGCCGACCGCGCAGGTCGCGCCGTTCAGCGCGAACGACGCCGGGCGCGGGTTGCTGCCCGGGTGGCTGCCGTTGAACCCGACGTCCACCGAGCCGCCGGGCGCGAGCGTGCCGTTCCACGCGGCGTTGGTCGCGGTGACCGCGGTGCCCTGCTGCGCCCACGTCGCGCTCCAGCCCTGCGTGACCTGCTGCCCGCCGGTGAGCGCGAACGTCAGCGCCCAGGACGTGAGCGCGGTCGCGCCCGTGTTCGTCACGCGGACGTTCGCGGTGAAGCCCGTGCCCCAGTCGTGCGTCGTGTACTGGACGCGGCACGTCGCCGGGCCGGAGGTCGGCGTGGGTGTCGGAGTGACCGTCGGGGTGGGGGTGACCGTCGGGGTGGGCGTGACCGTCGGGGTGGGCGTGACCGTGGGCGTCGGTGTCGGGGTGGACGTCGGCGTGGGCGTGGCCGTCGGCGTCGGCGTCACCGTCGGGGTGGGCGTCGGCGTCGTCCCGATGCGGGACGGGTCCACCACGCCCCAGAACGCGGGCTTGGCCTGCAGCGCGCCGTCGAACAGCAGCGGCGCGGCCCCGGCGCGCAGCCACGTGCGGGAGTCCTCGAGGCCCCACACGGTGACCGACTCGAGCGACGCCGCGTGCCGCTTCAGCATCGCCAGCACGTCGCGGTAGTAGTACGCCTGCTCGAGCAGCCGGTCGGCGGGCGGCGTGGCCCACTGCTCGCCCGCGTGCCGGTACGTCGAGACGTCGAGCTCGGTGACCGCCTGCGTGACGGGCAGCGCCTCGAACGCCTCGATCGTGTCCTCGATCATGGGCACCGAGCGGCCGACCTCGACGTGCAGCTGGTGGCCGACCCCGTCGACGGGCACGCCCTGCGCGAGCAGGTCGGTGACGAGGCGCAGGTAGGGCGCCCGCTTGTCGGGGTACTCGCTGTTGTAGTCGTTGATGAACAGCAGCACGTCGGGGCCGAACGCGGCGCGCGCGTACCGGAACGCGTCGGCGACGTACGACGCCCCCAGGACGCGGTACCACTCGCTGCGCCGCAGGCCGTCGGGCTGGCTCTCGTCGATCACCTCGTTGACGACGTCGAACGCGAAGATCGGGTTGCCGGGCGTGCCGTACTCGCCGTAGGTGTCGCGGAAGTGGTCCGCGACCGCCTCGATGTGGGTCCGCAGGCGGTCGCGCAGCAGCGCCCGGTCGGCGGTCGACGTCGTGAGCGGCGCGCCGTCACGCTCGAAGAACCACGCGGGGGTCTGCTGGTGCCACACGAGCGTGTGCCCGTAGACCCGCATGTCGTGCGCGCGCGCCCAGTCCACCATGAGGTCGGCGTCGCCGAACGTGAACGTGCCCTCGGCGGGCTGCACCGACTCGGGCTTCATCTGGTTGCCGGGCGTGATCTGCACGGCGTGGTGCGCAGCGAGGTCGCCGCGGCCGCCGAGCGTGTCGACGGGCTCGATGCCGAGGCCGAACGGGAAGTCGTCGGCCAGCGCGTCGGCCACCGACGGCAGCGACAGGTCGGGCGTGTACGTGACGCCGCTGACGAGCACGTCGTCGAGCAGGAAGTCCGTGAGCGACCCCGTGGACTCGACGTACAGCGACGCGGTGTCGAACCGGCCGGGCGTGTACGACGCGACGACCTGCGTCCACTGCGACGTCACGCGCTCGACGGTGGTCACGGTCTCGTAGGACGCGACGCCGTCGACGTCGCGCTGCACCGACACGCGGAGCCCGGCCTCGCCCGCCCCGGTGGGCAGCCGCAGCCAGAGCCCGATCGTGTACGTCGTGCCGGGCACGAGCACGTCGGTGACGTCGACCGCGGCGCCGTTCCAGGACTGCGTGCGCCCCTGCACCAGCAGGCTGCGGGTGCCGCGGGCGCCGTCGGCCGTGAGCGACACGGTCGCGTCGCCGCGGCCCGCCCACCCGCCCGCGTCGGTCTCGAAGTCGTCGTCGAGCACGACGGCCGGGGACAGCGCGCGCGCCGGTGCGGCGCCCGGGACGACCACCGCCGCGACCGCGGCGACGGCGACCAGGGCCGCGGCGAGGACGACGGCGAGGGCGGTGCGGGCCCGCTCCGTGACGGCGAGCGACCGGACGGCGGGGCCCGGGTCGGCGGGGCTCGGGACGGCGGGGCCGGCGGACGGCATGCGGACGCTCCTTCGCGCGCGGGAGGGGCGCCGGGTGGCGGCCCGCCGCGACGCTAGGGCGGCACGACGGGCCGGGTCAGCCTGTGAAACGTTTCCCGGCCCGCCGCGACGGCGTACGCGTGCGCGTCCGCGCCGTGCGTCAGCCGACGGCGAGCGGCGCGACGATCTGCTCGACCTGGTCCTTCGCGTCGCCGAAGAGCATCGCGGTGTTCTCGCGGAAGAACAGCGGGTTCTGCACGCCCGCGTAGCCCGTGGCCATCGACCGCTTGAACACGACCACCTGCTTGGCCTTCCACACCTCGAGCACCGGCATGCCCGCGATGGGCGACGACGGGTCGTCGAGCGCGGCCGGGTTGACGGTGTCGTTCGCGCCGATCACGAGGACGACGTCGACGTCGCCGAAGTCGTCGTTGATCTCGTCCATCTCGAGCACGATGTCGTACGGCACCTTGGCCTCGGCCAGCAGCACGTTCATGTGCCCGGGCAGGCGGCCGGCGACGGGGTGGACGGCGAACCGCACGTCGGTGCCCTGCGCGCGCAGCTTGGCGACGAGGTCGGCCACCGGGTACTGCGCCTTGGCGACGGCCATGCCGTACCCGGGGGCGATGACGACGCTGCGCGCCTCGCGCAGCATCTCGGCGACCTCGCCGGCGCTGACCTCACGGTGCTCGCCGTAGTCCCGGTCCACCGCCGCCACGGTGCCGCCCTCGGCGCCGAAGCCGCCGAGGATGACGGACACGAACGACCGGTTCATGGCCGTGCACATGATGAAGGACAGGATCGCGCCCGAGGACCCGACGAGCGCACCGACGACGATCAGCAGGTCGTTGCTCAGCATGAAGCCCGCGGCCGCGGCCGCCCAGCCCGAGTACGAGTTGAGCATCGACACGACGACCGGCATGTCACCCCCGCCGATCGAGGCGACGAGGTGCCAGCCGAGCGCGAGCGCGACGAC
Source organism: Cellulomonas sp. HD19AZ1 (assembly GCF_004535805.1). Classification (NCBI taxonomy): domain Bacteria; kingdom Bacillati; phylum Actinomycetota; class Actinomycetes; order Micrococcales; family Cellulomonadaceae; genus Cellulomonas; species Cellulomonas sp. HD19AZ1. Next base: position 241,642 of record NZ_SPHX01000005.1, read on the forward strand.
GGTCATGAGCACGAGCGGCAGCAGCGAGGGCGACGCGAGGAACCACGCGAGGAGCCCCGCGGACGCGACGAGCGCACCGAGGTTGAGCGCGTTGCGACCCGGCAGCATGAGCGGTGCGCTCTTCATGCGCGCCGACAGCTTGAGGAACGCGACGACCGAGCCGGTGAACGTCACGGCGCCGATGAGCACGCCGAGGAACACCTCGACCAGGTGCAGCGCGTCGGGGGCCTCGGTGAGGTACGAGTTGTAGCCGACGAGCACGGCCGCGAGGCCGACGAACGAGTGCAGCACCGCGATCATCTCGGGCATCTGCGTCATCTCGACGCGGCGTGCGCGTGCGGTGCCGACGACCGCCCCGAGCGTCAGCGCCATCGCGATGAGCAGGAGCGTGACGGCGACGGGCCGCTGCGAGCGGTCGGCCGCGAGCGCGACCGTGGCGAGCAGCGCGAGCCCCATGCCCGCCATGCCGTAGAGGTTGCCGCGCCGCGCGGTCTCCTGCTTGCTGAGCCCCGCGAGGGACAGCACGAACAGGATGGCGGCGATGAGGTAGACGGCCTGGGCCAGCGACGTGAGCACGACCGTCACGCCTCCTTCCGGAACATGTGGATCATGCGGAACGCGACGAGGAACCCGCCGAAGATGTTGATCGCCGCGACCGTCGCCGCCACGAACGCGAGCGTGCTGACCACCCACGACTCGTGCCCGATCTGCAGCAGCGCGCCGACCAGGATGATCCCGCTGATGGCGTTGGTCGTGGCCATGAGCGGCGTGTGCAGCGAGTGGCTGACGTTCGAGATGACGTAGTAGCCGACCACCACCGCGAGCGCGAAGACCGTCGCGTGGCTGAGGAACGACGCGGGGGCGGCCGTCAGCGCGACGGCCGTGAGCACCGCGCCGAGCCCCGCGAGCACGCCGTTGCGGCGCTGCCGCCGCTGCGCTGCGGCCTGCGCGGCGGCCTTCTTCGCCGCGAGATCCTCGGGCGTCTCGACCGGGGCGGCCGGGGTGGCGGCCGGGGCGGCGGAGACCGCGACGGGCGGCGGCGGCCACATGACGTCGCCGCCCGTGGTCACCGTCATGCCGCGCTGCACGGGGTCGTCGAGGTCGAGCACGAGCTCGCCGTCCTTGCCGGGCGTGAGCAGCGCGAGCAGGTGCACGACGTTCGTGCCGAACAGCTGCGACGTGTGCTGCGGCATGCGGCTCGGCAGGTCGGTCCAGCCGAGCACGACCACGCCGTTGTCGGACACCACGCGCTCGCCCGGCACGGTGAGCTCGCAGTTGCCGCCGCCGGACGCCGCGAGGTCGACGATCACTGACCCGGGCGCCATCGCGGCGACCATCTCCTTGGTGATGGTGCGCGGCGCCTGCCCGCGGACCAGCGCCGTGGTGACGACGACGTTGGCCCACGCGGTCTGCTCGGCGTACATCTGCGCCGTGAGGCGCTCCTGCTCGGCCGTGAGCTCGCGCGCGTAGCCGTCGGTCGAGACCTCCTGGCTCGCGCCCTCGGCCTGCACGAACGTCGCGCCCATCGACTCGATCTGCTCGCCGACCTCGGGTCGCACGTCGAACGCGCGGACCTGCGCGCCGAGGCTGCTCGCGGTGCCGAGGGCCGCGAGGCCCGCGACGCCCGCGCCGATGACGAACACGTTCGCGGGCGGGGTCTTGCCGGCGGCCGTGACCTGCCCGGTGAACATGCCGCCGAACTCCTCGGCGGCCTCGATGACCGCGCGGTACCCGGCGACGTTCGAGAGCGTCGAGAGCACGTCGAGGGCCTGCGCGCGGGAGATGCGCGGCACGGCGTCGAGCGCGAGCGCCGTGACGCCGTGCGCGGCGAGCCGCGCGGGCAGGTCGGGGTCGGCGAACGGCGCCATGGTCGCGACGAGCGTCGCGCCCGCGCGCATAGCCCCGACGTCCGACGGCAGGTGGACCGCCGTGACGACGTCGCTGGCCAGGACCTCCTCGCGGTCCGCGACCCGCGCGCCGGCGGCCTCGTACGCCTCGTCCGTGAACGTCGCGGCCGCGCCCGCGTCCCGCTCGACGACGACCTCGTAGCCCAGGTCGCGGAGCTTGGCGACGGTCCGGGGCGTCGCGGCGACGAGCCGCTCCCCCGGGCGCTGCTCGCGCGGGACGCCGATCCTCATGCGTGCTCTCCTTCGACGGTGACCGGGGCGGGACGTGGGTCCCGCTCACGCGCCCATCCTGGTCGGACGCGGCGCGGACAGGCTCGGACCTTTGGCCCGGAATGCGCTCTCTACCTGCGGGCGCGGCCACCGAGGGCCCACGACCCGCCCCGTCGTCTCACCACCCGAGACATGGCCGGCGCCCGGGGCACGCCCGGTCCCCCGGGCGCCGGTGCCGACGCGTCAGGCGGAGGCCTCGGCGGAACGCGCCGACGACTCCCACGCGGCGGTCGCGCGCCGCAACGCACCCTCGGCGTCCAGCCCGTCGCGGTGCGCGGCGGCGACGAGCGCGAGCAGCCGCTCCCCCAGCCCCCGGTCGTCGAGCGGCGGCACGTCGCGGGCGGCGGCCCCGTCCGGTGCCGCGGGCGGCAGCGGGGCGGCCGCGAGCAGGCCCGCACGGTCGGCGCGAGCCACGAGCTTCTCGGCGCGGGACAGCGCGCCGAGCGACGGCGGCACGCCGTCCAGCGCCGACGCGCGCGTCACCTTCTCCTCGCGCTTGAGCCGCTCGTACGCGTCGTGCACGGCCGCCACGTCGAGGCCCGCGTCCGGCAGGTCGGACCCGTCGGGCGCGAACACGTGCGGGTGCCGCCGGACCAGCTTGGCCGCGAGCCCGTCCGCGACGTCGGCGAGGTCGAACGGGTCGTCGGGGTGCTCGGCCGCGACGCGCGCGTGGAACAGCACCTGCTGCAGCACGTCGCCGAGCTCCTCGCGCAGCCCCGCACGGTCACCCGTCTCGACGGCCTCGACCAGCTCGTGCGCCTCGTCGACCACGAACTGCTGCAGCGTCGCGTGCGTCTGCGCCCCCACCCAGGGGCAGCCGCCCGGCGAGCGCAGGCGGTCCATGAGCGCGACGACGCGCTCGAGCGCCTCGACCTGCGCGGCGCTCGAGCGGGCCGAGCCGACGGACCGCACGGCGTCGCCCTCGGGCGGCGCCGTGTCGACGGTCACGGCGCGGGCGTCGGAGCCGGCGTGCTGCCGTCCTCCGGCACCGCGGCGGCGTCGCGGCCGCCCTCGGGCACGATCCACGACGGCGCGACCGGCGCCGTGACCCCGGTCTCGGGCGTGTAGTCGCCGAACCGGGGGTTCACCTCGACGTCGGCGGCCGAGATCTTCTCCTGGTACTCGAGCATCGCGTCCTGCGCGTCGGGCACGTCCCGCAGCCCGGTGACCGCGAGCGAGTACCGCGCGACGGCCAGGGCGCCCTCGCCGAACTCGGCGTCGGCCGCGGCCTCCGCACCGAGGGCCTGCTCGGTCACCGAGCGCAGCAGGTCCAGCGCCTGCTCGTCGCTCACCCCGACGCCCCGCTCGGCCGCGACCTCGGTCGCGAACGTCTCGTTGATGAGCACGCCGAGCACGTCGTTGGTGCCCGCGCCCTGGAAGATCGGCTTGAGCTCCTCGTCCGCCCGCGCGAGCTCGGCGGTCGAGATCGTCCGCCCGTCCACGACCGCCGCGGCCCCGGGCTGCCCCGAGCACCCCGCGAGCAGCGCCACCGCCGCCACCGTGCCCGCCATCAGCCGTCCGCGTCCTCGCGTCCGTCGCACCGCCACCAGGGCCTCCCGCTCACGTTCCGTGGGTGTCGCCCGACATCGTAGGCCCGAACGACGTGCGCGCCGCGCCGCGGGCGCGGCACGCACGTCAGCGCCCGGTCGTGCCGACCGACGCCGCGACCGACACGTCGCCGCGCACGACCGCGTCGATGAACTGCCGCGCCCACGTCATGACCTCGCGGCCGTGCAACGGCTTGCCGCCGATGCGCGCGGTCGTGGGGAACGGGACGAGGACCGTGCGCACCGCGGGCTTGACGACCGACCCGGGGTACAGCCGCTTGAGCCGCAGCTGCGCCGACTCGGGCAGCTCGACCGGCGCGAACCGCACGAACCTGCCCTGGGCGGTGACGTCCGCGATGCCCGCGGCCCGCACGTGCAGCCGGAACTGCGCGACCTCGAAGAGGTTGTCGACCGCCGGCGGCACGGCCCCGTACCTGTCCGTGAGCTCGGCGCGGACCTCGCGGAGCGTCGTCTCGTCGAGCGCCGCGGCGATCTTGCGGTACGCCTCGAGGCGCAGCCGCTCGTGCGCGATGTAGTCGTGCGGGATGTGCGCGTCGACCGGCAGCTCGATCGTGACGTCGGGCTGCTCCTCGGCCTCCTCGCCGCGGAACGACGCGACCGCCTCGCCGACCATCCGCACGTACAGGTCGAACCCGACGCCCTCGATGTGGCCCGACTGCTCGCCACCCAGCAGGTTGCCCGCGCCGCGGATCTCGAGGTCCTTCATGGCGACGGCCATGCCGGCACCGAGGTCGGTGTGCGCCGCGATGGTCTGGAGCCGGTCGTGCGCGGTCTCGGTGAGCGGCACCTCGGGCGGGTACAGGAAGTACGCGTACGCGCGCTCGCGGCCGCGCCCCACGCGCCCGCGCAGCTGGTGCAGCTGCGACAGCCCCAGCCGGTCCGCGCGCTCGAGGATCAGGGTGTTCGCGTTCGAGATGTCGAGCCCCGTCTCCACGATGGTCGTGCAGACCAGCACGTCGAACCTCTTCTCCCAGAAGTCGACGATCACCTGCTCGAGCTGGTGCTCGCCCATCTTGCCGTGCGCGACCGCGACGCGGGCCTCGGGCACGAGCTCGTTGAGCCGCGACGCGGTGCGCTCGATCGACTCGACCTTGTTGTGCACGTAGAAGACCTGGCCCTCGCGCAGCAGCTCGCGGCGGATCGCCGCGGAGATCTGCTTCTCCTCGTACGGGCCGACGAACGTCAGCACGGGGTGCCGCTCCTCGGGCGGCGTCGCCAGCGTCGACATCTCGCGGATGCCGGTGACCGCCATCTCGAGCGTGCGCGGGATCGGCGTCGCGCTCATCGCGAGCACGTCGACGTTGGCGCGCAGCGCCTTGAGCGTCTCCTTGTGCTCGACGCCGAACCGCTGCTCCTCGTCGATGATGACCAGGCCGAGGTCCTTGAACCGCACCTCGCCCGTGAGGAGCCGGTGCGTGCCGATGACGACGTCGACGGACCCGTCCGACAGCCCCTCGACGACCTCCTTGGACTCCTTCGGCGTCTGGAAGCGCGACAGCGCCTTGACCGTCACCGGGTACGGCGCGTAGCGCTCGGCGAACGTGTCGTAGTGCTGCTGGACCAGCAGGGTCGTCGGCACCAGGACCGCGACCTGCTTGCCGTCCTGCACGGCCTTGAACGCCGCCCGCACCGCGATCTCGGTCTTGCCGTAGCCGACGTCGCCGCAGATCAGCCGGTCCATGGGGACCGTCTTCTCCATGTCGGCCTTGACCTCGTCGATCGTCGCGAGCTGGTCGGGCGTCTCGACGTACGCGAACGCGTCCTCGAGCTCGCGCTGCCACGGCGTGTCCGGGGCGAACGCGTGCCCGGGCGTGGCCATCCGCGCCGAGTACAGCCGGATGAGCTCGGCCGCGATCTCCTTGACGGCCTTGCGCGCGCGGCCCTTGGTCTTCTGCCAGTCGGACCCGCCCATGCGGTTGAGCGACGGGGCCTCGCCGCCCACGTACTTCGTCACCTGGTCGAGCTGGTCGGTCGGCACGAACAGCCGGTCGCCGGGCTGCCCGCGCTTCGACGACGCGTACTCGACGACCAGGTACTCGCGCGTCGCCGCGCTCGCACCCGTGCCGATCGTGCGCTGCACGAGCTCGACGAACCGCCCGACGCCGTGCTGCTCGTGCACGACGAAGTCGCCCGGCCGCAGCTGCAGCGGGTCCACGACGTTGCGACGACGGCTCGGCATGCGCCGCATGTCGCGCGTGCTCGAGCCGGCGCGGCCCGTGAGGTCGGACTCGCTGAACAGCGCGACGCGCAGCTGCTCGTGCACGAAACCGGGGCCCGCGGGGGCGGGGACGACGAGCACGACGCCGCCCTCGGGCTCGTCGTCGAGGGTCGCGACGAGCCGCGCGGGCACGTCGGCGGACCGCAGCTGCTCGACCATGCGCTGCGCCGGGCCGTGCCCCTCGGTCGCGAGCACGAGCCGCCAGCCGTCCTGCTGCAGGCGCCGCACGTCCGACACGGCGCGCGCGACCTCGCCGCGGTACCGCTCGACCTCGCGCGCCGCGACCACGAGCGTCCGCGCGTCGGGCGCGGCGGTGGGTGCGTCGTGCGGCGCGTCGTCGTGGCCCGTCGCGTCGTCGCCCGTGACCGCGTCGGCGTCGAGAGTGAAGCCCGACAGCGTCCACCAGCCCAGGCCGCGCACCGCGGCGAGCGCGCGGACCTCGGCGAACGAGGCGAACGACGCGGCCGACAGGTCGAGCGGCGTCGCGGCGCCGGCGGCGGCCGACGTCCACGCGGCCTCGAGGAACTCCTGCGTCGTGGCCACCAGGTCGTGCGCGCGGCGCCGCACGCGCTCGGGGTCGACGAGCACGAGCAGCGACGCGTCCGGCACGAGGTCGAGCACGGGGACCATGCGCTCGACGAGCGCGGGCGCGAGCGACTCCATGCCCTCGACCGCGATGCCCTCGGCGAGCTTGTCGAGCATGTCGAGCGCACCGGGCAGGCGCTCGCGCAGCGCGGCGGCGCGCTCGCGCACGTCGTCGGTGAGCAGGATCTCGCGGCACGGCGGCGCCCACAGGCCGTGGTCGGCGACCTCGAGCGAGCGCTGGTCGGCGACCGAGAACCAGCGGATCTCCTCGACGTCCTCGCCCCACAGCTCGATCCGCAGCGGGTGGTCCTCGGTGGGCGGGAAGACGTCGAGGATGCCGCCGCGCACGGCGAACTCGCCGCGCCGCTCGACCATGTCGACGCGCGCGTACGCGGCGTCGACGAGGCGCTGCGCGACGTCGTCGAGGTCGACGCGGTCGCCCGTGCGGATCTCGACGGGGCGCAGCTCGCCCAGGCCGTCGACGACCGGCTGGAGCAGCGCGCGCACGGGCATGACCAGGACGCGGACCGGTCCGGCGGGCCCGGGCTCGGGGTCGGGGTGCGCGAGGCGGCGGAACACCGCGAGCCGCCGCGCGACCGTGTCGGCGCGCGGGCTGAGCCGCTCGTGCGGCAGGGTCTCCCAGCTCGGCAGCACCGCGACGTCGTCGTCCGGGAGGTAGCAGCGCAGCGCGCCCGCGAGCTCGTCGGCGTCGCGGCCCGTCGCGGTGACGACGACCAGCGGACGCACCGCGGCGGGGTCGGGCGCGGGACCGGTCGTCGGGTGCGCGCCCGCGAGCGCGGCGAGGAGCGGGGGACGCACGCCCGCGGGACCGACGACGTCGAGCTCGCCGCGCGCACGGACGGACGCGACGGCCTCGGCGGCCGCGGGGTCGGCGAGCAGGGCGGGCAGGAGGCCGGTCAGGTCCATCGGGGGTCCTTCGTGCGGGGTGGCGGGCGGCGACGGCAGCACGCGAGCCCCGGATCCGCGCGGGACCGGGGTCGGTGCACGATTCTACGGACGCCCGCCGACACCGCCCCCGGGGCCGTGGGGGGCACGGGCCCCGGGGGCGAGCGCGGGCGGCCACGCCGCCCGTCGGCACCGCGGCTCACACCGCGGGTCGCTCCAGCTCCGCGAGCGCCGCCCGCAGGATCGTGCTCGACGTGTGGACCGTGTACGGGAAGTACACGACCTCGACGCCGACCCGCGCGAACCGCCGCTCGAGCTCCTCGCCCTTCGGCGTGCCGCGCCAGTCGTCGCCCTTGAAGAAGACGTCGAACCGCAGCTCGCGCCACGTGTCGAGCTTGTCGAGGAGCACCTCGTGGTGGACCTCGTCGACGAAGGAGATGTGGGACACGATCTCGGCGCGCTCGACCAGCGGGACGACGGGCCGGCGCCCCTTGGTGATCTCGAGCACCTCGTCGGCCACGACGCCCGCGATCAGGTGGTCGCACCGCGCCTTGGCGTGCCGCAGCAGGTTGAGGTGCCCCACGTGGAAGAGGTCGAACGCCCCGGCCGCGTACCCGACGCGGGCGCCGTCGCCGCGGCTCACGCCGCGACCCCCGCGCCCGTGCGGGCCACCAGGCCGCGCAGCAGCCCGACGTAGCGCGCGCGTGCCGCGGGCTCGCCGTAGGTCTCCTCGCCGAGCCGGCGCGCCGCGGCGGCCAGCCGGTCGCGCAGCCCACGGTCGGCCCGGAGCCGCTCGACGGCGGCCAGCAGCGCGTCGGCGTCGCCCGGCGGCACGACGAGCGCGGCGTCCGCCGCGACGAGCTGGCGACCCGCGATCCCCTCGCGCTCGACCGCGGCGAGCACCGGGCGCCCGGCCGCGGTGTAGCTCGTGAGCTTGCTCGGCAGGCACATCTCGCGCACGCCCGGACGCTCGTGCAGCAGCAGCACGTCGGCCGCGGCCAGCACGAGCGGGTACCGCTCGGCGTCGACGGGGTCCAGGACGCGGACCGTCGGCAGGCCGGCGGCCGCCGCCACGAGCTCGTCGCGGCAGTTGCCCGAGCCCACGAGCACGAGCTCGACCCCCGTCACGCCGCGCGCCGCCGCCAGCAGCGCGGCCTCGACGACGTGCTCGAGCCCCTGCTTGCGCCCCATGTTGCCCGTGTGGACGACACGGAACACCGACGGGTCCCAGCCGAGCCGCGCGCACGCCTCGTCACGGGTGGCCGCGCTGGGACGCACATGCGTGAAGTTGCCGACCTCGACGATCCGGTCGGCCGGCACGCCGGCGGCCGTGAGGGTCGCGCCGAACTGCGGCGTGATGACGCCGACCGCGGCGCACCGCCGCAGCAGCGCGACCTCGGCGCGGCCGATGAGCGACGCCGCGGCCCCGCCGGTCGAGCCGGACTCCTGCGCGCCGCGCCCGGTGAGGTCCTGCACGACGACGCCCACGGGCCGGCCGCGCGCCCCCGTGACCGCCGCGGCCAGCGCCGACATCGACGGCGTCACGGCCACGACGACGCCCGCGGCGCTGCGCCGCACGAGCGGCGTCGCGCGCCGCAGGAACGACGCCTCCATGCGCGCGCGTCCGCGCAGGTCCGCGGACGCGGGGACGTGGTGCCGGACGCGGTGCAGCGCCACCGCGCCGTCGCGCTCGTGCCAGGACCGCCCGCGGGCGTACCGCTCGTCCTCGACGCGCCAGGCCGGGTAGTGGGGCACTCCCGTGACGACGTCGACGACGGCACCCGCGTCGGCCCACGCGCGGGCCATCGCGGTCGTGTACGGCGCGATCCCCGTGGTCTCGGGCGCGTAGTTGATGCCGACGAGGCACACGCGGCCCAGGCCGGACGCCCCGACCTCGCGGCGGTCCGCCGCGACGTGGTCGACGGTGGTGGCCACGTCAGCTCCCACCCAGCGCGCGGATCTCGGCCTCGGTCATGATCGCCGCGAGCTCGGGCGTGTGGACCTTCGCCGTCCAGCCCAGCTCGTCGGCCGCCTTGGAGGCGTCGCCGATCAGCGCGTCCACCTCCGTGGGCCGCAGGTAGCGCGGGTCGAACTCGACGTGGTCCTGCCAGTCCAGGCCGACGTGCTCGAAGCAGTGACCGAGGAAGTCGCGCACGGTCGAGGCGACGCCGGTCGCGAGCACGTAGTCCGAGGGCGCGTCGGCCTGCAGCATGCGCCACATGCCCTCGACGTACTCCTTCGCGTAGCCCCAGTCACGCACGGCGTCGAGGTTGCCGAGGTAGAGCGTGTCCTGCTTGCCGGCGGCGATCCGCGCGGCCGCCGCCGCGATCTTGCGGGTCACGAACGTCTCGCCGCGCCGCGGCGACTCGTGGTTGAACAGGATCCCGTTGACCGCGTACATGCCGTAGGCCTCGCGGTAGTTGCGGGTCATCCAGTACGAGTAGACCTTCGCGGCGCCGTAGGGCGAGCGCGGCCAGAACGGCGTGAGCTCGTTCTGCGGCGGCGGCGTCGCACCGAACATCTCCGAGCTCGACGCCTGGTAGAAGCGCGTCTGCACACCCGTCGCCCGGATCGCCTCGAGCAGGCGCGTCGAGCCCATGCCCGTCGTCTGGCCCGTGAACTCGGGCTCGTCGAAGCTGACGCGCACGTGCGACTGCGCCGCGAGGTTGTAGACCTCGTCCGGGTGGACCTTCTCGAGCAGGGTCGCGAGCCGCGTGCCGTCCGTGAGGTCCGCGTAGTGCAGGAACAGGCGGGCGCTGGGGTCGTGCGGGTCCTGGTACAGGTGGTCGATCCGCTCGGTGTTGAACGTCGAGGCGCGGCGCACCAGCCCGTGCACCTCGTAGCCCTTCTCGAGCAGCAGCTCCGCCAGGTACGAGCCGTCCTGGCCCGTGATGCCCGTGATCAGCGCCTTCTTGGCCATGGATCCAGCCCTCCCCGTTCGCGACGTTTGGGTCAAAGTAGCCATGTTTGTCCCTTTCGCGGGACCTTGTGGTGGAAAATCACCCGTCCGCCGCGGCACGGGCGACCCCCGCGTCGGTACGTTCGACGGGTGCGCCCGCGCCGGCGCACCACGACGGCAGGGAGGACCCCCATGGAGGTGTCGGTGGTGCGCCGCCTCGCGACCGCGCAGAAGTCCGCACGGGGCGTGTCCCTCTACTCGCGGCACGTCAACCGCCCGTGGGGTCGTCTGCTCGCGGCCGCGGCCGTCCACCTGGGGCTGTCCGCCCAGACCGTGACCTACCTCTCCGCCGCCGTGACCGCGACGGCAGCGCTGCTGCTCGCGCTCGTGCCGCCGTCGGTGGCGCTCGGCGCGGGCGTCGCCGTGCTGCTCGCGCTCGGCTTCGCGCTCGACTCGGCCGACGGGCAGGTCGCCCGGCTCACGGGCACCGGGTCGCTCGCCGGCGAGTGGACCGACCACGTCGTCGACGCCGGGAAGATGGTGCTCGTGCACGCCGCGGTGCTCGTCGGCTGGGCCCGCTGGGACGTCGTCGACGGCGCGTGGCTGCTCGTGCCGCTCGCGGCGCAGCTCGTCGCGACCGTCGGGTTCGCCGGCGGCACGCTCGCCGAGCTGCTGGCCCGCAGCGCCCCGGACGGCGACGACGGGCCCACGGCCCCCCGCCCGCCGTCCACGGCGCGCGCGCTCGCCCTGCTCCCCGCCGACTACGGCGTGCTGTGCTGGACGTTCGCGCTGTGGGGCGCGGGCACGGCGTTCCGCTGGGCGTACGCGACGGTCGTGCTGCTCACGGCCCTCGTGGTCGTCGCGCTGCTGCGCCGCTGGTTCGCGGGCCTGCGTCGGCTCGCCGGGGCCCGCCCGTGACGGAGGCCGCGGGAGCGCGCGCACGGCTCGGCGGGGTCGCGGCGGTCGCCGACCAGGGCCTGTCGAGCCTCGGCAGCATCGCGCTGCTCGTGCTGGTCGCGCGCCGCTCCCCCGCCGAGTCCTTCGCCGTCTTCTCGCTCGCGTACGTGGTCTTCACCGTGCTCCTGGGCCTCGTGGCCGCGTACGTCGGCCAGCCGCTCGTGCTCGTGCGCGACCCGGTCGCGCGGCGCCAGGCCGCGGGCGACGCGCTCGCCGCCACCGCCGCCGTCGCGCTCGCGCTCGGCGCCGCCGCCGTCGCGGCGGGGCTCGCCGTCGGGGGCGGCACCGCGCACACGTTCGCCGCGCTCGGCGCGGTGCTCGTCGTGCTGCTCACGGTCGAGGTCGCGCGGTACGCGTTCGCGGCCGCGCGCGAGCCGCACCTCGCGCTCGCGGTCGACGCCACCAAGGTCGCCGTGCTCGTCGCCGTGCTCGCGCTCGTGCCCACCCCGACGCCCGCCGCCGCGGTGCTCGCCTGGGGCGCGGCGTACGTCCCCGCGCTGGTCGTCGCGCTCGCCCTGCTCGCGCGCCGCGTCGCCCGGCCCCGGCGCCCGTTCGCGGCCCTGGTCGCGCGCGACCACCTGGGACGACGCTTCGCGACCGAGTTCGCCGTCGGCAACGGCTCGAGCCAGCTGACCGTCCTGGGGCTCGGCACGTTCGGCACCCCCGCGGCCGTCGGCGCCCTGCGGGGCGCGTCGACCGTGTTCGGGCCGCTCAACGTGCTGCTCACCGCGTCGACGTCGTTCGGGCCGCCCTACGTCGGGCGGCTGGTCGGCGCCCGCGCCCGGGTCCGGGCGGCGGCACGGCTCGGCGGCGCGCTCGCGGTGGTCGCCGGGCTGTGGGGCCTGACGGTGCAGCTGCTGCCCGCGTCCGTGGGCCGGCAGGTGCTGGGCGACACGTGGCAGCACGCGCACGCGCTGTTCCCGGCGACCACCGCGCAGTACGTCGCGATGGCCCTCGGCTCGGCCGGCATCCTCGCGCTGCGCGTCGTCGCACCGCGCGCGACGCTCGCGATCCAGGTCGTGTTCTCGGCCACGACCGTCGTGCTCGTCGTCGCCGGCTACCTCGTCGGCGGCGTGCTCGGCGCGGCCTGGGGCCTCGCGCTCGGCTCGGCGCTCAAGGCCGTCGCGCTGTGGGTGCGCGCCGCACGGCTGCGGGGCTCGGCCCTGCCGGACGACCTCGCCGCGCCCACCGACCGCGACGGCACGGCGCCGCGCGCGGCGACCGTCGGCGCGGCCTCGTCGGCGTCCGACCAGCGCCGCATCTGACGGTCCCAGAGCACCAGCACCAGGCCGCACGCCGCGAGGATCGCGAGCCGCCCCATGGCCTGCAGCAGCGACCCCCGCAGCAGGATGAACGCGTACCCGGCGACCACGGGCACGACGACGAGGACCGGGTCGCTCACGCGCGCGCGCCGGAGCGCCACGAGGTAGCGGCGGTCCGCGCGCGCCGCGGCGAGGCCCAGCGCCGCCGACCCGAGGACGACCGCGACCCAGCCGCCGTCGACCCACAGCTCCGCCCACCACGGCGACGACAGGTTGGTGTTGACCGTGCCCATCCACTCGCCCACCAGGACCCCGGTGTCCTGCGCCTTGCCGGGCCAGACCTGCCGCGGCACGAAGAACAGCACGGCGCCGAGCAGCTGCCGCCCACCCGTGTGACCCTCGCCGACCTGCGTGTACGTCACGGTGTTGGCGACCATGACCATCTGGTCGAAGTCCTTCATCGCCATGGTCGTGAGCACCGACTGCGACTCCAGGGGCCGGTACCCCGCCTCGTCGTAGCGGAACCGGTCGGCGTAGGGGAAGACGACGACCGCCGCGACCAGGCCGCCGACCAGGACGGTCCGGTACCAGCCGCGCCGCGCACCGACCAGCACGAACACGGTCGACAGCAGCACGGTGAGCGCCCAGTAGCGCGGGTTCGAGACGGGGTTGTTGACGACGACGTTCGCGCCGAGCAGCGCGAGCCAGGTGCCCACGAGCACGACGGACCGACGAGCCGGCCGCACCGTCAGCAGCACCCGCGTCAGCGCCAGGAGCATCACGAGCACCGGCATCGTGCCGCCGCCCCGCAGCAGCGCAGACCCCACCTGCGAGCCCGCGTCGGCCAGGCCCGCCGCGCCGATGCTCTCGCTGATCGCCTGCCGCGACGAGAAGAAGGTCGCGGGCCCGCCGAGCCGGACCACGAGCGCCACGCTCACGAGCAGCGCGACCGCCGAGCCCGCGACGAGCAGGCGGTAGGGCCGCAGGTCCGACGGCGGTCCGGTCACGGCGCGGCCGCGGGGGGACGACGGCGCGGCCGGCGCCACGCGCGCCGCGACCGCGCCGTCCGCGTCCGTCGAGCCGCGTGCACCGGACGCGGCCGGGCGACGACGTGCCACGACGAGCTCCGCGACGTCGAAGGCGACGCACCCGACCAGCACGAGCAGGATCGCGGTCGTCAGGTGGTCGCGCGTGCCGACGAACAGCGTGGGGAACTGCCCGATGACCAGCTGCGCGAGCGGCGCGATCCCCATCGCGGTGTACACGAACAGCCAGAACGCCCCCTGCAGCGGGCGCGTGAGCCCGCGCAGCAGCACGAACGCCAGACGCGTGCCGGCGTACGCCGTGAGGAGCAGCTGCAGGACGAACGCGAGGTCGCGCTCGCCGGTGCCGCGCTGCAGCCCGACGACGACGGGGAGCATGCCGCCCAGCACGACCACCAGCGGGGCCGCCCACCACTGCCGCAGGTCGCCCGCCTGCGACGAGCCCGCGCTCACGGTCTCTCACCCGCCGAGGCGCTCCCGGCGCCGCTCGGCGAGCGGTAGCGTGACGCGCGGCCGGCGCGACCCCGTGCTCGGCACCCCCCTCGAGCAGGAGCGACGCCGACGTGCCGACCGCCAGGACGACCGACCCCGCCGCGACCGTCGAGGGGCTGCGGGTGCTCCACGTCGTCACGCTGCACACGCCGGAGAACGCGTTCGGCGGCCCCACGCGCGTGGCGCTCAACCTCGCGCGCGGCCTCAACGCGCGCGGCGGCCGTGCGCGGCTGGTCGCGCTCGCCGACGGCTTCGACGACCTCCCGGACGCGGTCGAGGACGTGCCGGCGCGGCTCTACCGGCGCCGGCGCCTCGCGCCCGCCCTGGAGGTCAGCGGCATCACGTCGCTCGCGCTGGGCGCGGACCTGCCGCGCCTGGTGCGGCGGGCCGACGTGGTGCACGTGCACCTCATGCGCGACCTCGTGACGCTGCCCGCCGCCGCGGTGGCGCTCGCCGCGGGCGCACCGCTCGTCGTGCAGACGCACGGCATGGTGGACCCGAGCAGCAAGCCGCTCGCGCGGTTCTTCGACGCGCTCGTCGTGCGCCGCGTGCTCCGCCGCGCGGACGTCCTGCTGCACCTCACGGACGAGGAGCGCGACGACGTCCGCGCGACCGCGCGCACCGCGCTGCCGCACGCACGACGCCTGGTCAACGGGGTCGAGCTGCAGCCCCGCCGGCCGCTGCCGCAGGCCCCGCGCGTGCTGTACCTGGCCCGGCTGCAGGACCGCAAGCGTCCCGAGGACTTCGTGCGCTGCATGCCGGCCGTGCTGGCGCAGCACCCCGGCGCGCGGTTCGTGCTCGCCGGCTCGGACTCCGGGGCGCTGGCACGCACGCTCGCGGTCGCCGACGAGCTGGGCGTGCGCGACTCCCTCGACGTGCTGGGCGGCCTGCCGCACGACGAGGCGCTCGCCGAGCTCGCGCGCGCGAGCGTCTACGTCCTGCCGTCCGTCGGCGAGACGTTCCCGGTCTCGGTCCTCGAGGCCATGGCGTGCGGCGTGCCGGCGGTCGTCACGTCGTCGAACGGCCTCGCGCCGGACGTCGCCGAGGCGGGCGCGGGCGCCGTGGGCGACGACGTCCCGACGCTCGCCGCGGCCGTCGCGCGGCTCCTCGACGCCGACGCGAACGACGCGGCGTCCCGCGCGGCGCACGCGCTGGTGGCGGCGCGCTACTCGATCGACGCGGTGGTCGACGAGCTGGCGCACGCCTACGCCGACGCGCGCGCGGCTCATCCCGCGCGCCGCGCGACGGCCTGATCGGCCCGCTCGAGCTCGCGGACCTTCACGCCGATCTGCCAGTAGTACGTCGCGAGCGCGACGGCGTAGTCGAAGCCGGCGCGGCCGTCGAGGAACCCGCGGCGCGCGACGAACGCGTACACGAAGAACGCGAGCGGCTTGAACGGCACGCGGTCGAACAGCGCGCCCTTGGCGGTGCGGCGCGCGGCCACGTCCGCGCGGAGGGCGGCGTGACGGCGCAGGTACGCCTCCCAGTCGGAGTAGCGGTTGTGCCGGTCGAACCAGCTCGCGACCGGGTCGCGGTCGTCGTGCACGACGCGGTGCCGCAGAGCGCCGACCGTGCCCGTGGTCTCGGGCTGGTAGTGGCCCTCGACCTCCCGGATGCCGGGCGCGTCGAGGTCGCCGACCTCGGGGAACGCGCACCGCCGCCGGTCGAGCAGCGAGCGCTTCGTGACGCGGTGGCCGTGCCGCAGGTACCGCCCCGCGAACCGGTACAGCAGGGCGACGTCGTACGCGCCGTGCTCGTCGACGCGCCCGGACCGCACGAGCGCCGCGATCTCGTCGACCAGCGCGGGTGACGGGAACTCGTCGGCGTCGAGGAGCAGCACCCAGTCGTGCCGCACGCCCGCGTGCTCGAGCGACCACTGCTTCTTCTTGGGGTAGCCGCCGTCCCACGTGAACGGCACGACGCGCGCGCCGTGCTCGACCGCGATCTCGGCCGTGCGGTCCGTGCTGCCGGAGTCCACGACGACCACGTCGTCGAAGCGCTCGAGCCGGCGCAGGCTGTTGCCGAGCGTCGCCTCCTCGTTGCGCGTCAGCACGATCACGCTCACCGGGACGTCCCCGCTCATGCCCACCACCCGCCTCTCGTCGCGCGCCCATCGTGCCCGACGCGGGCCCCCATACGGCGCAAAGCGGACAGAATCACCCGCTCGCCGGGGCCCTGCGGAGCGACATCACCCGGACGCCGCGGGAGGCCGCCTGTACAGTCAAAACCTCCGAAACCCGACGAGAACGGACACCCTCGTGGAGATCGCACGCTTCGTCCAGCTGCTGCGCGCGCGGTGGCTCGCCGTCCTCGCGTGCGTCGCGCTGGGCACCGGCGCCGGGCTCGCCCTGCCGCTGACCATGACCCCCGTGTACGAGGCCCGCGCGCAGACGTTCATCACGCTCGCGGACGCGTCCGCGCCCGACGCGTCGCTCTTCGCGTCGTCGCAGTTCACCATGAGCCGGCTCAAGTCCTACACGATGCTCGTCGGGAGCCCGGGGGTGCTGGGGCCCGTCATCGCCGACCTGGGGCTCGGCACGGACGTCGCGACGCTGCGGGACGCCGTCACGGCGAGCAACCCCAGCGGCTCGTTCATCATCTCGGTGACCGCGCAGTCCGGGGACCCGGCGACGTCCGCCGCGATCGCGAACGCCGTGTCCGAGCGTCTGGGCACCGCGATCGAGGACCTCGAGGCGTCGTCCGCGGGTGCGCAGGTCTCGGCGCAGGTGGTGCGGGAGGCCGAGCCGCCCGCCTCGCCGACGTCGCCGCGGCGCAAGCTCGCGCTCGCGCTGGGGCTGCTGGCCGGGCTCGCCGTCGGGCTCGGGCTCGCGGCGGCGCGCCAGCAGCTCGACCGTTCCGTGCGCACCGCCGAGCACCTCAAGCAGGTCACGGGCGCCGGCGTCCTGACCGAGGTGCCCCTCGACCCGTCGATCGCGGGCGTGACGCGCTCGCTGTCCGTCACGGAGTCGTTCCGCACGCTGCGCGCGAGCCTGCGCTTCGTCGACGTCGACCACCCGCCCCGCGTCATCGCGGTCTCGTCAGCGGTGGTCGCCGAGGGCAAGACCTCGACGGCGGTGAACCTCGCCGCGTCGCTCGCCGCGAGCGGCAGCACGGTGTGCCTGGTCGACGCCGACCTGCGCCGGCCGGGGGTGTCGCAGCACATCGGCATCCTCGACTCCGTGGGGCTCTCCGACACACTCATCGGGGAGTACCCGCTGGACGACGTGCTGGTCGACTGGGAGGACGGCGTCACGGTGCTGCCCGCCGGCACGCTGCCGCCCGACCCCGCGGCGCTGCTCGGCTCGCAGGCGATGACGGCGACGGTCGCCGCGCTGCACGAGCGCTTCGACTTCGTCATCCTCGACACGCCGCCCCTCACGCCCGTCGTCGACGGCGCGGTGCTCGGCGCCCTCGCCGACGGCACGATCCTGGTGGTGCGGCACGGCAGCACCGACGCCGCGGCCGTCGCGCGTGCCGCCGAGACCCTCGACGACGCGGGCGCGCGGCTGCTGGGCACGGTCCTCAACCGCGTGCCGCGCACGCGGCGGCGCCGCGCCGAGTACTCGTACGTGCCGCGCACGCGGACGGGCCCCGGCCCCGCACGGCACGCGGACGGCGCACGCGCGGACGACGACGCGGCCGACGGCGCCGCGCCCCGTGCCACGGACCAGGCGGCGGCGGGCTCGACGTCCGACGTGGCCGACTCCCCGGCGCCGACCGACGTGAGCGACCAGCCCGCGCCGACCGACGCCGACGACCGGCGCGCACGGACCGACGCGGCCGACGGTCCCGCACCGGACGCACCGGACGACCCCGAGCAGGAGCAGGCCCCCCGGGCCGCGACGACGACGGACCGCACCGCTCGCGCCGCCGCCGGCGCCGCCCGGCCGTGACGCGCGCCGACGGCCCCCTGCGCGTCCTGGTGGTGTGCCGTGCCAACGTGTGCCGCTCGCCGCTCGCGCGCGCGGTGCTCCGGTCGACGCTCGGGGACGGGGTCGAGGTGGTCGCCGCGGGCACGCACGCACCCGTCGGCAGCCCCGCGTGCTCCCTGGTCCGCGCGCGGGTCGAGGCCGAGGCCTGGATCCCGCCCACCACCGGCGCGCGCGCCGTGACCGCGGCCGAGCTGCGGTCGGCGGACCTCGTGCTGGGAGCCGACCGGACCGTGTGCGCCGACGTCATCGCGCTGCTGCCCGCCGCGCGCCCGCGCGTGTTCACGCTGCGCGAGGCCGGCCCCGTGGCCCGCATCGCGCTGGGGACGACCCGCGACGCCACGCGACCCGTGGGTGCCCGCGAGCTCGTGCGCCGCATGCCCGCGGCACGCGCGATCGCCTGGCACGCGGACGTCGCCGGCGCGACGGGCCGGCGGCGGCGCGGCGCGGGAACGACGCAGCCCGAGGGCGCGCGCTGGGACGTGGCCGACGGGCACCTCGAGGACCTCGCCGCCCACGAGCGCACGATCGACGCCGTGGTCGCGGCGTGCCACGACCTGGTCGACGTCCTCGCCCGCGTGCTCGACGAGGAGAGCGCGGCGCGGAGCTGACCTGGGTCCTCCTCGAGCGCCTCGGTCGCCGTGCGCGCCCTGCCCGGCCTGCGCTGCCCTCACGCGCCCGGCCCGGCACGCGTCCCCGGCCGACCCGCGGCACGACGACGCCCGGCGGGCGGGGCCGTCGCGACCCCGCCCGCCGGGCGCGCGTCCGTCAGCGGCCGGCCTGGTCGACGTACGTCGACAGGTCGGGGCACAGGTGCTCGACCGCGTCCGGCCACTGCGCCGCGTCCGGGTCGTCGCGCAGCGCCTCGACGAGCACGTCGGCGTCGACCGCCGCGAGGTAGCGCATGCGGGCGCACACCTCGACGCCCGCCTCGAGCACGGCCGCCGGGTCGACGCCGTCGGGCACGCGCCCCTCGAGGTACGCGTCCGCCTGGTCGTCGTCGGGCGCGGGCGGCTCGACGGACGTGAGGTCGGGCGGCGGGGCCGACGGGTCCACCGACGGTGCGGCGGCCGGTCTCGTGGGCGACGCCGAGGGCGCGGCCGACGCCGACGCGCCGTCCGCCGCGTCCCCGGCACCCCCGGCACCGGGTGCGGGCGTGGCCGCGGTGCACCCGGCGAGCAGACCGCCCGCGAGCGCGAGGACCGCCACCGGTGCGCCGAGCGCGCGGCGCGTCCGGGCGCTCACGACGCCTCGAACGTGAGCGTGAGCTGCGGACGGTACGACGCCGTCGTGTGCTCGGAGGACCACAGCCACACGTTGTCCGTGCTCGTGGACGTCAGCGCGAGCGTCTGCGTCGCCCCGAGCCGGCCGTCGAACACGAGCGGGTCCAGCGGCGTCGTGTACACCGTGCTGGGCACCGACCCGCCGGGCCACGTCCCCACGACGACGCCCGAGAGCGCCGGCCGCCCGGCGTACACGAGCGTGGCCTGCGACCACCCGGACTCCGCCCACTGCCAGGTGTACGGGTCGACGGACCCCGCGCTCGCCGCCGTGGTCGTCCGGACCCGCAGCGCGGCGCCCGTCAGGCGCAGCCCGGCGGGTGCCGGCGGCAGGTCGAACTTGAGGTAGGTCGCCTGGAACGGCGTCCCGCCGCGCGCGCTGAGCTGGTTGAAGGTGCCCTGCGGCGTCGTGGGCGCGCTCTGGTTGACCCACGTGTCCTCGGTGGGCGCGAGCACCACCGTCACGGGGTCCGTCGACGGTGCGACGGTGGCCGTGGCCGGGTCCGACGGCGGGCCCGTGTTGCCGGCGGCGTCGCGCGCGACGACGCGGTACGTGTACGACCCGATCGCGAGCCCGGTGTCGGTCCACGTCGTCGCGGTGACCTGGGCGACGCGCGTCGCCTCCGACGGGACGAACCCCGGGTCGGTCGAGCGGTGCACGTCGTACCCGGTGACCCCGCGGTCGTCGGTCGCCGCCGTCCAGGACAGCTGCACGGTCGTGCCCGTGACGCCCGCCGTCAGGGCCGTGGGGGCCGAGGGCGCCGCGGCGTCCGGGCCCGTCACCGTCACCGTGACCGGTGCGCTCGCGGCGCCGACGTTGCCGGCGGCGTCCCGGGCGAGCACGCGGTAGGTGTAGGTGCCCGGCGCGAGCGCGGCGTCGGCGTACCCGGGTGCCGCGACGTCGCCCAGGTGCGTCTCGGCCGAGGGCGTGAACGCCGGGTCGGTCGACCGGTGCACCTCGTAGGACACGACGCCGACGTCGTCGGTCGCCGCGGACCACGTGAGGGCCACGTCGCTCTCGCCGGCGGTCGCCGCCAGGTCCCCCGGCGCCGAGGGCGCCGTGAGGTCGGGCGGCGGCGTGCCGGTGCCGAGCGCGTGGTGCTGCGCGACCTGCGCGGCCGTCAGCACGGCGGGGTACACCGCGACCTCGTCGACCGAGCCCACCAGGTACGGCGAGGTGGACCCCCACGTCGGGTCCCCGCCGACCTTCCAGTACCCGGTGTAGGCCTGCGCGGCGCCCTGCGGGTTGGTGCCCACGAGCGCGCCGTCGACGTACAGGCGCATGCCGTCGGCAGGCGACTGCGTCGCGACCACGTGGTGCCACGCGCCGTCGTTGTACGGCGCGGGCGTCGTGATGGTGTTCGCGGACCCCGTCCAGACGCCGAACACCAGCCGCCCGTCGTCCTGCAGGTACACGTGGCGGTCGTAGTTGCCCGACAGCCCCGTGCGGTTGTCGCCGAACCCGATGAGCTTGCCGCCGCGGTTCGTCGTGCTGCTGAACCACAGCTCGAGGGAGTACGTCGACGGGTTCGTCGTGCTGAGGTCGCTCACGACGTTGCCGCCGCCGTTGCGGAACCGCACGCCACGGCCGTCGGTGCCCACCACGGGGCTGTCCGCGCCGAGCGTGACCGCGCCCTGGTAGCTGCCCGTCGCGCCGTACGGCCCGGAGTCGGCGGCGGTGGTGCCGCCGGTCTCGCCGAGCCGCCAGAACAGGTCGGGGCCGAGCGCGTGCACGGCCTGGCCGTACGCGTCGGGGGGCGGGGTCTGCCCGGGCAGCGTGCGCCCGGACGCGGTGTAATGCGCCTGGACCTGCGCCGCGGTCAGCGCGGTCGGGTACACCGCCGTCTCGTCGACGTCCCCGCCGAAGTACCGCGACGACGGCTGCGACGGCCACCCGTCGAGGTTGTCGCCGCCGACCCGCCAGCTCCCCTTGTAGGACTGCGCCGTCGTGGTCCCGTTGCGGCCCACGGGCACGCCGTCGACGTACATCGTCATGCCGGAGGCGCCCTGCGTGGCGACGACGTGGTGCCACTCGCCGTCGTTGTACGAGCGCGGGCTCGTGACGGTCTGCGTCGAGCCGGTGTACACGCCGAACACGAGCTTGCCGGCGTCGGTCATGTAGACGTGCCGGTCGTAGCTCCCCGACGTGCGCAGCGCGGCGGGCGACATCCGGTTGGACTGGCCGTTGCCGAACCCGACGATCTTGCCGCCCTGCGTGGACGTGGTCCGGAACCAGGTCTCGACCGAGTACGTCGACGGGCCCTGCTCGATCCAGTCGCTGTGGGCGGTCCGCCCGTCGCCGAAGCCCATCGCCCAGCCGCCGTCGCCGACGGGGCTCGTCGTCGACCGGAACGCGGGCGTGCCGGTGAGCACGCCGTTGCGGCCCTGCCCGGCCGAGTCCCACGCGACGCCGCCGGAGCCCTCCTCGTAGCGCCAGTACAGGGACGGCTGGTCGGCGAGGACCGCCGCCGGGTAGGCGACGTCGGACGAGCGGGCCGCGACCGACGCCGCGCCGGACAGCGCGCTCACGTTCGTGCCGTCGGTCGCGCGGACGCGGTAGGAGTACGTCTGCCCGGGGGTCACCGACGTGTCGACGAACGAGCCCTGGGGGCGCGTCCAGAAGGACGAGGCGACCCGCACGGTCGCGATCGGCGTCGCGCCGCCGTTGCGGAAGACCTCGTAGGCGAGCTCGGAGTCGTCCGGGTCGACGACGCTGCGCCAGCGCACGTGCACGGCGCCGGTGGTGGTGGACTCGACGGTCACGGTGGGGACCGGCGGGGCGCCCGTGTCGACCTGCCCGAACCGCGTGAGGCCCTGCTGCGCGCTGCCGTTGGTCGTCGTGAACTCGCCGCCCACCCACAGGTACTGCTGGGAGCCCGCGGTGGCGACGGCCAGCGCGCGCGGCCCGATGCTCTCGCCGATGCCGTCGTTCGTGTCGGGGTACCAGCCGGCGAGCTGCGCGTCGTCCACGCGCTGCGCCGTCAGGTGGGTCCGCTTGCCCTCGGTGAACCAGCCCATCGACTCGCAGTCGTGCGCGTGGTGGCCCGCGTACAGCAGGCCGTCGTGCTCGAGCACGGCCTGCGTCGCCCCGAGGCACGTGTCGCGCCACACCTGGTCGAGCGAGCCGTAGGCGAGCGCGAGGCGGCCGTCGAACACGCCGCCGCCCGTGCCCTCGTTGCCGACGTAGAAGCCCGCCTGGCCGGCGTCGACCGCCTTGGTGACGGACGTGTCCGGGATGAACCCGCGCGGGTAGGTGCGCGTCACCGCGCCCGTGCCCGCGTCGACGGCGGCCAGCGAGTGGGAGTTGGCGCCCCCGACCGTGAAGAAGTCGCCGCCGAGCATGACCGTGCCGCCGTCGGGCGAGACCGCGATCGCGCGGCCGACCGCGTCGGCGTCGGCCCGCCACGGCAGGAGCGCACCGGTCCGGGCGTCGAGCGCCGCGAAGTAGTCGCGCCGCTCGCCGCCGACGGTGCGGAAGTCGCCGCCGACGTACAGCACGTCGGGCGTGGCGGCCAGCGCGCGGACCGTCGCGGAGACCGACGGCGCGGTGAACGTCGACCGGACCGTGCAGGTCGCGACGTCGACGGCCGCGATCTTGTTCGCGTAGGTCGAGTCGACGCGTCCGAACAGGCCGCCCACGTAGAGCGTCGCGCCGTCGGGCGAGGTCGCGAGGGCACGGACCGTGATGCCGCTGCCGACGCTCAGCTGGGGGCGGCACGACGTGGGCTGGCCCGTCGTCGTGTCGAGCGCCACGAGCCCGGTCACCGGGATCGCGGAGCCGGACCCGCCGGACGGCGGGCGCAGCTGCGAGAACGTGCCGCCGGCGAACACCTTGTCGCCGGCGGCCGCGAGCGACCACACCACGCCGTTGGTCTGCCACGTGGGCAGGCTGTCGGCGCTGAAGGCGACCCCGGGCGTGAGCGCCTGCGCGGGCGCCGCCCCCACGGGTGCGGCGACGAGCGCCGCCGCACCGAGCACCACCGTCGCCACGGCGGCGACGATCTTCGACTTCCTGACCACGGGCCACCTCGCAACGAACGCGCCATCCCGGTCCGGCCGGGCGTGGCGACTCTAAGACGCGTATGTCCCGTTTTGCCCTCTCCTGGGGGCTTTTCACCCGGATGACCACCCGCGGGGAGCAGCACGCGCCGCTACCGTGGGCCGATGCCGATCGCACCGCCACCGGCCCGCCGCCACCTGGCCGGGTTCCGCGGCACGGGGTACGACAAGGGTCGCCCGGCCGCCGTGCAGGCGCTGTGGCTCGCCGTCTCCGGGCTCGTGGTCGTGCGGTGGTGGTGCCCGGCGTCGCTGCGGGCCGCTCTGCTGCGCGCGTTCGGCGCGCGCATCGGCACCGGCACGGTGATCCGCCACCGGGTCCGCGTGCACTGGCCCTGGAAGCTCACGGTCGGCGACGACACCTGGATCGGCGAGGGCGCCTGGATCCTCAACCTGGAGCCCGTGACGATCGGCTCCGACGTCTGCATCTCGCAGGACGTGCTGCTGTGCACCGGGAGCCACGACGCCCGGTCGGCCACGTTCGAGTACGACAACGCGCCCGTCGTCGTGCAGGACGGCGCCTGGGTCGCCGCGCGCGCGACGGTGCTGCGGGGCGTGACGATCGGCGCCGACGCGGTCGTCGGCGCGACGGCGCTCGTGACGACGGACGTGCCGCCCGGGGCGCGCGTGCTGGCGCCGCGGGGGCACGTGGTGCCCTGACGCGGCACCCGAGAGACGTCAGACGCGCACGGCCCCGGCCTGCTCGCGGTACCACGCGACGGTGCTCTCGACGCCCTCGGCGAGGCCGATGCGCGCACGCCAGCCCGTCGCGTGCAGCCGACCCACGTCGAGCACCTTGCGCGGCGTGCCGTCGGGCTTCGAGTCGTCCCACCGGGTCTCGCCGGTGAAGCCCGTGCTGCTCGCGACCAGGCCGGCGAGCTCGCGGATCGTCACGTCGGTCCCCGTGCCGACGTTCACGTGCAGGTCGTCGTCGTAGTGCTCGAGCAGGTGCAGGACGGCGTCCGCGAGGTCGTCGACGTGCAGCATCTCCCGGCGCGGTTCGCCCGTCCCCCAGTTGGTGACCGTCGGCGCCCCCGTGCGCGCGGCCTCGTCGTACCGGCGCACGAGCGCGGGCAGCACGTGCGAGCCCGTCGGCGAGAAGTTGTCGCCCGGGCCGTACAGGTTCGACGGCATGGCGCTGATCCACGGCAGGCCGTACTGCCGACGCACGGCCTGCACGTGCAGGATCCCCGTGATCTTCGCGATGGCGTACGCGTCGTTGGTGCGCTCGAGGGGCCCCGTGAGCAGCGCCTCCTCGGGGATCGGCTGCGGCGCGAGCCGCGGGTAGATGCACGACGACCCGAGCAGCAGCAGCCGCTCGACGCCCGCTCGCCGCGCGGCGTCGAGCACGTTCACCTGGATGCGCACGTTGTCCGACAGGAAGTCGACCGGCTGCTGCGCGTTGGCCCAGATGCCGCCGACGCGCGCGGCCGCGAGCACCACGTGCCGCGGGCGCGTCGCGTCGACGAACTCCTCGACGCGCGCGGCGTCGCGCAGGTCGAGCTGGCCGGAGGGCAGACCGACGAGGTCGGTGAAGCCGGCCGCGCGCAGCCGACGCCAGACGGCGGACCCGACGAGGCCGCGGTGACCCGCGACCCACACCCGGTCGTCACGGTCGAGCGGTCCGGGGGTGAAGGTCGTCATGGTGCTCCTGTCGGTGTCAGTACGCGCCGGCGCCCGTGAGCACGGCACGCGCGGTCTTCCAGATGATCAGCATGTCCATCGCGACGGACCAGTTGTCGACGTACCGCAGGTCGAGCCGCACGGACTCCTCCCACGACAGGTCGGAGCGCCCGCTGACCTGCCACAGCCCCGTGAGGCCGGGCTTGACGTGCAGACGGCGCTGCACCTCGTCGGGGTACACCGCGACCTCCTCGAGCAGCGGCGGACGCGGCCCCACGACCGCCATCTCGCCGCGCACGATGTTGAGCAGCTGGGGCAGCTCGTCGATCGAGAACCGGCGCAGCACGCGCCCCACCGGGGTCACGCGCGGGTCGTCGGCCATCTTGAACAGCACGCCGTCGCGGTGGCCCGACGCGAGCAGCGCGGCGCGCCGCTCGTCGGCGTCGCGGTACATCGTGCGCAGCTTGTACATCGTGAACGTCGTGCCGTCGCGGCCCACACGGGTCTGACGGTAGACCGCCCCGCCGGGCGACGTCAGCGCGACCGCGGCCGCGGCGACGAGCAGCACGGGCGACAGCACGACGAGCGCGGCACCGGCCATCGTGGCGTCCATGGCCTGCTTGAGCAGCAGCCGCCCGCGGGGCGCACCGACCTCGACCTCGAGCAGCGAGAGCCCGACGGCCGGGCGGACCGTGAGCCGCGGGCCCGCGACCTCGACGAGGTCGGGCACGACCACGAGCCGCGCACCGGCACGCGACAGCGCCCAGGACAGCCGCCGCAGCGCCTCGCCCGAGAGGCACGAGCCCGTCACGAGCACGACCTCGGCGCCGCGGTCCGCGACGACCTGGACCACGTCCGCGACCGCACCGAGCACCGGCACCCCGGCGACCTGGTGCGCGAGGTCCACCGACGGCAGGCACACGCCGTCGATGCGGTACCCGTGGTGCGGCGCGCGCGAGAGGTCGCGCACGAGCCTGCCGGCCGCGAACGGGTCGCCGACGACCACGGTGCGCTGCATCGCGTGGCCGAGCGCGCGGCGGCGGCGCAGCCGGCGCTGCGCGACGAGGCGCACGCTCCACGTGAGCGCGAGCGCGACCGGCACGCCGACGAGCACGTAGCTGCGGGGTACGTCGAGCCGGAACACGTACCCGAGCAGGATGAGCGCGACGACGAACGCGAGAGCGGCGCGCAGCGCGACCTGGAACTCGCCCGGGCCGTCGCCCGTCTGCCGGCGGCCGTAGCCGCCGCCGACCGCGACCAGGAGGACGAACGCCGCCGCGGCGACGCCGGCGACGACGAGCGACTCCAGCAGCCCGGAGTGCACGCGGTACACGACGGCGGTCGTCGCACCGACGACGGTCGCGTCGCCGCCCGCGACGGCGAGCGCGTGCCGCAGTCGCACGGCGCGCCAGCCGTCGGCCTGCGCGAGCGGGTCGGAGTTGAGCACGGTGCGGCGCCGGACGAAGGGCTCGGAGGACGCCCACGACCGACGGGGCTCGAGAGCCCGGCCGCGCCGCTCGTCCCCCTGGTCGCCCCAGACCCGTTCGCCCGCCGTCAGTGTCATGGCTCCCCCGTGGTCCGCTCGCGTGATGACGAGAGGCTAATCGCCCCTTTCGGGGTGATTGGGGGTTAACGTCCGATTTCACCCTCTTCGGGCGGTGATGTCACCCTTGTGCGGGTGTGCATCGGGTGACCGGCAGGCGAACGACCGTCAGACCTTCGTGTGGAACCGCAGCTGCGCCGCCTCGAGGCCCTCGAGCACGACCGCCTCGACGGCGTCGGCCGCGCGGTCCACGAGCCACGGCAGGTCCTTCTTCTCGGGGCCGGAGAAGTCCTTGAGCACGAAGTCCGCCGGGTCCTGCCGGCCCGGAGGGCGCCCGACGCCCACCCGCACGCGCACGTAGTCCTTCGAGCCGAGCGCCTTGGACGTGTCGCGCAGGCCGTTGTGGCCGCCCTCACCGCCGCCGCGCTTGAGGCGGACGTCCGCGAACGGGATGTCGAGCTCGTCGTGCACCATGACGACCCGCTCGACCGGCACGTCGTGGTAGCGCGCGAGCGCCGCCACGGGGCCGCCCGACACGTTCATGTACGTCGTGGGCTTGGCGAGGACGACGCGCGGGCCGGGCGCACCGCCCGGCAGGGTGCCGAGGCGCACGTCGGCCGACACGGCCTGCGGGCGCCGGCCCAGCAGGCCGCCGCGCGAGGAGAACGAGGCCCCCGTGCGGCGCGCGAGCTCGTCGAGCACCATCTGGCCCACGTTGTGCCGGTTGCCCGCGTACTGCGCGCCGGGGTTGCCGAGGCCGACGACGAGCCAGGGTCCGTCGCTCACGGTGGGGTCCTCCAGGGGTGCCGGTGGTGGGGGTACGACGACGCCCGGCACCGTGCACGGTGCCGGGCGTCGCGGGGAGCTGCGGTGCTCAGGCCTCGCTGGCGGACGCGGCCGACTGCTCGGCGGCGAGCTCGGCGGCGGCCTCCTCGGCGGCCACGTCGGCGGCCGACGCCTGCGGCACGGTGACCGTGACGACGACGATCTCGGCGTCGGTGACGAGCGTCGTGCCCTTCGGCAGCGTGACCTCGCCGGCCGTGACGGCCGAGCCACCCTCGAGGCCCTCGATCGAGACCTCGACGTGCTGCGGCAGGTGGGTGGCCTCGGCCTCGAGCGACAGGTTCTGCGTCTCGACGACGTGGATCGTGCCGGGCGCCGACTCGCCGACGATCGTGACGGGCACGTCGACGGCGACCTTCTCGCCCTTCTTCACGATGAGCAGGTCGACGTGCTCGATGACCTGACGCACGACGTCGCGCTGGACGTCCTTGACGATCGCGAGGGTCTCCTTGCCGTCGAGCTCGATCGAGTACAGCGCGTTCGAGTTCTTGAGCGAGAGCATCGTCTCGTGGCCCGGCAGCGTCACGTGCAGCGGCTTGGTGCCGTGCCCGTAGAGCACCGCGGGGATCTGGTGCGCACGGCGGATGCGGCGCGCCGCACCCTTGCCGAACTCGGTACGGGCGGTGGCGACGAGCTTGATCTCGGACACTGCTGCTCCTCAGGCGTTCCGGTGGCGCCGCGGAGTGCCGCGGGCGCGGGGTCTGGCAGTCGGTGGACCCGCAGGAGCGAGGCTCCTCGGGTGGTCGGGCACGGGGCCCGGTGGCCTCGACGCGGGGCGCAGGACGGGGACCTGGACGCACACGGAGGCGACCACCCAGTCGATCACGGAGCCGGGGGCCGTTCCGGAGATGGTGCTTCCGGGTCGACCGTCCGTCGTCCCTCGCCGAGGCAACCGGACGATCCTAGCGGACGCGGGCCGGGACCTCGAACCCCGCCGGGGCGGTCGCGGACGTGCGCCCCGTCACCCGAGCGGTGCCGTCAGGTGCCCTCAGGGGCCGCCACGTGCCGTCAGGTGCCGTCGCCCCAGTCCCAGCGCACGGTGACCGTGGCGCGCACGGACTGCTCGCCGGGGTCCACCGGGAGCGCGAACGCGTCGGCGCCGAGCGCGCGCGCGAACCGCGGCACCTCTCCCCCGGCCGGGTCGCCCTCGTGCACCCAGCGCACGTCCCCCAGCGGCCGGCCGGCGAGGGCCGCGAGGTGCGTCGCCTTCTCGTGCGCGTCCTGCCACGCGGCCTCGCGCGCGCGGGCGTGCGCGGGCGCCGGGTCGGCCACCACGAGCCGCAGGCCCCCCAGGCGCACCGCCGGTCCGCCCGCGGCCAGCGCCGCACCCACGACGTCGCCCGCGGTCGCGGTGTCGCGCAGCGTCACGACGACCCCCATCCGTGCCACGACCCGCAGGTCGCCGTCCGGACCGTCCTGCTCGGTCCAGGTCGCGACGTCGCCCGTCCGCACCGCGCGGTCGTCGACGCCCGCGGCACGCAGCGCGGCGCGGACGGCCGCGAGCGCGGTCGTCGCGTCGCGCAGCGCGACCGCCACGTCCCGGTCGCGGACCTCGGTCGCGAGGTCCGCGAGGACCACGTCCGGCACGGCGTCGGCCGCGCCGGACCCGCGCACGGTCACGCCGCCGGGGGCGTCGGTGCCGTGCGCGGGGCCCGTCATGTCAGGCGTTCCCGTCGAACAGCGACGTCACCGAGCCGTCGTCGAAGACCTCGCGGATCGCGCGCGCCAGCAGCGGCGCGATCGACAGCACCGTGAGCTGCGGGAAGCGGCGCTCCTCGGCGACCGGCAGCGTGTCGGTGATGATCACCTCGCGCGCGCCGCACTCCTGCAGCCGCTCGACCGCCGGGTCGGACAGCACGCCGTGCGTCGCGGCCACGATGACGTCCTTCGCACCGGCCTCGAGGACCACGCGCACGGCGCCCGCGATGGTGCCCGCGGTGTCGATGAGGTCGTCGACGATCACGCAGCTCTTGCCCTCGACGTCGCCGACCACGCGGTTGGCGACGGCCTTGTTGGGGCTGCGGATGTCGCGCGTCTTGTGCACGAACGCGAGCGGTCCCCCGCCGAGCTTGGCGGCCCACTGCTCGGCGACGCGGATGCGCCCGGCGTCGGGCGACACGACCGTGACGTTCGAGGTGTCGACGCGCGTGCGCACGTACTCCACGAGGATCGGCTGCGCCCACAGGTGGTCGACCGGCCCGTCGAAGAAGCCCTGCGTCTGCGCGGCGTGCAGGTCGACGCTCATGATCCGGTCGGCGCCGGCGGTCTTGAACAGGTCGCTGACCAGGCGCGCCGAGATCGGCTCGCGCCCGCGATGCTTCTTGTCCTGCCGTGCGTACGGGTAGAACGGCGCGATCACGGTGATGGTCTTGGCCGACGCACGCTTCATCGCGTCGATCATGAGCAGCTGCTCCATGAGCCACTGGTTGATCGGCGAGCAGTGCGACTGCAGCACGAACGCGTCGGCGCCACGCACCGACTCCCCGAACCGCACGTAGATCTCGCCGTTCGCGAAGTCGTACGCGTCGGTCGGGAGCAGCTCGATGCCGAGGTGGTCGGCCACGTCCTTCGCGAGCTCCGGGTGCGCGCGCCCCGACGCCAGGACCAGGCGCTTCTCCCCGTCGTGGCTGATGATGCCGGTCATCGCGTCCCGTCCTCGTTCGTCGTGCCGCCCGCCGGTGCGTCGGTCGGGTCGTCCAGCTGCGCCGGCTGCCCGGGCAGGTGCGGGGGCGGCGTCACGGGGATCGCCGCGGTCGCGGCGCGCTCGCGCTCGGCGCGCGCCTGGGGCGACAGGCCCGCGACGTCGCGCGTGCCGCGCGCCTTCGCGGCGGCCTCGGCGGCGGCGGTGCCGGCGCGCGAGCGCTGCACCCAGCCCTCGATGTTGCGCTGCGAGCCCGCGCTCACCGCGAGCGCGCCCGGCGGCACGTCGCGCCGGACGACCGTGCCTGCGCCCGTGTACGCGCCGTCGCCCACGACCACGGGCGCGACGAACATGTTGTCCGAGCCGGTGCGGGCGTGCGAGCCGATCACCGTGCGGTGCTTGTTGACGCCGTCGTAGTTGACCGTCACCGACGCGGCGCCGATGTTGGAGTGCTCGCCGATCGTCGCGTCGCCCACGTACGACAGGTGCGGGATCTTCGAGCCCGTGCCGATCTGCGTGTTCTTGGTCTCGACGAACGTGCCGATCTTGCCGTCGGCGCCGAGCTCGGTGCCGGGCCGCAGGTAGGCGAACGGGCCGACGGTGGCGCCCTCGCCGATCACCGAGAGCGAGCCGTGCGTGCGCACGACGGTCGCACCGGCGCGCACCTCGACGTCCGTGAGCGTCGTGTCGGGGCCGATCGTGGCGCCCTCGCCGATGCTCGTCGCGCCGTGCAGCTGCACGTTGGGCAGCAGCGTGACGTCCCGCGCGAGGTCGACGTCGACGTCGACCCACGTGGTCGCCGGGTCGACGACCGTGACGCCCGCACGCATCCAGTCCTCGAGGAGGCGGCGGTTGAGCTCGGCCCGCAGCACCGCGAGCTGCACGCGGTCGTTGACGCCCTCGACGCTCAGCCGGTCGTCGGTCCGCAGCGCGCGCACGCGCCCGCCGTCGCCGCGCGCGATCGCGAGCACGTCGGTCAGGTACACCTCGCCCTGCGCGTTGTCGCGGCCCAGCCGCGCGAGCGCGCTGCGCAGCACGGCCGCGTCGAACACGTAGACCGACGTGTTGATCTCGGCGACCGCGCGCTGCTCGTCGGTCGCGTCCTTCTCCTCGACGATCCCGAGCACGTCGCCCGTGCCCGGCTCGCGCAGGATCCGGCCGTAGCCCGTCGGGTCCGGCACCTCGGTCGTCAGGACCGTGACCGCGTTGCCGTCGGCCGCGTGCGCCGCGAGCATCTGCTCGAGCGTGCCCGCGTCCAGCAGCGGCACGTCGCCCGCGACGACGACGACCGCGCCGTCGAGCACCGAGCCCGCCGCGGCACCGCCCACGTCGTGCCCCGCGGCGACGACGTCGGCGGTCGCGGCCTGCGCGGCCGCGTCCAGCGCGGTCATCGCGACCTGCACCGCACGACCCGTGCCCGGCACGTCGTCCTGGTCGACGAGCAGCGCGTCCGCGTCGACCTCGAGCACGTGCGCCGCGACCCGCTCGCGCTCGTGCCGCACGACCACGGCGACGCGGCCCGGCTCGAGCGCGCGCGCGGCGGCGAGCGCGTGCCCGACCATGCTGCGACCGCCCAGCTCGTGCAGGACCTTGGGGGTCGCGGACCGCATGCGGGTTCCTTCACCCGCTGCGAGGACGACGACGGCGGCTGGGCGGGGGACGGTCACCAGGGGTGCTCCTCGCGGGTCTGCCCGGTGGACGGGCACTTGGTCTGCCGTGGAGCGACTCTACCGCCGCCGCGGTGCGCGACCCGACCGTTCGCGACGCGTGGCAGAGTGACGCCCGCCCCGTGCCGCCGCCGCCTGCGAGGACCCGCGTGCCGTCCCTCACGTTCACCGCCACCCGCCGCTCCGCCTACGCGGGGTACGTCGTGCAGGCGGTCGTCAACAACCTGGCGCCCCTGCTGTTCGTCGTGTTCCACACCGCGTTCGACGTGCCGGTCGCGCAGCTGGGGGCGCTCGCGGCGCTGAACTTCGGCGTGCAGCTCGCCACCGACCTCGTCGCGATGCGGGTGGTCGACCGGATCGGGTACCGCCGTCCGCTGGTCCTCGCGCACGTGCTCGCGGCGGCGGGGCTCGTGCTGCTCGCGGTGCTGCCGGCGGCGCTGCCGTCGCCGTTCCTCGGGCTGTGTGTCGCCGTCGTCGTGTACGGCGTCGGCGGCGGGCTGCTGGAGGTGCTGGTGTCGCCCGTCGTCGAGCACCTGCCGTCGCCGCCGGGGTCGAAGGCCGCGGGCATGGCGCTGCTGCACTCGTTCTACTGCTGGGGTCAGCTCGCGGTCGTGGTGGGCACCACGGTGCTGCTCGCCGCGCTGGGCACGGACCGGTGGGCGCTGCTGCCCGTGCTGTGGGCGCTCGTGCCGCTCGCGAACCTCGTGGTGCTGCTGCGCGTGCCGATGCCGGCCACGGTCCCCGACGAGCACCGCACGCCCGTGCGCCGCCTGCTCGGGACGCCGCTGTTCCTCGCGGCGCTCGTGCTCATGACGACGGGCGGCGCGGCCGAGCTGACGATCGCGCAGTGGTCGTCGTTCTTCGCCGAGCAGGGCACGGGCGTGCCCAAGGAGGTCGGCGACCTGCTGGGGCCGGGCCTGTTCGCGCTGCTGATGGGCCTGGGGCGGTTCGCGTACGGGATGTGGGGCCACGGCGTGCCGCTGCGCCCGCTGCTCGCCGCCTCGGGTGCGGGCGCCGCCGTCTGCTACGTCGTCGCGGCGACCGCGACCGTGCCGGTCGTCAGCCTGGTCGCGTGCGCGCTGTGCGGCCTCGCGGTCGCGCTGCTGTGGCCCGGCACGTTCTCGCTGACGTCCGCGCGGTTCCCGCTCGGCGGTGCCGCGATGTTCGCGCTGCTCGCGCTCGCGGGCGACGCGGGCGGCATGCTCGGGCCGCTGGGCGCGGGCGTGCTCGCGGGCCTGACCGACGGACCGCTGGGCGGGCTCGCGGCGGCCCTGCCGCCCGACTCCGGCAGCGGGCTGCGCGCGGGTCTGCTGCTCATGGCCGTCGTGCCCGCGGCGTTCGCCGTCACCGTGCTGGTGTCGGGCCGCGCCGCCGCGGGCGACCGGCAGGGTCAGCCGGCCTGACGCGCGCCCGCGGACACGCGCGCGGTGCGCCGCCGGTCGAGCCGCCACGACGCGAGCGCCGAGAGCACGAGCGCCGTCGCGCCGCCCAGGACCGCGAGGCCGGCGACGAGGCCGGGTTGCCGCTCGAGCGGCTCGACGAGCCCACCCAGGTCGAGCTCGCCCGACGCCCCCAGCGCGGCGCCGCCGGCCGACAGGAGCATGATCGGGACGTAGCCCAGCAGCCGCCCGCGCGTGTAGCCGACCGCGTAGTAGACGGGCAGCTGGATCCCGACGAGCAGCGCGTACGTGACGAACCCCGCCGTGGCGACGAGCCCGAGCTCGCCGGCCGTGACGACCGCGTCCCCCGTGGTCGACCACGCGACCGCGAGGACCGTGGCCGCCGCCGTCGCGACCAGGTACGTCAGCAGCGACAGCACGTAGCGCGCGAGCACGAGGGTGCCGCGCTGCACGGGCAGCGACGCGTGCAGCGTGCCGAGGTCGTTCTTGTCCTCGACCGCGAACGGGTACGCCGCGACGACCGCGGCGAACACGGCGCCCGCCATGAGGCCGACCGCCGGTGGGCCGATGACCACCAGCACGCCCATCGCGCCCAGCACCATGAGCAGCTGGCGGGTGTAGGGGCGCACCGTCATGACGTCGAGCCGCAGCGCGGCGGCCGTGGCGCTCACGACCGGCCCCGCGAGGTGAGCAGGCCGCGGCGGCGGGCGGGTGCGGGCGGGTCGGGGTCGACGGGCGGCGGCGTGCCGCCGAGGTGCACGACGATCTGGTCGAGCGTGGGCCGCTCGACCAGCACGCCCGGGCCGAGCAGCGGCACGTCGTCGGTCGCGACGAGGGCCTCGACCCCCACGGCCGTGCGGCGCGCGCCGTGCAGCGGCACGATCCCGTCGGCCGGGAGCTCGTCGTCGTCGCCGCGGACCAGGCAGTACGCGTCGAGCACGTCGTCACGCGTGCCGCTGCGCACGACGCGCCCGCCGCTGAGCACCGTGAGGTGGTCGGCGATCCGCTCGAGGTCGGCCGTGATGTGCGTCGAGAACAGCACGCTGCGCGCGTCGTCGACGAGGTAGTCGCCGAGGATGCCGACGAGCTCGTCGCGCGCGACGGGGTCGAGGCCGCTGGTCGGCTCGTCCAGCAGCAGCAGACGCGCGTCGTGCGACAGCGCGACGGCGATCTGCAGCTTCATCGTCATGCCGCGCGACAGCTCCTTGACGCGCGCGCGGCGGTCGAGCCGGAACGTGCGCAGCAGCGTCGCGAACCGGTCGTCGTCCCAGCGCGCGTAGAACGGGCGCAGCGCCGTCGCGACGTCGTCGAGGCGCCAGTCCTCGACGAGCGCGGGGCGGTCGAGCACGATGCCGATCTCCTGGCGCAGCGCGACGGGCGCGGGCAGCGCGTGCCCCAGCACCTCGACCGTGCCGGCGGACGCGGTCCACATGCCCAGCAGCGTGCGGATGAGGGTGGTCTTGCCGGCGCCGTTGGGGCCGACGAGGCCCATGACGTAGCCGGTGGGGAGCGCGAGGTCGACGTCGCGCAGCGCGAAGCCGCCGAGGTCGACGGTGACGCCGCGCAGCGCGAGCGCGAGCGGCGCGGCACCGGCGGGGGCCGGGGTCGCCGCGGGGCCGGTCACCGGTGGGCCGCCGTCCGTGCGGCACCGGCAGGTCGCCCGGTCCCGGCGGGCGGGCCCGCGGCGTCGGTGTCGCCCGCGAGCAGCGCGTCGAGCATCTCGACGAGGTCGTCGCGGCCGAGCCGCGCGAGCCGCGCGGCGTCGATCGCGGTGGCCAGGCCGTCCTCGACGCGTCGCAGCAGCTGCTCGCGCACGAGGTCGGAGTCGACGGGGAGCACGAACGCGCCCTTGCCGGGCACGTTGGTGATGAACCCCTCGGCGGCGAGCTCGGCGTACGCCCGCGTGGTCGTGATGACCGAGATCCGCAGGTCCCGCGCGAGGCCGCGCACCGAGGGCAGCGCGGCGCCGTCCTCGAGCTCGCCGCGCAGGATCGCGGCCTTGACCTGCTGCGCGACCTGCTCGTACAGGGGCACGTCCGCGTTGTTCGAGACGACGATCCGCACGCCACCACCTCCTACTGTGTATAGACACTATGAACAGTAGGAGGTGGTGCGTCAAGCCGGACGGTCCCGGCCGACGGCCCCCGCCGCGCGCTAGCGTCGTCGTCGTGCGCTCCTGACGACCCTCCCGCCCCGCCGCCCGCTGCGGCGACCGTCGTCGACCCCAGGAGCACCTGTGACCACCCCTGCCCGCCCCACCCCCTTCTGCGCCTACACCGCCCCCGCGCTGTGGGACGACCCCCACGTCTCGGCGCAGATGCTCGCCGCGCACCTCGACCCGCTGTCCCCGCTCGCGTCGCGCCCGCACGCGTTCGTCGACCGGTCCGCCGCATGGCTCGTCCCCGCGCTGGGCCTCTCGCCCGGCGACCGGCTGCTCGACCTCGGCTGCGGGCCGGGGCTGTACGCCGAGCGCGTCGCCCGTGCCGGCGTGCGCGTGCTCGGCGTCGACGTCGCGCCCCGGTCGCTCGCGCACGCGCGCGCCGTCGCCCGCCGCGACGACCTGCCCGTCGAGCTCCGGCACGGCAGCTACCTCGACCCCGGGACCGACCTGGGCGACGGCCACGACGCAGCGATCCTGGTCTTCGAGGACTACAGCGTGCTGAGCCCCGACCAGCGCGCCACCCTCCTCGCGCGCGTCCACGGCGCGCTGCGGCCCGGCGGTCGGCTGCTGCTCGACGTCACGAGCGCGGCCCGCTTCGCGACCGTGCGCGAGGGCAGCACCACCGCGCCCGGGCTCATGGGCGGCTTCTGGTCCGCCGAGCCCTACGACGGGACGCACGAGACGTTCACGTACCCCGGGCTGCGGCTCGTGCTCGACCGGTACACGATCCGCGCCGCACGCACGACGCGCGTGTTCTGGAACTGGATGCAGTGCCTCACGCCGCACGAGGTCGGCGACGAGCTGCGGGCCGCCGGCTTCGTCGCGCACGACGTGCTGGGCGACGTCGCGGGTGCGCCCCACGACCCGACGTCCCCCACGTTCGCCGTGCTCGCGCGGCGCGCCTGACGGCTCTCCTCGCGGTGCGGCCGTGACGTCAGCCCCGGCGGCGCCACGCCCGCACCGCCCGCCCCACGAGCGGCACCAGCGGCAGCGCGAGCCACGCCGCGAGCACCGCACGCGTCGCCGCGCCGCCCGGGTCGAACGGTCCGGGCAGCACCGCGGTCGGCGTGATCGCGAGCATCGGCAGCGTGCGCGCGAGCGCCAGCACCTCGTCGTCCGGCATCGCGGCCACGTCGCCGAGCGTCGAGCGGCCCGCCACGCCCATCGACGCCGCGACCACGCGCATCGCGCGCACGCGCGCGTCGTCGTCGACCACCTCGACCGCGCGCCCCGCGAACGCCGCACCCGGCAGCGTGACCTCGACCTCGGGGTGCGCGACGGCGTTCCGGTACCACTGCGCCGCGTGCCCGTACCCGGCCACGACCACCACGGCGCCGTCGACCACGGCGTAGCAGAGCGGCACCTCGCGGCGCTCGCCGCTCACCCGCCCCGTCGTGGTCAGCAGCAGGATCGACCCGGCCAGCGGCGTCGCGAGCAGCACGCCGCCGCCGCGTCGCAGCGCGGGCGCCGCGACGCGGCGGTTCACCACGAGGAACGCGCGACGCATCGGCTCGGCCAGGCGGGTGAGGACGGGACCGTACGGCAGCGGGTCGCTCATGCGACCACGCTAGGGACCGGTGCGGCACCGCGGCAGAGACGAAGGTCGCGACCGTCAGGAGCCCGTCCGGACCGACGGGTCGGGCCGAGCCGCGCACGGCGCTGCGGGTCGGGCTCCGCCCCCAGGATTCGAACCTGGACCGCAAGGCTCCAAAGGCCTGCGTGCTGCCGTTACACCAGGGCGGACCGGCGGCCCAGTCTGCCAGGCGCGGTCGCCCCGGTGCGCCGGACCCGACGCGACCGTGGCGCACGGACGTCCCCCCGCGCGGGCGCGCGGCACGGCACACTGGCCCGATGGCCTCCGACTCCAAGCGAGCGACACGCGCGCGCATGACCGGGACCCAGCGCCGCGCGCAGCTGCTCGACGTGTCACGGCGGCTCTTCGCCGAGAAGGGGTTCGACAACACGAGCGTCGAGGAGATCGCGGCCCGCGCCGAGGTCTCCAAGCCCGTCGTGTACGAGCACTTCGGCGGCAAGGAGGGCATCTACGCGGTCGTCGTCGACCGCGAGATCCAGGCGCTCACCGGCGCGCTCACGGACGCGCTCGAGGAGGGCGGCCACCCCAAGGTCATGGTCGAGCGCACCGCGCTCGCGCTGCTGACGTACATCGAGGAGTCCGAGGACGGGTTCCGGATCCTCGTGCGCGACTCGCCCGTCGCGCAGGCCACCGGCACGTTCTCGTCGCTCATCGGCGACGTCGCGTCCCAGGTCGAGCACCTGCTCGCGGCGCAGTTCAAGAAGCAGGCGCTCGACCCGCGCACCGCACCGATGTACGCGCAGATGCTCGTCGGCATGGTCGCGCTCACCGGGCAGTGGTGGCTCGACGCCCGCAGCCCCAAGAAGGCCGAGGTCGCGGCGCACCTGGTCAACCTCGCGTGGAACGGCCTCGAGGGCCTCGAGCGCCGCCCCGCGCTGACGCGCCAGCCCTGACGCGACCGCCCCGGCGCGGCACGCGACGCAGGTCTCTCGACGACGACTAATCTTCCGACCATGGCCGAGCCGCACGACGACGGGACCCCGCGCGACGAGGTCGACCGCATCGTGCTCGCGTGGCAGCACGAGCGGCCGGACCTCGACGTGCGGCCCCTCACCGTGCTGTCGCGCGTCAGCCGCCTCGCGCGGCACCTCGACCTCGCGCGGCGCGGCGCGTTCGCGCGGCACGGCCTCGAGACGTGGGAGTTCGACGTGCTCGCCGCACTGCGGCGCGCCGGTGCGCCCTACCGCCTGTCGCCGGGGGCGCTGCTCACGCAGACGCTCGTCACGAGCGGCACCATGACCAACCGGATCGACCGGCTCGTGCAGCACGGGCTGGTCGAGCGCCAGCCGTCGCCCGACGACCGGCGCGGCGTGCTCGTGCAGCTCACGCCCGCCGGGCTGCGGCGCGTCGACGAGGCGTTCGCCGACCTGCTCGACGTCGAGCGCGGCCTCATCGGCGACCTGCCCGAGGCGGACCGCGAGCGGCTCGCGTCGCTGCTGCGCGACGTCCTCACGCTCTTCGACGCGTCGTGACGGCGCAGGGCCGCCGCCCGCGCGTCACGACCCGCCCCGCCACGAGCACGCCCGTCGCGGCGCCGCGACCGTGAGCGCCCGCGCCCGCGCGGGCGGTGCGCTGCTCGGGGCGCTGCTGCTCGTCGCCCTGACGCTGCGCGGACCGCTCGTGGCGCCCGCCCCCGTGATCGACCAGGTCGCCGGGACGCTCGGCCTCACGTCGTCGGCCGCGGGGCTGCTCACGGGGCTCGGCGTGCTGTGCTTCGCGACGCTCACGCCGCTCGCCGCGCTCGCGCTCGGGCGCGCGGGCACGACCCGGATGCTCGCGCTCGCGCTGCTCGCGATCCTCGGCGGCACGCTGCTGCGCTCGTTCGGCGGCGTGCCCGGCGCGTTCGTGGGGACCGTCGTCGTCGGCGCGGCGATCACCGTGGGGAACGTCGGGGTGCCCGTGGTCGTCGCGCGCGACTTCCCGACCCGCGTGCCGCGCGTCATGGGCCTGTACTCGGCCGTCATGAACGCGGGCGCGTGGCTCACGACGCTCGGCACGGCACCCCTCGCCGGGCTCGTCGGGTGGCGCTGGGCGCTCACGGCGTGGGGCCTGCTGGCGCTGCTCGCGCTCGTCGTGTGGCTGCGCGTGGCGGGCGACGGCCCGTGGCGCGCGACCGGCCGGGCCGCGACACGGGCGGCCGCCGTGGCCGCCGCGCCCGGCGCGGCGGGCGCCGCGCTCCCGGCGCCGACCGCGCCGACGGCGGAGCCGCCCCGCGTGCCGCTGGTGCACCGTCCGGTGACCTGGCTGCTGTGCCTCACGTTCGTCGGGCAGGCCTCGTCGTACATGGGCGTCACGGCGTGGCTGCCGTCCGTGCTGCACGACGCGTCGGGGCTCGGCCGCGGCGGCGCCGGGGCCGCGGCGTCGTTGTTCCAGCTCTTCGGCGTGCTCGGCAGCGTCCTGGCCCCCGCGGCGCTCGCGCGGCGCGTGCCGCCGCGCGCGGTGGTGCTCGGCATCGCGGCCTGCTGGCTGTCGCTGCCGCTCGGGCTGCTGCTCGCGCCCGGCGCCTGGGTCGCGTGGGCGGTGCTCGGCGGCCTCGCGCAGGGCGCGAACTTCGTCGTGCTGTTCACGGTCGTCGCCGCCGTGGCCGACTCCCCCGCCGAGGTCCGCCGCCTCTCGGCCACGGTCCAGACCGTGGGTTACGCGGTCGCCGCGGCGACGCCCAGCGTGCTCGGCGCGCTGCACGAGGCGACCGCCGGGTGGACGGCGCCGCTCGTCGCGGTCGTCGGCCTGCTCGGGCTCGCGGCCACGACGCACACCCTCGCCGCGGGGCGGCTCCCGCACCGCTGACGGCGCGTCGGCGCGGTCAGCCCGCGGTCTCGGCGGCCTCGAGCCACGCGGCCTCGAGCTCGTCGCGCTCGGCCGCGAGCGCGCGCAGCTCGGCGTCGAGCGCCGTGACCGCCTCGTGGTCGGTGGCCTGCTCGGCCATGCGCGCGTGCAGGCCCGCCTCGAGCGTCGCGATCCGCTCGAGGCGGCGCTCGATGCGCTGCACCTCCTTGCGGGCGGCGCGGACCTCCGCGGCCGACGGCGCGGGCGCCGACGGGCCGTCCGCCGCGGGCGCGCCCCCGGGGGCCGCGGCCGCGTCGTCGGGCAGCGCGAACCGCGCACCCCCCAGCGCGGCGGCCCGCAGCTCGAGGTACTGCTCGACCCCGCCCGGCAGGTCCCGGACCTTCCCGTCCCCGAGCAGCGCGACCTGCCGGTCGCACACGCGCTCGAGCAGGTACCGGTCGTGCGACACCACGATCAGCGTGCCGGGCCACCCGTCGAGCAGGTCCTCGACCGCCGCGAGCGTGTCGGTGTCCAGGTCGTTGGTCGGCTCGTCGAGCAGCAGCACGTTCGGCTCGGCGACCAGCAGGCGCAGCAGCTGCAGCCGGCGCCGCTCACCGCCCGACAGGTCGCGCACGGGCGTGCGGGCGCGCTCGCGCGTGAACCCGAGCCGCTCGACCAGCTGGCTCGCGGTGAGCTCCTTGCCGCCGACCACCACCGAGCGCTTCTCGCGCTCGACCGCCTCGACGACCCGCAGGTCCGCGACCTCGTCGAGGTCCTCGACGTCCTGCCGCAGCTCGGCGACCTGCACGGTCTTGCCGCGCCGCACGCGCCCCGACGTGGGCTGCGCGCGGCCGGTGAGCAGCCGCAGCAGCGTCGTCTTGCCCGCGCCGTTGACCCCGACCACGCCGTACCGGTCCCCCGGGCCCAGCCGCCACGTCACGTCGTCGAGCAGCACGCGGCCGTCGGGCAGCGTGAACGTCACGTCCTCCAGGTCGAGGACGTCCTTGCCGAGCCGCGCGGTCGCGGTGCGCGCGAGCGCGAGCGAGTCGCGCGGCGGCGGCTCGTCCGCGATGAGCGCGGTCGCGGCGTCGATCCGGAACTTCGGCTTCGACGTGCGCGCGGGCGCCCCGCGGCGCAGCCACGCGAGCTCCTTGCGCAGCAGGTTCTGCCGCTTCGCCTCGACCGTCGCCGCCTGCTGCGCACGCTCGGCGCGCGCCAGCACGTACGCCGCGTACCCGCCGTCGTACTGGTCGACGACGCCGTCGTGGACCTCCCACGTGCGCGTGCACACCGCGTCGAGGAACCACCGGTCGTGCGTCACGACCACGAGCGCGCCGCTGCCGCGCGCGTAGCGCTCGACCAGGTAGCCGGCGAGCCACGCGACGCCCTCGACGTCGAGGTGGTTGGTCGGCTCGTCGAGCACCAGCACCTCGTCGTCGCGCACGAGCAGCGCCGCGAGCGCGACGCGGCGCCGCTGCCCGCCGGACAGCTGTGCGACGCGCGCGTCGAGCGCGACGTCCGCGAGCAGGCCCGTGTGCACGGCGCGCACGCGCGCGTCCGACGCCCACTCGTGCGCGTCGGCGTCGCCGTGCACGACGTCGCGCACGGTGCCGTCGCCCAGGTCGTCGCGCTGGTCGAGCAGCGCGACCCGGGTGCCGCCCGCGCGCGTGACGCGGCCGTCGTCCGGGGCCTGGCTGCCCGCGAGCACGCGCAGCAGCGTGGACTTGCCGGCGCCGTTGGGCCCGACGACGCCGATGCGCTGGCCGTCGTCGACGCCGAGGCTCACGCCGTCGAGGAGCGTGCGGGTGCCGAGGGTGAGGTGGACGCGGTCAGCGCCGAGCAGGTGAGGCATGAGGTCGTCCAGCCTGCCAGGTCCGCGGGCGGGGTGTCGACGCGGCACCCGGGCGCACGCCGCGGGGCGCCGGACCGCGCCCCGAGCCCGGCTCGGTCGGTGGTCCGGCGCCCCGCGGCGCTCCGGGTGCGCTCAGCGCGCGGCGCGGCTGCCGAGCACCTCGCGCACGCGCACGCGCGCACCCATCCGCAGCACCGACCGCTCGTAGATGCGCGCCGCGATGCCGATCACCACGACGCACGAGGCCGCGAGCACCGCGAGCGACAGCAGCGGCTCCCACCAGGCCGCGTCGCCGAGGAACAGCCGCACCGGCATGCCCACGGGAGCGCTGAACGGCACGTAGGACATCACGGACAGCACGGTCGCGTTGTCGTTGAAGAACACCACGAGGAAGTACGGCGCCATGACCAGCCACATCGCGGGCTGCAGCACGACGCCGGTGTCCTCGATGCGCGACACGAGCGACGCGCTCGCCGCGAACACCGACGCCAGCAGCACGAACCCGACCGCGAAGAACACGACGAACCACACCACGGGCGTGCCGATGAGCGTCAGCAGGTCGTCCTGCCCGGTGACGACCAGCGCGAGCACCGACACCGCCGCGATCGCCGCGGTCTGCCCGAGCGCCAGGGCGGAGTTCCCGAGGATCTTGCCGGCCAGCAGCGCGCGCGCCGGCACGGCGGACAGCAGGATCTCGACGATGCGGGTCTGCTTCTCCGTCACGGTGTTCTGCGCGATCGTCGAGCCGAAGCTGATCGCCGACATCATGAAGATCAGACCGAAGCCGAACGTCACGACGTAGCGCACGGGGCCGTCGGCGTTCGCGGGGGCGAGCAGCTCGACCTCGGGCCGCTGGGTGAGCGCGTCGAGGAGCGCGTCCGGCGCGGACTCCATCGCGAGCACCTCGACGCCCAGCGGGCCGTCGGCCGGCACGACCGCCGCCTCGACGTCGCCGTCCCGCACGGCCCGCTCGGCCGCGGCCCGGTCGGCGA
Source organism: Cellulomonas sp. HD19AZ1 (assembly GCF_004535805.1). NCBI lineage: Bacteria > Bacillati > Actinomycetota > Actinomycetes > Micrococcales > Cellulomonadaceae > Cellulomonas > Cellulomonas sp. HD19AZ1. The sequence continues at coordinate 284,096 of NZ_SPHX01000005.1, forward strand.
CGTCGGTGACGGCCAGGCCGTCGGTCGTCGGGACCTCGCCCGCGACGGACGTCACGACCGCGACCGGCACGTCGTCCTGCGCGCGGCCCGACATGACCGAGCTCACGACGATGGCCGCGAGGATCCCGACCAGCAGGATCGCCGTCGAGACCAGGAACGACTTCGAACGCACCTGCGACGTGATCTCGCGCTCGGCGACCAGCATGCTCGCGCGCACGAGCGACGGACGGTCGGGGGTCGGGGTCGTGCTCATCGGGCCGCCTCCTGCAGGTCGGGCTCGGGCGCGTCGATGACGACGTCGCGGAAGATCTCGGCGAGCGACGGGCGCAGCGGCGTGAACGCGTGCACCGGGCCCCGGGCGAGCGCCGTGCGCAGCACCTGCTGCGCGACGTCGTCGTCCGCGCGGAAGACGGCCGTGGCGGCGGCGAGCTCGTCGACCAGCACGCCGGGGACGTCCCGCAGCCACGCGACGTCGCCGTCGGCGACGATCTCGAACCGCGCGGTGCCGTGCTGCGCGCGCAGCTCCTCGCGGCCGCCGGCGGCCCGCACGCGCCCGCCGGCGATGATGACGAGGTCGTCGCACAGCCGCTCGACCACGTCGAGCTGGTGCGACGAGAACAGCACCGGCACGCCCTGCGCGGCACGCTCGGCGAGCACGCCCTGCACGACGTCGACGGCCATGGGGTCCAGGCCCGAGAACGGCTCGTCGAGCACGAGCACCTCGGGGTCGTGCACGAGCGCGGCCGCGACCTGCGCGCGCTGCTGGTTGCCGAGCGACAGGCTCTCGACCGGGTCCTTCGCGCGCTCGGCGAGGCCCAGCTGCTCGACCAGCGCGTGCGCGCGGGACGCCGCGCCGGCCCTGTCGAACCCGTGCAGCCGTGCGAGGTACGTCAGGTGCTCGACGAGCTGCATCTTCGGGTACAGGCCGCGCTCCTCCGGCATGTAGCCGAACCGCGAGCGCGCGGCGCCCGCGAGCGGCGCACCGTCGAGCGTCACCGTGCCCGCGTGCGGTGCGAGCACGCCCAGGATGATGCGCATCGTCGTCGTCTTGCCGGCCCCGTTGCCGCCCACGAACCCCGTGAGCCGACCCCGCCCGACCGTGAAGCTCACGTCGTCGAGCACGAGCCGGTCGCCGAACGATCGGCTGACCCCGTGCAGCTCGAGCATCGTGCCTCCTGCCGTCCACGCGTCCGGCGGTCCCGGACGTCCTGGCACGACGGTAGGCGGGACGGCGGTGCCGGCACCTCGGGCGGGCGGCCGATCCTGCGTCTCCGTCCCGGGACGGAGACGCCGCGCGGACGAGCGGCCCTCAGCCCACCAGGCCGTGCTCGTGCGCGTACACGACGGCCTGCACGCGGTCGCGCAGACCCAGCTTGGCCAGCACGTTCGACACGTGCGTCTTGACCGTCGCGCGGCTGACGACCAGCTCGGCGGCGATCTCGTCGTTGTTCAGCCCGCGGGCGACGAGCGTGAGCACCTCGCCCTCACGCTCGGTCAGCGGCACGACCGGCTCGGGCGCGGGCCGCGCCGCGGGGCGCTCCTGCACCGCGCGCGCGATCACCGCGCGCGTCACCTCGGGGGCCAGCAGCCCCTCGCCGGCGGCGGCGCGCAGCACGGCGTCCGTGAGCTGCTCGGGCCGTGACGTCTTGAGCAGGTACCCCACGGCGCCCGCGCGCAGCGCCTCGACGAGGTAGTCCTCGCGGTTGAACGTCGTGAGCACCACGACTGCCGCGTGCACGGCCGGGTCGGCGACCAGCCGGCGCGTCGCCTCGAGCCCGTCCATGTCCGGCATCTGCACGTCCATGCACACCACGTCGGGGCGCGCGGCCCGCACGAGGTCGACGGCCTCGGCACCCGTCCCGGCCTCGCCGACGACCTCGATGCCGGGGTGCGCCGACAGGATCGTCCCGATCCCCGCGCGCAGCAGGGCCTGGTCGTCCACGAGCACGACCCGCACGGGTCCGGTCATCGGTCAGCCTCCGTCGTCCTCGCCGCGGCACCCGCCACGACGTCGTCCAGCGGCGTGCCCAGCGGCAGCCGCACCCGCACCACGAACCCGCCCCCGCGGCGGCGCGACGCCTCGAACGTCCCGCCGTCGGCGGCGACCCGCTCACGCATCCCGACCAGGCCCATGCCGGTCGACGGCACGGTGCGCAGCCGCCGCCCGGTGCCGCCGTCGTCGGACACCTCGAGCTCGACCTCGTCCGCGAGCCACCGCAGCCGCACGTCCGCGCGCACGCCGTCGCCGGCGTGCTTGCGCGTGTTCGTCAGCGCCTCCTGCGCGATGCGGTAGAGGTTGAGCGACGCGAGCGGCCGCAGGCGCCGCCGTTCGCCGATCTCCTGGAAGGTCACCGCGAGCCCGGCCTCCCGCGCACGCTCGACGAGCTCGGGCACGCGCGCGACGTCGAGCGACGCGAGCGCCTCGCCGGACCCGAGCGCGGCCGCCGACCCGTCGTCCGCGACGGGCTCGGGGGCACCGCTGTCGCGCAGCATCCCGAGGATGCCGTGCAGCTCGCGCACCGCGTCGCGCGCGGCCTCCTCGACGTGCCCGAGCGCCGCCGTCGCGCGGTCCGGGTCCGACGTCAGCACCGTGCGCGCCGCCGCGGCCTGCACACCCATGAGCGACACGTGGTGCGCGACCGCGTCGTGCAGCTCGCGCGCGAGCCGCAGCCGCTCCAGCGCGACCGCCTGCTCCTCGCCGCGCCGCCGCTCGAGCACGAGCAGGTGCGTGCGCCACTGCGTGCGCGCACGCTCGCGCGCCGACCGCCACGAGTGCTCGCCGAACCACCAGGCGCCCGCGAAGTAGAGCACGTTCGTGAGCAGCTGCAGCAGCGTGAACGACACGAACGGCGAGAACACGCCCACCTGGTCCGGCAGCTGCTCGGACATCTCGGGATCGGTCGCGGCGACGAACAGCGACGTCAGCAGCCAGACCATCATCGCGACCACGACGAACGCGCGCACGAGCACGCCGCGGCGGCGGTGGGTCTCCCACGCGCCGACCGTGTACATCGCGCAGAACAGGGCGATGTTCGACAGCAGCGTCTCGGGCACCGAGAGCGCCTGACCCGTGATGAACGCCGCCGCGACGACCAGCAGCACCGCGCTCGGCCACCGGCGCCGCACCGCGAGCGGCAGCGTCGTCGCCGCGAGCAGCAGGGCCGCGAGCCAGCCGTCGGCGACGTGCTCGTACATGCCCGCGACGCGGAACAGCACCATCGACAGCAGCGCGCCGAAGAACAGCGCCACGGCGAGCAGCGCGTCGCCGCGCAGCGCGTCGGCGTCGGGTGCGGGACGGACCCACCCCCCGGCGTCGGGGTCGGCGGGCGGCACGGGTGCGACGGCGCCCGCGGTGGCGGGACGGACCAGGGCCGTCTCGGTGCCGCCGCGCGCCGCGTCCGGTCGCGCGGTCACTCGCCCGCCACGACGCGCGCACCCGCCACGGGTCCCGTCGCGGTCAGCACGCGGTCGGCGACGCCCGACGCCGTGAACGCCGCGGCGATCGCCAGCGCGTGCTGCCGGCTGCGCGCGAGCGCCGCGACCGTCGGCCCGGACCCGGACACGACGACGCCCAGCGCCCCCGCGTCGGTCGCGATCGCGAGCGGCTCGGCCAGGCCCGGGTCGAGCTCGAGCGCGGCCGCCTCGAGGTCGTTGTGCAGCGCGGCACCCAGGGCCGTCGCGTCGCCCGCGAGCAGGGCCTGCATGAGCGGGACGTCCCGGTCCTCGAGGTCCTGCGCGCCCGCGTGCAGCTCGTCGAACGCGGCGTACACGGCGGCCGTCGACAGCCCGCGGTCCTGCACGGCGAACGCCCAGTGGAACTCGCCGCGGCTCAGCGCGGGCGTCAGCAGGTGACCGCGCCCCTGCCCCACGGCGGTGTGCCCCACGAGCGAGAACGGCACGTCCGAGCCCAGGTCCGCCGCGAGCTCGAGCAGCTCGTCGCGCGACAGGCCGGTGCTCCACAGCGCGTCGCACGCGACGAGCGCGGCGGCCGCGTCGGCCGACCCGCCCGCCATGCCGCCCGCGACCGGCACGCCCTTGACCAGGTGCAGGTGCACGCCCTCGTCGACACCCGCGCGCTCGGCGACGGCGCGCGCGGCGCGCAGCGCGAGGTTGGAGCCGTCGGTCGGCACGAGCTCGGACTGCGGACCGCTGGCCGTCACGGTGTAGTCCTCGGCCGCCGTCGCGACGACCTCCTCGTACACCGACACCGCCTGGAACACGGTCGACACGGGGTGGTAGCCGTCGGCCTGCCGCCCGCCGACGCGCAGCGACAGGTTCACCTTGCCGGGCGCCCGCACGCGCACGGCGCGCTCGGGCAGGTCGTCGACGGGGGTGAGGGTCACGGTGCCACTGTGCCAGGTCCGGGCGCCGCGGGCCGCGCGAGGCCCAGCGCCTCGGCGATGCGCGCGAAGCCCGCGACGTCGACCTGCTCGCCGCGCGCCTGCGGGTCGAGGCCGGCCGCGCGCACGGCCGCCTCGGCCGCCGACGACGAGCCGGCGAGGCCCGCGAGCGCCGAGCGCAGCATCTTGCGGCGCTGCGCGAACGCCGCGTCGACGACCGCGAAGACCTCGGTGCGCGCGACGGTCGTGGTGGGCGGCTCGCGGCGGTCGAGCCGCACGAGCGCCGAGTCGACGTTGGGCGCGGGCCAGAACACGGCCCGCCCGACGGTCGCGGTGCGGCGGGCCGCGGCGTACCACGCGGCCTTCACCGACGGCACGCCGTACGTGCGGCTGCCCGGGGGTGCGGCAAGCCGGTCGGCGACCTCGGCCTGCACCATGACCAGCCCCCGCTCGAGCGATCCGAACCGCTCGAGGAACGTCAGCAGCACGGGCACGGACACGTTGTACGGCAGGTTCGCGACGAGCGCGGACGGCGGCTCGCCCGGCAGCGCCGTGACCGTGAGCGCGTCCTGCGTGACGACCGTGAGACGCGCACGGCCGTCGCCGTCGCGCAGCACGACGGTGCGCGACACGTCGTCCTGCGTCGCGTCCCCGACGGTGAGGCCGGGGACGTGCGCCGCGACCGTCTCGGGCAGGAGGGTCGCGAGCACGGGGTCGATCTCGACGGCCACGACGTCGGCGCCCGCCTCGAGCAGCCCGAGCGTCAGCGACCCGAGCCCGGGCCCGACCTCGACGACGCGCTCGCCGGCGCGCACGTCGGCCTGCCGCACGATCTTGCGGACGGTGCCGGCGTCGAGCAGGAAGTTCTGCCCGAGGGTCTTGGTGGGACGCACGCCCGCGCGTTCCGCGAGCGCGCGGATCTCCGCAGGCCCGAGCAGGGCGATCGCCGACATGACCCCCGAGCCTAACGACCGACGGCCCGTGCCCGGTCCGCGAGCACGCCACCCCACCGGCTCAGGGTCCGGCCGCTCCCGGGGTCCGCCACCGGGTGGAGGTCCGCGTCCGACGACGGACGGCACGGGCGACCCTCGTCGACGGCACGCCCCTCTCCCCCACCGTGCCCCTCCCCACCCGGCCGCCTCCCCGCCCGGCCGCCTCCCCGCCCGGTGCGGGGTTCGGCCGCTCATGCGGCGCCACCGCCGGCACAAGGCCGCGTTCGACGGCGCCGGTGCGGCAGCCGGTGGGGTGCGGCGGCGGTGGGTGGGCGGCGGTCAGGGGCGGGGACGGCGAAGGGCGGTCCGGGACGTCGGGGAGACGTGCCGGACCGCCCTTCGCCGACGTGTCAGCGGGTCAGCTGAACAGGTTCTTGCCGCAGTGCGGCCACTGCCCGGCGCCCGACCGGTTGTAGAGCATCTTGGCGCGAGCCGTCTGCTCGTCGGCCGACGCCTGCGACGGCAGGCCCGCACCGCCCACGGCCTGCCACGTGGCGACCGAGAACTGGTAGAGCCCGTGGTACTTGCCGGTCGACGACACGGCGTCCGCGCGCCCGCCCGACTCGCAGCGCGCGAGCGCGGCCCAGTTGAGCGAGTCGGCGTCGCCGCCCGCCGCGATCGGGCCCGGCGTGCCCGAGCTCGCGGTCGAGCCCGAGCTCGCGGCGCGCGGCGCGGGCGCCGGGCGCGGCTTCGTGCCGACCTTGACGACCTCCTCGACGGGGGCCGTCGTGATCTCGTCGGACACCGGGACGCGGGACTCCTCGGCGCCGTCGACGGTCGTGACGGTCTCGACGACCGTCCGCACGCCGGGGACGCCCGCCTGCGCGACGACCTTCTTGCCCGTGTACTGCGACGCGTCGTCCTCGGTGCGCGACGTGAAGGGCACCTCGGAGGTCGTCGTGACGTCCTGCACCACGACGCGCTGCACGACGACCTGCACGACGCCGTTCGCGTCGTGCTGCACGCGCACGCGGTCGAGCGGCTGCAGCGTCACGCCGAGCTCGTCGAGCACGGTGCCGACGCTCGCGCCCGCGTCCGGCACGTCGAGCACGCCGCCGTCGACGAGCACCTCGGCACGACCGTCGAGCACGAGGTCGAGCGGGAGCTCGGCGCGCTCGGCCGACCGCGACGCGACGAGCGCGACCGTGTCGGCTCGCGTCGCGAGCGTCTCGAGCGCCTCGTCGGCCGTGAGCGCGGTCGTCCAGACCTGCTGCTCCTGGCCGTCGAGCTGGACGACGATCTCCTTGGCGTGCCGCACGACGATCTCGGCGCCGTCCGTGAGCGCACCGGTGTGCGACACCGTGTCACGGCCGCCGAGCTGGACGCCCTGCGCGTCGAGGAGGCCCTCGACCGAGCCGGCGAACGTGGAGATCTGCGTGACGTCGCCGTCGACGTCGAGCGCGACGGTCTTGTGGGCGTTGGCGACGGCGATGCCGCCGCCCGCGAGGACGAGCACGGCGGCACCCGCGGCGACGAACGGCCAGCGGAGGCGACGCAGCCCGGTGCGGGGCGTCGGACCCTGGTCCGGTCCGGCGTCGGGGTGCGGGGTCGTGACGGCGTCGGCCGTCGGCGGGGTCGGACCGGTGTGGCGGGTCGAGAACTGCACGAGGCTCCAGCCGTCGCTGTGCCCGGGCACGGGGAGCGGCGCGGGCCCACGGGCACCACCGGTGCGCCGTGCGTCCGTGCCGCGGAGGGGTTCCCCGATCCGGCGGTCACGGCGGCCGTGAGGGACGGCCGTCGGTGCCACCGGTCCCGGGCCGCGGAGGGCGGACCGATCAAAGGTGACACGCGACCGTAACGGAATTGTGACCTGTCGTCCAACCCCTGCGCGACGAGACCCCCGTCACGTGACCGACGCGAACGCCTCGCCGGCGGTCAGTACCAGCCCTTGGCCTTCGAGTGCGACCACGCGCCGCACGGGTCGCCGTAGCGGCCCGCGATGTACCCCAGACCCCACGTGATCTGCGTCGCCGCGTTCGTGCGCCAGTCGTCCGCGACCGACGCCATCTTGCTGCCCGGCAGCGCCTGCGGGATCCCGTAGGCGCCCGACGAGCGGTTCTCGGCCGTCACGCGCCAGCCGCTCTCCTTGTTCCACAACGACACCAGGCACGCGAACTGGTCGTCGCCCCACCCGCGCGCCGCGGCCATGTCCTTCGCGAGGGCCTGCGCGGTCCCCGGCTCGACGGCGACGGTCGACGGGTCCGGCAGCTCGGCCGTGCCGACCCGGACCACCTGGTCGACGGGCTCGGTGGTCATGACCGACGCGACCACCGTGCGGCCCACGACGACGCCACCGACCACGTCGAGCGTGTAGGTCGTGGTGCGCAGGCCGGCCCTGCCCGCGTTCTTGACGATGCGGTTGCCCTTGACCAGCGACGGGTCCTCGACCTCCTGCACCGCGAACGGCACGGCCTCGGTCACGGTCTCGCCCTGCGTCGCCGCACGCGTCACGAGCACGACCAGCCCGTCGACCGCCGCCGCGTCGAGCGGCACCGAGACCTGGTCGCCCTCCTCCAGCACGAGGCCGACGTCCTTGAGCGCGTCCCGCACCGTCGCACCGCTGCTCACGCCGTCGATCACCTGGCCGTCCACCACGACGTGCACGGTCTTCTGCGTCGACACCCGCAGCACGTCGCGCCCGAGGCTGTCCGACCGCGACGCCGACAGCCGCACGCCCTCGCGCAGCCCCAGCGCGTCCACGGCCTCGCCGACGGTCAGCGCGGTGGTCCACAGCGTCTGCGGCGCGCCGTCGACCTCGACGTCGATCTCGCGGCCGTGCCGCACCACGACCTGCCCGTCGCGACCCACGGCCTCGTCGAGCCCGGGCGCCACGAGGTCGCCGTCGCCCACGTCGATGCGCCCGGCCGCGAGCACGTCCGCGACGGTGCGACCGAACGTCTGGACCTGCACCTCGCTGCCGTCGACGTCGACCGTCACGTCCTTGTGCATCGCGGCGAACGCGCTGGTGCCGCCCACGACGAGCGCGAGGACGACCGCCTGCGCGGCGGTGCGTGCGGCCCGGGCGCGCGCGCCGGTGGCGCGACGCCCCGGCACGTGGTCGTGACGGGTCACGGTGTCCTTCGGGTCGGCGGGAGGGATCGCTGCCCTGGGGTGGTCATCGGCACGAACCCGGGCGTCCTTGACGGACGTCCGGCGGCTGCGCCGGACAGACCGTAACCGATCCGTGACCGTCGCCACCACCCCGGCGCACCCGCCCACGGGGGCCGCGCGGGCTCACCACTCGCCGTACACGTGCGCCGCGACGGCGCTGACCTGCGCGCACACGTCCACCAGCGGACGCCCCGTGACCTCGGCGACCGTGCGCACGGTGCCCGGCAGCAGGTACGGCGCGTTGGGCCGCCCGCGGTACGGGTGCACCGTGAGGTACGGCGCGTCGGTCTCGACCAGCACGAGCGACGCGGGCAGCTCGCGCAGCGCCGCGCGCAGGTCCTCGTTGGCCGGGAACGACACCGGCCCGGCGAACGAGCAGAACCAGCCCTCGGCGGCGCACACGCGCGCGAGGTCGACCCCGCCCGAGAAGCAGTGGAACACCGTGCGCTCGGGGGCCCCGTCACGGCGCAGCACGTCGACCACGTCGTCGTGCGCGTCGCGGTCGTGGATCTGCAGCGCCAGGCCGAGCTCCTTGGCGAGCGCGACGTGCGCCCGGAACGCCTCCCGCTGCACCTCGCGCCCGCGCGGCCCGGCACGGAAGAAGTCGAGCCCCGTCTCGCCGATCGCCCGCACGCGCGGGTTGCCGCTCGCGACCGCCGCGACGGCCGCGAGCGCGTCGTCGAGCGGCACGTCGTGCCGCGGCTGCGGGTCGGGCTCGAGCCCGTCGGGCGCGACCTCCCGGACCCCCGCGTGCAGCACCGCCTCGTTCGGGTGGATCGCGACCGCGCCGAGCAGCGCGGGGTGCTCGCGCACCACCGCGTCGGTCCACGCGACCGCGTCGAGGTCGCAGCCGACCTGCACCATGCGCGGCACGCCGACCGCGGCCGCGCGCGCGAGGTGCGCCGCGAGGTCCGGGTGAGCGGCGGCGTCGGCCGGGTCCCAGCCGTCCGCCCGCCAGCCGACGACCGACTCGAGGTGCGTGTGGTCGTCGACGACGGGCGACGGGAGGGGCTCGGGCGGCGGGGGCCAGCCCCGTTCGCGCTGCTTGCGTACCACGTCAGGCGTCCCGGGTCAGGACTGCCGGAGCCGCTCGAGCTCCTCCTCGACGATCGCGTCGTCGAGCTTGGTGAACACGGGCGTCGGCTTGTCGACCTTGGTGCCCGGCACGACCGCGCGCGGCTGCCACGTGCCCCGCACCGAGCGGTAGTCGCCCGTGATGACCGGGTAGTGCCGCGTGTCGTCGTCGAGGTCGGTGACCTCCTCGATGCGCGGCTGCGGCGAGAACGTGCCCGTGCCGCCGAGCGCCTCGTGCACGGCCTGCGCGCTGTGCGGCAGGAACGGCGCGAGCAGCGTGTTGAGGTCGCTCACGGCCTGCGTCGTCGTGTGCAGGACGGTCGCGAGCCGCTCGCGGTCGCCTCTCAGCTTCCACGGCTCGGTCTCGGACACGTAGCGGTTGGCCTCGCCGACCACGCGCATCGCCTCCTGCAGCGCCTGGCGCTGCCGGTGCGTGCCCACGAGGTCGCCGACGCGCCCGAACGCGGTCGTGATCTCCGCCGTCAGCGCCTCGTCGACCGCCAGGCGCGGCCCAGGGGCCGGGATCTCGCCGAAGTTCTTGTGCACCATGCTCGCGGTGCGGTTCACCAGGTTGCCCCAGCCCGCGACCAGCTCGTCGTTCGTGCGGCGCTTGAACTCCGCCCACGTGAAGTCGACGTCCTGCGTCTCGGGGCCCGCCACCGAGATGTAGTAGCGCAGCGCGTCGGGCTGGTAGCGCGCGAGCATGTCGCGGACCAGGATCACGAGGCCGCGCGACGTCGAGAACTGCTTGCCCTCGACGTTGAGGAACTCGCTCGAGACCACCTCGGTCGGCAGGTTCAGCAGCCCGTACGGGCCGGGCGCGCCGCCCTTCGACCCGCGACCGGCGTAGCCGAGCAGCTCGGCCGGCCAGATCTGCGAGTGGAACGTGATGTTGTCCTTGCCCATGAAGTAGTACGAGCGCGCGTCCGTGTCGTTCCAGAACTGCCGCCACGCCTCGGGGTCGCCCGTGCGGCGCGCCCACTCGATCGACGCGGACAGGTACCCGATGACCGCGTCGAACCACACGTACAGGCGCTTGTTGGGGTTCTGCTCCCAGCCGTCGAGCGGCACCGGGATGCCCCAGTCGATGTCGCGCGTCATGGCGCGCGGACGCACGTCGTCCAGCAGGTTGAGCGAGAACTTCAGCACGTTCGGGCGCCACTCGGTGCGCGTGCGCAGCCAGTCCCCCAGCGCGTCGACGAACGCCGGCAGGTCGAGGAAGAAGTGCTCCGACTCGACGAACTTCGGCGTCTCGCCGTTGATGCGGCTGCGCGGGTTCTTCAGCTCGATCGCGTCGAGCTGGTTGCCGCAGTTGTCGCACTGGTCGCCGCGCGCGCCGTCGTACCCGCAGATGGGGCACGTGCCCTCGATGTAGCGGTCGGGCAGCGTGCGGCCCGTCGACGGGCTGACCGCGCCCATCGTGGTGCGCTCGACCATGTAGCCGTTCTTGTGCACCGTGCGGAACATCTCCTGCACGACCGCGTAGTGGTTGCGCGTCGTGGTGCGCGTGAACAGGTCGTACGACAGGCCGAGCTGCGTGAGGTCCTCGACGATGACGCGGTTGTAGCGGTCCGCGAGCTCCTGCGCGGTCACGCCCTCCTTGTCCGCCTGCACGAGGATCGGCGTCCCGTGCTCGTCGGTGCCCGACACCATGAGCACGTCGTGCCCCGCCATGCGCATGTACCGGCTGAAGACGTCCGAGGGGATGCCGAAGCCGGCGACGTGACCGATGTGGCGGGGGCCGTTCGCGTAGGGCCACGCGACGGCCGACAGGATGCGGGACATGCGTCGATCCTAGGTGGGCGGCCCGTCGTCCTCGACGCGGTTCCCGCGGGCCGGACGCGGGCCGGACGTCGGGCGGCCCGGCGTCGCGGCCTCAACCGACCATGACGCGCAGCACGCGGTCGTCGCCCGCCGCCGGGTCGCCGCGCCCGTCGGTGTTGCTCGTCAGCACCCACAGCGCGCCGTCGGGCGCGACCGCCACCGCGCGCAGCCGCCCGTGCTCGCCCGCGAGCAGCGGCTGCGGCTCGCCGAACCCGGCCGCGTCGGCGGCGGGGTCGGCGAGGGTCGCGGGGTCGACGGGCCGCAGCGGTACCCGCCACAGCGTGCGCCCGCGCAGCCCCGCGAGGTACACGCCCTCGTCGGTGACGGCCAGGCCCGACGGCGACGCGTCCGCCGTCGCCCACACCGCGACGGGGTCGACGGCGCCGCCGGCGGCCCCGCCCGGCCCCTCGACCCCCGGCCAGCCGTAGTCGCCGCCCGCGTGCAGCACGTTGAGCTCGTCCCACGTGTCCTGCCCGAACTCGGACGCCACGGCACGGCCGTCGGGCGCCCAGCCGATGCCCTGGACGTTGCGGTGCCCGCGCGTCCACACCGGCGAGGCCGGGTCGGGGTTGCCGGGCGCGGGCGCGCCGTCGGCGGTCACGCGCAGCACCTTGCCGCCCAGGCTCGCGGGGTCGGGCGCCAGGGCCGTCCGGTACGTGTCGCCCGTCGTCACGTACAGGTACCCGTCGGGCCCGAACGCGAGCCGCCCGCCGTTGTGGTTCGCGCCCTTGGGGATGCCGTCGAGCACGGTGCGGACCGGTCCGAGCGTCGCGCCGTCGAGCGTCGCGCGCAGGACCCGGTTGTCCTGCGCGGCCGTCGCGTACAGCACGACGTCGACGGGACCTCCGGGCGCGGCGTCGCCGGGGACGACCGCGACGCCGAGCAGACCGCCCTCGCCGCGCGGCACGACGGTCGCCGCGACCTCGTCGGCACCCGGCCCGGTCACGTCGGTCACCGCACCGTCCGCGCCGACCAGCACGAGCCGTGCCGCGTCGCGCAGCGTCACGAGCGCACGCCCGTCCGGCAGGAAGGCCAGGCCCCACGGCACGTCGAGACCGGTGACGACGTCCTGCACGGACGTGACCTCGACCGTCGGCACGTCGCGCACGGCCGGGGCCGGGGCGTCGGACGGGGTCGACGAGGGCGTCACGGACGGTGTCGGCGTGGGCGTCACCGACCCGCTCGCCGTGACGTCCGCCGTCGGTGCGGAGCCGCCGGCCCCGCAGCCCGCGAGCGCGACCGCCACGAGCAGCGGGACCGCACCGCGCACCGCACCCCGCGTCGTCGCACGCCCGGTCACGCGGACCGTCGCCGGCTCGGCGCCCGGCGCCCGTCGCGTGCCGTCGCCCGGTCGCTCCGTCGTCATCGACCCCACTGTGCCCGCGGCCGGGGCGGACCGCACGCGCCCGCCCCGCACCGGCCGACCACGAAGCCCGCCGGGCGGCGGTCCGCGCGGACACCAGCACCTCCGCCCGCGCACACCCCACCCACGCCGACGGACAGCGGTACGGGTCGACGGACAGGTGCGTGCCGGTGTCCGTGGTCCGTACCGCTGTCCGTCGAGGAACAGGTGCGGCGGAGGTGGCGGGAGGTCGCGGGGGCGGAGCCCGCGCGGGGCGGGTGGGACGGGGCGCGGGTGGGACGGGGGCGGGTGCGGCGGGGGGCGGGTGCGGCGGGTGGGAGGACCCGGAGGGGACGTCGTGGCGTCGTGGCGGGCAGGATGGGTGCATGACGCGTGACGAGGGGCCCGCCACGGGCACGGACGGGACGCGGGCGCTGCTCGTCGTCGACGTGCAGCCGACGTTCTGCGAGGGCGGCGCGCTGCCGGTCGAGGGCGGGAACGCCGTGGCCGCGGCGATCGCCCGGTACGCGGCCGCGCACCGCGACCGGTACGCGCTCGTCGTGACCACGCAGGACTGGCACGTCGACCCGGGGGCGCACTTCTCCGACGACCCCGACTACGTCGACACGTGGCCGCCGCACGCGGTCGTCGGCACCGCCGAGGCCGAGCTGCACCCGGCCCTCGCCGACCTGCGCCCCGACGCGAGCGTCCGCAAGGGCGAGTACGCGGCCGCCTACTCGGGCTTCGAGGGCGTCGACGCGGACGGGCGCGCGCTCGGTGCGCTGCTGCTCGACGCCGGGGTCACCGACGTCGACGTCGTCGGGATCGCCGAGTCGCACTGCGTGCGCGCGACCACGCTCGACGCGCTCACGCTGGGCCTGCGGGCGCGCGTGCTGACCGACCTCACGGTGCCCGTCACGCCCGAGCAGGGCGCGGCGGCGCGCGACGCGATGGCCGCCGCGGGCGCCGAGCTGGTCGCGTCCGACGCGCTCTGAGCACGACCGGCCCGCCGCACCGCCCCGGCGGCGGGCAGGGGCCCGAGCGCCGGGCGGTCACCCCCGGCGGCGCCCCGACGTGGGCGGTCCGGCGGTCGTGCCGCGCCCGTCAGGAGCGGCGCGCCGCGAGCGCGGCCGCGTAGAGGTCACGCTTCGGCACGCCCGCCGCCTCGGCGACCTCGGCGACGACGGCCTTGAGCCGCTCGCCGCCGTCGACGCGCGCGAGCACCTCGGGCACGAGGTCGGCCGCGTCGCGCGGACCGGCCTCGGGGGCGCCGCCGACGACCAGCACGACCTCGCCGCGCACGTCGCCCGCGTGCGCCCACCGCGCGAGCTCGGCGAGCGGGCCGCGGCGGACCTCCTCGTACGTCTTGGTGAGCTCGCGGCACACCGCGCCCGGCCGGTCGGGACCGAACGCCGTGACGAGCGCGTCGAGCGCGTCGGCGGTCCGGTGCGGCGCCTCGAACAGCACCATGGTGCGACGCTCGGTCGCGAGGGCCGCGAGCGCGCGTGACCGCTCGCCGGGCTTGCGCGGCAGGAAGCCCTCGAAGCAGAACCGGTCGGTCGGCAGGCCCGACAGCGCGAGCGCCGCGAGCACGGCCGACGGGCCGGGCGCGACCGTGACGGGCAGACCCGCCGCGACGGCCGCCTGCACGACGCGGAACCCCGGGTCGGACACGGTCGGCATGCCGGCGTCCGTCACGACCAGCACCGTGCCGCCCCGCGCGACGACGTCGAGCAGGTCGTCCGAGCGCCCCGCCTCGTTGTGCTCGTGGTGGCTGACGACGCGCCCGCCGATCGTCACGCCGAGCCGCGCGGCCAGCGCGCGCGTGCGTCGCGTGTCCTCCGCGGCCACGACGTCCGCGTCGGCGAGCAGGCGGCGCAGCCGGGCGGACGCGTCCTCGGCGTCGCCGATGGGCGTGGCCGCGAGCACGAGCGCGCCGCCGCGCACCGAGCGACCCGCCGGGCCGTGGGCCCGCACCGCGTCGGCGCCGGGACCGTCGGCGACGTCGAGCACGACGTCGGGCTCGACGTCGGTCCCGAGATCGGCCTCGACGGCGGTCTCGAGATCGGTCTCGGCGCCGCACGCGCGGGCGGGGTCGACGCCGGGCTCGGGTGCGTCCGCGGACGAGGTCGTGGGGGTCACCGCACCAGCCTCCCACCCGCCCGGGCACGACCCGCGACGCGGCCCGTCCGCCGCGGGTCGAGGCCCGCGTCGGGACGTCCGGATCGCCCGGTGCGCGTACCCCTACGATGGCCCCGTGCCGACCGACGGAGACGCCACCGAGCGCCAGCCGACGGGGCAGGGGGCGCCCCTGGACCCGACGGCGGACGCGCTCCCACCCGACGCCGCGAACGACCGCACGTCGACCGCCGGTCCGCCGGACGACCCCGCCCCGCTGCCGCCCGACGACGCGACGCCGGCCCCGGGCGACGGCGCGGCGCCCGCGCGGCACCACGACGCGGCGTCCGCACGGCCCGACGGCGCCACGGCGGCGTCCGGGGCGTCGGCCACGACCGTGCTGACACCCCTCGCGGACGGCGCACCCACCGACGGCGCGCCCACGGCCGACGCCCTCGCGCACGACCCCGACGAGCCCCACGAGCCGCGCCTGCTGCGCCGCCTGCTCGGCGCCGGCACGCTCGCGCTCGACGCGACGCCCCGCGCGCGGCTCACGGGGTGGCTCTGGGCGCTGGCCGTCACGGCGTTCGGCGGGGTCCTGCGGTTCTGGGACCTCGCACGCCCGCACGCGCTGGTGTTCGACGAGACGTACTACGTCAAGCAGGCGTTCTCGCTGCTGGTCCGCGGGTACGAGGCGTCGTGGGGCGACGAGCCCAACCCGCGGTTCGAGGCGGGCGACACCAGCATGCTCGGCACGGACCCCGAGTACGTGGTCCACCCGCCGGTCGGCAAGTGGATGATCGCGCTGGGCATGCGCCTGGGGGGCGGCGTCGAGAGCTCGTTCGCGTGGCGGCTGGCCGCGGCGGTGTGCGGCACGCTCGCGGTGCTGATGATCGCGCGCATCGCGCGGCGGCTGTTCGCCTCGACGGCGCTCGGGACGGTCGCGGGGCTGTTCCTCGCGCTCGACGGGCAGGCGATCGTGCAGTCGCGGATCAGCCTGCTCGACCCGTTCCTCATGTTCTTCGTCCTCGCGGCGTTCGGCTTCCTGCTCCTCGACCGCGAGCAGGCCCGACGGCGCCTCGCGACGCGCACCGCGGCGCTCCTCGACGCCGGGCACCCGCTGCGCTGGGGCCCGGGGCTGGGGTTCCGCTGGTGGCGGCTCGCGGCCGGTGTCGCGCTCGGCCTGGCGATCGGCACGAAGTGGTCGGGTCTGTACTTCCTCGCGGTGTTCGGGCTGCTCACGGTCGCGTGGGACGCGACCGCGCGCCGGTCCGCGGGCGTGGCGCCCTGGGTCCGGGCGACGCTCGTGAAGGACGCCGTCGTCGCGTTCCTCGTCATGGTGCCCACCGCCCTGCTGACGTACGTCGCATCGTGGGCCGGGTGGTTCGCGTCGAACGACGGCTGGAACCGGCAGTGGGCGGCGAGCCACCCCGGCGAGGGCGTGACGTGGCTGCCGCCGGCGCTCCGCTCGCTGTGGGCGTACCACCAGGACATGTGGCGGTTCCACAACGGGCTGGAGACGCCGCACTCCTACGCGGCCGGCCCCCTGGGGTGGATCGTGCAGTGGCGACCCACGTCGTTCTACTACCCCACCGAGGTCTCGGGCCTCACGGGGGACGCGGCGAGGCAGGCGTGCGGCGCGGACTCGTGCTCGCAGGCCATCCTCGCCGTCGGCAACCCGGTGCTGTGGTGGGCCGGCGCGGCCGCGGTGCTCGTGGCGCTGTTCTGGCTGGTGCGCTACCGCGACTGGCGGGCCGGCGCCGTGCTGTCCGGGCTGCTCGCCGGCTGGGTGCCGTGGTTCGCGTACGCGCACCGCACGATCTTCACGTTTTACACGGTCGCGTTCGTCCCGTGGGTCGTGCTCACGCTCGTGTACGTGCTGGGGCTGCTGGTCGGGCCGCGCGTCGAGCCCGACGGCACGGCGCGCGAGCGGCGCGCCCGGCGGGCGACCGTCGTCGCCGTCGGCGTGTTCGTCGCGGTCGTCGCGGGTGTCGGGCTGTTCTTCTACCCGGTGTGGGCGGGCTGGGTGATCCCGTGGCAGCAGTGGCACGTGCGCATGTGGCTGCCCACCTGGATCTGAGTCAGACCGCCGGGTCGGGCGCGACGGGTGCCGCCCAGCGGCCCTGCGGCGAGCGGTGCCACGCGAGCCCGAGCCGGTCCCAGAGCTCGCCGTGCGCGGCGAGCCGCTCGGTGAAGTCGTCGAAGTCCCGACGCGCGGGGTCGCTCCACGCGACCTCGGCGACCGCCGCGAGCCGCGGCAGCAGCATGGTGGTGAGGTCGTCGAGCGTCCGCAGCGTCTCCGTCCACACCGCCGCCTCGACCCCGGCGACGGCCTCGGGCGGCAGCCCGTCGACGAGGGTCGCGGGCTCCCACTCGTAGGCGTCGCGGAGCTCGACGTGCCCGGCCCACTCCAGCCCCAGGGGGAAGTCGGGCCTGTACTTCATGTCGAGGTACACGCGCGAGCCGGGCGACAGCAGGATCCGCGCACCGGCGTGCGCGGCGCGCACGAACGGCGCCGGGTCGACGCGCGTGTCCCAGTACTGCACGACCGTGCCGGGCGGCAGGTCGGGCACCGACGCGACCTCCTGCCACGCGACGACCCGCTTGCCGTGGGCGGTGACCGCGGCGGCGGCGGACCGCACGAGCCGCTCGTACTCGTCGCGCCCCATCGCGAGGACCTCGTCGCCCCCGATGTGCAGGTGATCGCCGGGCGTCATCTCGGCGAGGTCCCCGAAGACGTCGGCGAGGAACGCGTGCGTGGCCGGCAGGTCGTCGTGCAGGCGCGAGAACCCCACCTCGATGCCGAGGTACTCGTCGGCGGGCTCACCGTCGGGGTTGAGCTCGCCGTAGGCGTGCTGCGCGGCGTTGACGTGCCCCGGCACGTCGAGCTCGGGCACCACGCGCACGGCCCGGGCGTGCGCGTACGCCAGGATCTCGTCCCAGTCGGCGCGCGAGTAGTGCCCGCCGGGGTCGCCGCCCACCGCGCGGGCGCTCGCGCGCCGCACCAGCTCGGGCCGCGAGGGCAAGTCGAGCCGCCAGGCCTGGTCGTCCGTGAGGTGCAGGTGGAGCACGTTGAGCTTGTAGTGCCCCATGAGGCCGATGACGACCTTGAGGTCCGGGACGCTCACGAAGTGCCGCGCGACGTCCACCGACAGGCCGCGCCACGCGTAGCGCGGCGCGTCCTCGACGCGCACGGCCGCGACCTGCACGCCGCCCCCGGGGAGCGGGCGCAGCAGCTGGCGCAGCGTGACGACGGCGTGCACGAGGCCGTCGGCGGTCCGGGCCTCGAGCCGCACGCGGCCGTCGCCCGCGACCACGCGGTACGCCTCGTCGCCGGGCGGGAGGTCGTCCACGAGGCGCAGGTGCACGACCCCGGGGGTGCCGAGGTCGGCGTGGCTCACCTCGACGGCGCGGCCGCTCGCACGGCCGAGCATGTCGGCGGTCAGCACCGCGACCGGGACGAGGTCGTCGGCCGCGTCGACCACGACGACCGTCGAGGGCGTGATGACGAACGGGGGCCGCGACGACGGCTCGACGACGAGCGGGGCGGGCACCACGGCGACGACGTCGGACACGGGACTCCCTCGGGGACGGACGGCACCGGCGCTGCGCAACCTACCCCTCCGGGGCGCCGCGGGTGGGCCGGACGCGCGAGCCGGTCGTGACGGGCCGCTCGACGGGCGGGACCGCCCGACCCGTCCTACTTTGCTCCCAGGCCGGTCATCGGTCGACGGGGAGCGAGGAGCACACCATGGACGTCAACGGCATCATCAGCGCGATCGTGGTCGGCGCGATCATCGGCGCGCTCGGCCGGTTGGTCGTGCGCGGCAAGCAGCACATCTCCATCCTCGTGACGATCATCATCGGCATCGTCGCGGCACTCATCGGCACGTGGATCGCGTCGTTGGTCGGCTGGAACGAGACCAAGGGCATCGACGTGCTGGAGATCGTCATCCAGGTCGCCCTCGCGGCGATCCTCGTGAGCCTGTACGTCGGCTCGGCGGGGCGCCGTCGCTGACGCCACCCGCACGCAGGACGAGGGCGGTCCGACCCACCGAGGTCGGACCGCCCTCGTGCGTCCGGGCCACGGGGACGCGCGGGCCCGGCCCCCGGGCCTCAGCGGGCGAGGTCCGCCGCGGCGGCCACTCCCGTCGCGTCGAGCGTCGCGCCGTCGGGGACGCGTCCGCCGTCGCCGTCGAGCACGGCGTCGCCGCGCACCGTGACCCCGGCGCCGAAGGTCCAGTCGCCGCGCACGCGCAGCGAGGAGGCCTCGACCAGCGACGGCACGTGCGGCACGTGCCGGTCGAAGTCGCCGACGAGCGCGTAGTGCGCGGGGTCCAGGTCGACGAACGGCGCGTCGACCCGCGCGACGAGCCGGTGCGCGTCGTCCTCGGCGTAGACGTCGGAGCGCAGCACGAGCAGGTCGTTGGTCGTCTTGACGGGCAGGAACCGGTCGCGGCCGACCTCGAGCACCGCGGCCCCGTCGAACACCTCGATCGCGGCGCCCATCGCGGACTCGACCTGCACGACCCGCGGTGAGGTCTTGTCGGTGGGGTCGACGGTCTTCTCGTTGCGGATGAGCGGCAGGTCGAGGACGCCGCCCGTCCGCTCGAGCTCGGCGGCGAGCGCCTCGAGGTCGAGCCACAGGTTGTTGGTGTTGAAGAACGCGTGCGTCGCGATGTCGGCGGCCGCGTCGGCGTCGTCGGCGTGGGTCTGCGCGGTCTCGCGCAGCACGATCCGCCCGTCGGCGCGGCGCACCACGAGGTGGCCGCCCTTGCGGTCGGCGGGCGTGCGGCGCGCGACCTCGGCGGCGAACGGCGCACCGGTGGCGGCGAACCAGCCGGCGACGCGCGCGTCCGGGGTCGCCCCGAGGTTGTCGGAGTTCGAGACCGACGCGTAGCGGAACCCCGCGTCGAGCAGCGCCGTGAGCACGCCCGAGGCGTGCAGCGCCGGGTACAGGTCGCCGTGGCCGGGCGGGCACCACTCGAGCGACGGGTCCGCCTCCCACGTGACGGGTGCGAGCCCGTCGACGAGCAGCTTGGGCTCGCGGTTCTGCAGGAAGTCGAGCGGCACGCCGTCGACCGCGAGGGCGGGGTGGGCGGCGAGCGCCGCGAGGCTGTCGTCGCGCGTGCGGAACGAGTTCATGAGCACGAGCGGCAGCCGCGCGCCGGTGGCCGCGCGGGCGGCGAGCACCTGGTCGGCGATGACGTCGAGGAACGTGCGGTCGCCGCGCACGGGCAGCAGCGACTTGGCGCGGTCCATGCCCATCGACGTGCCGAGGCCGCCGTTGAGCTTGACGACCGCGGTCCGCGCGAGCGCCTCGCGGGCCGCGTCGGGGTCCACGTCGAGGTCGGCGAGCCGGGGCACGTCGGTCAGCGGGGCGACGTCCGCCTCCCGCACGATCCCCGTGCTGCCGCTCTCGAGGAGGCCGTAGAACCGGGTGAACGCGTCGACCGCGGCCGTGGGAACGCCGGCGTCACGCATCTTCTGCTGGGCGAGGGCGAGTCCGTTCATGGCTCGACACTAGGGGTCCGCGGCGTGTCGGACCCGTCGGGCAGGGACGTCGGGCCGGGACGTCGGTGGCGTCCGCGTCACGGACGCCGGTCCAGGTCAGCGGGGTCCCGGCGCGGTCAGTGCCGCACGCCGAGGGGCGTGCGGTCGGCGTCCTCGCGGACCACCCGGACCAGGTCCGCGGCGGCGTCCGACGGCCGCGCGCCCGCCCACAGGACCGTGAGGGGGCGCGTGATCCGCAGGGCGTGCACGCGGACGCGCGCGAGCCGGCCCGCGCGCACGTCGTCGGCGACCGCGAGCGCGCTGAGGGCGCCGGGGCCGACGCCCGCCATGACGGCGCTGCGCACGCCGAGGGTCGTGGGCAGCACGGCCGCCGGCGGCGCGTGCAGCGGGTGCCCCGCCCCGGCGAGCGCGTCCTCCAGCGCGCGGCGCGTGCCGCTGCCCGGCTCGCGCAGCACGAGGGGGGTGGCGGCGAGCTCGACGGCCCGCACGGTCCCCGCGACAGCCCAGGGGTGGTGACGCGGCACGACGACCTCGACGGTGTCGTGGCCGAACGTCGCGGAGCCCAGGTCGGACGGCACCGACGGGGTCTCGACGAAGCCGAGGTCCACCTGCCCCGCCCGCACGGCCTCGACCACGGCGGCGCTGTTCACGGACTCGAGGCGGACGACGACGTCGTCGTCGCCGCGCTCGGCCCGCCAGCGCGCGACCCACCCGGGCAGCAGGTGCTCGGCGATCGTGAGGCTCGCGGCGACGCGCACGGTGCGCTCGCGGTCGGCGCGCAGCGCGCCCACGACGCCCGTGAAGTCGTCCGCCGCGGCGAGCAGGCCCGCCGACCACCCGACGACCAGCTGCCCCTCGCGCGTGAGGTGCGAGCCGCGTGCCGAGCGCACGAGGAGCTGCGTGCGCAGCGTGCCCTCGAGGCCGCGGACCCGCAGCGACACGGCCTGCTGGCTGACGCCCAGCCGGTCGGCGGCCGCCGAGAGGCTGCCGAGCTCGGCGACGAGCGCGAGGGCGCGCAGCGCCGCGAGGTCGGGCTCACGGTGCACGTGCCCTCCTCGGGGTGCTCGGTCCGGACCTCCACCGTCCGGCCACAAGCGTACGTTGTGCCCCGCGCGGGTTCTGCCCCTACTGCCGCGCCCGCGCGGCGCGCACCCTGGCGGGGTGCCACCCGTCCCGACCCGCGTCACCCCGCACCGCACGCGCGCCACCACCCCCGGCGCCACGGCCCGCCCCGCCCCCACCTCTCCCGCGACGACCCTCGCGTGCCTCGCGCTGCGCCGGGGCCGCGCGCTCACCCCGGGGCTCGCGCTGTGCGCCGCCGCGACCCTGGCGTCGCTCGGCGCGGCGCACGTGCTGCCCGGCGTCAGCCCGCTCGTCGTCGCGATCGCGCTGGGCGTCGTGCTCGCCAACACCACGGGTGCCCCGGCGGCCGCCGGGCCGGGCCTCGCCGTCGCGGCCCGCCGCCTGCTGCGCGTGGGCGTCGTGCTGCTGGGCCTGCGGCTCGCGCTCGCGGACGTCGCCGCGCTCGGGGCGCCGCTGCTCGCGGTCGTCGTGGTCGTCGTCGCCGGGGGCGTGCTCGGCACGCTCGCGCTCGGGCGCGCGCTGCGCGTCCCGGCGCACCTCGCGGTGCTCGTCGCGTGCGGGTTCTCGATCTGCGGCGCGGCCGCCGTCGCCGCGGCGGCGGGCGTCACCGACCCGGACGACGAGGCCGAGCAGGACACCGTGACGGCCGTCGCCCTCGTCGTCGTCTTCGGCACCCTCATGATCGGTCTCGTCCCGCTGGTCGCACCGCTGCTCGGGCTGCGCGGCGCGCGCGCCGGGGCGTGGGCCGGCGCGTCGGTGCACGAGGTCGCGCAGGTCGTCGCGGTCGGCGGGGCCCTCGGCGGCGCCGCGCTCACGGCGGCGGTCGTCGTCAAGCTCGCGCGCGTGCTGCTGCTCGCACCCGTCGTGGCGGCGCTCGCGCTGCACCGCCGCCGCGCCGTGCGCGCGGCGGACGGTCCCACGACGACGGGACGCCGCCCCCCGGTCGTGCCGCTGTTCGTGGCCGGGTTCCTCGCGACGGTCGTCGTGCGGTCCACGGTCCCGCTGCCGGACGGGCTGCTCGCCGCGGCCGGGACCGCGCAGACCGCGCTCCTCACCGCCGCGATGTTCGCGCTCGGGTGCGGCGTGCGGTTCGCCGCGCTGCGGGCCGTCGGGCTGCGCCCGGTCGTGCTGGCGGCGCTGTCCACGGCGTGGGTCGCGGGCCTCGCGGCGGTCGGCGTCCTGCTCGCCACCTGAGCGCGCCGCGCCACCCGAACGGCGCAGGACGATCGTCCCGACCTCCCGCCGAACCGTCAGTCCCCGCGGCCCGCGGCCGATCGGACGGCAGTTCCGTCCCGGAGGAGACCCCGATGTTCGCGACCCGCCGCCGCCCCGTCCCCGACGACCTGGCGCCCCTCGTCGCCCGGCTCGGCGCCCGCACCGTGCTCGACGCGCTGCCCGCTCCCCTGCTCGTGACCGACGACCGCGGCGAGGTCGTGCAGCGCAACCGCGCGGGCGACGCGCTCTCGGGGCGCATCGTGCGCGAGCACGGCGCGCACGTCATGGGCGCCCTGCGCGACCGCCTGGCCGAGGTGGTGCGGTCGTCGACGACGTTCCCCGCCCGCGTCGTCGTCTCGGTGCCCGTCGAGGCCGGGCAGGTCGAGCTCGAGGTCGTCGTCGACCGGCTGCCCGAGGGGTTCGTGGGCGTGTGGGACGACGTGACCGCCCGGCAGCGGCAGGAGCGCGAGACGCGCGTGGTCGCCGACGAGCTGCTGACGTCGTCGACGTCGCTCTCGACGCTCGCCGACCGGCTCGCGTCCGACGCCGACGACGTGTCGGCACGCGCGGGCGCGGTCGCCGCCGCCTCGGAGCAGATGTCCGCAAGCATCCACGAGATCGCGGTCGGCACGACCGCGGCCGCCGACGGCACCGCGCACGCGGTCGAGTCCGCCGCGACCGCGAGCGAGCGGCTGTCCGAGCTGTCCACCGTCGTGGGCCGCATCGGCGCGATGAGCAAGCTCATCACGTCGATCGCCGAGCAGACGCACCTGCTGGCCCTCAACGCGACGATCGAGGCGGCGCGCGCGGGCGAGGTCGGGCGCGGTTTCGCGGTCGTCGCGGGCGAGGTCAAGTCGCTCGCGGACCGCACGCACGAGGCGATCGGCGAGATCACCGAGATGGTCGACGCGATCACCGCGACCACGGGCCGCACGGCCGACGCGATCGGCGAGATCGTGGGCCGCATCGACGACGTGCGCGAGCGGCAGGCGACCGTCGCGACCGCCGTGCAGGAGCAGTCGGCCGTGGCCGACGGCATGAGCCGCGACATCGGCGCGGTCGCGGCCGCCGCCGGGACCACCGTGCTCGCGGTCGGCGAGCTGCGCGCGTCGGCCGAGGACGCCACGGGCCGCGCCGCGCGGCTGCACGAGCTGTTCGGCCGCTGAGACCGGGCCGGCTCCCTCGCCCCGGGGGAGCCGGCCCACGCCGTCGCCACCGGCCCGTGGCGAGACAGACCGGTCACCGCTCTCGCATCCGCACTGCAGGACGAGCGGCGCCCCGGGGCTGGCTTGCCCCATCCCTCTGACCTGCGCCATCATCCGCCGATGACGACGACGTCCGCCCGAAAGACCGCCGCATGGGCCGCGGCCGTGCTGCTCCTGCTGGCCGCGTGCACCGGCGGCTCCGACGCCGCCGCGCCGACACCGACCCCCACCCGGGTCGCACCCGGCAGCTCGGGCACGGTCGACCTCGACGACCGCACCTTCACCCTCGACGTCCCCTCCGGGTACGACGCCGACGAACCCGCGCCCCTGGTCGTGTCGCTGCACGGCTACTCGGAGGTCGGCGCGAGCACGGCCACCTACCTCGGCCTGCGGGACCAGTCCGAGGAGAAGGGCTACCTGCTCGCCTACCCCGAGGGGCTCGTCGACAGGGCGGGCAAGCAGTACTGGAACGCGACGCCCGCCTGCTGCTCCTTCGACGGTGCCGACCCCGACGACGACGGCTTCGTGACCCGCGTCATCGAGACGGTCCAGGCGCAGTACGCGGTGGACCCGAAGCGGGTCTTCGTCATCGGGCACTCGAACGGCGCGTTCATGGCGCTGCGCATGGCGTGCCACCACCCCGACCTGATCGCCGCTGCCGTGTCGGTCGCCGGTGCGAACGACGCCGATCCGTCGGCGTGCGCCCCGGGCCGGCCCGTCAGCGTCCTGCAGGTCCAGGCGGACACCGACGAGGTCATCCGCTACGAGGGCGGCAGCGTCGGCCCGGGGGCGCCCTACCCGGGGGCTGAGCAGACGGTCGCGGACTGGCGGGCGATCGACGAGTGCGACGCCAGCCCGACCCTCGGCACCGCGGACTACGACTCGACGCTGCCCGGCCCCGAGACCGTGACGAGCAGCTGGTCCTGCTCCCACGGCACCGAGGTCGGCCTGTGGACGATCGTGGGCGGCGCGCACGGCCCGACGTGGTCGGACGCGTTCGCCCCTGACGTGACCGCCTGGATGCTGGCGCACGGACGCGAGGCCTGACGCGGGGCCCGGCGTCCACCGACACGCACCGCGACGAGCTCGCGCTCGAGCCCGTCCGCGACGTGGTGCAGGTGGCGCCGAGCACCCCGACCACATCCGCCGGCTGCTCCACCGGCCCCGGACGCACGACTCACACTGTCTGCGACGCCGCTCGCTCGTGCGTCGAGTCCGAGCGTCATGTGGAGCCGAGGGGCTTCGGACCCCTGACCTTCTCATCGCGAACGAGACGCGCTACCGACTGCGCGACAGCCCCGCACGCCGTGGAGCCCGCCGCGACCACGAGCGAGCGGCTCGCCGAGCTCTCGACGGGGTCAGCTCGTCGGGCGCGCGACGTCGCGCATGAGTCCGTTCGTCCGCACCGCCGTCAGCCGGACCGGCTTGCCCGGAGAGGGCGCCTCGATCATCTGCCCGTTCCCGACGTACAGCGCCACGTGGTGGATCGTGCTCGGGTTCGAGGTGTTCGTCGCCCAGGCCAGGATGTCACCCGGTGCCGCCTGCGCGTACGGCACGTGGGGCAGCGTCGTGTACTGGTCGCGCGAGACCCGTGCGATCCGCACGCCGGCCGCCGCCCACGCCTGCTGCGTCAGGCCCGAGCAGTCGAACGCGTTCGGCCCCGTCGCGCCCCACTGGTACGGCTTGCCGATCTGCTGACGCGCGTACGCGATCGCGGTGGCGGCCTTCCCGGATGCAGGTGCGGGGGCAGGGGCGGGCGCCGGTGCACTCCCGCCGGGGTAGGTGTACGTCTGCCAGGCCCAGGTCCCGTCGGCACGGTAGCCCACCAGGTTCCCGTCGTCCTGGAGCCGTAGCTGGGCGATTCCGGATCCCCGCGTCCCGGCGATCCACGCCGGGTAGTCGGTCGAGGTGTACAGCACCAGGTTGCCGTCCGACTGGACGGCGAGGCGGACGGCGCCGGAGCCTCGCGTGCTGGTCTGCCACATCCAGCCCGAGGGGCCGTAGAGCACCAGGTTCCCGTCGGTCTGCATGGCGAGCGTGTACTGACCGTTCGGCGACATGAGGACGTCACCCGCACGCAGGTCGGCAGGGGCGCTCAGACTCGCCGGCTGGTACCTGGTGCTCGTCTGCCACACGACGCCGTTCGACGCGGTGTAGAGGACCACGTTCCCGTCGGACTGCACGTCGAGGTGGTCGGCACCGGACCCGCGAGTGTTCGTGAACCAGAGCGGGTAGTTCTTGGCGTCGTACAGCACCAGGTTGCCGTCGGTCTGCAGGACGAGGCGGGCTCCTCCGCGGCCCGTGGTCGCCGTCTGCCAGCGCGACCCGGCCGCACCGTAGAGGACGAGATTCCCGTCGGTCTGCAACGCCAGGGTCTGCTGGCCGTCCGGCGACACCAGTGTCTGCCCGGCGACGATCTGCTCCCCGGCCGCCAGCCGGAAGCCGCCTGCGGCCGCACGTGCGTCGGTGGCGTCGGCGATCAGGCACGTCAGCATGATCAGCACCACGACACACGCCGAGGCCACCGCCCTGGCGCGTCGCGGGACCGCTTGGATCGTGTCTCTCACTGCTCCCCCTCGGGTCGAGCGGACCGCTGCTGTGCGGCCGCTTGCACCGCATGCTGGCAACGGACGTCGCCCGCTCGTGGAGGAACGTCGCTGGGACCTGTGCGCCCGGTGCGGACCGGGGGCGCCCGCGCACCACGTCCGGCTCTTGGCAAGGGATGTCGGTCCTCGACACCACGATCTCCGCGGACGTACGACGCGAGGCCGGGCCGGACGACGAACGAAGGCCCGGGATCGATGATCCCGGGCCTTCGTGCTGGTGGAGCTGAGGGGATTCGAACCCCTGACCTTCTCATTGCGAACGAGACGCGCTACCAACTGCGCCACAGCCCCTTGAAGCGGGATCACACTAGCACCCCGCGGGCCCCACGACGAAACCGGGCCGGGCCGTCGCGACGCACGTCACACGCGTGCGCGGCGACCCGGCTCCGTCGCCTACTGCCCCGCCGCGCGGCGGCGCGCGAGCACCGCGTTGAGGTCGATGCTGCCGGTCGTCTCCGCCACCGGCTCGGCCACCGTCTCGGCCGCGGGGGCGGCCGTGTCGCCCGTGGGCGCGTCGGCCGGCCGGCGCGCGGTCGACGCGTCCGCGTCACCCTCGCCGAGCGGCGCGGGGTCACGGCGCGGCGCGGGCGCCTTCATCGTGTACGTCGGGCGCGGCACGGGCACCGGCGACCACGCGTCCTCGTCCTGCGACGCACCGTCGACCGCGGGCACGGCCTCGGTCGCGGTGCCCTGCGCGTCCCGGCGCACGACCGGCACCTGACCGGTCGCGTGGCGCGCGGGCCCGCTCGACTCGCCGCGGTCGGCGACGATCCGCTCGAACACCTCGGTGTGCGCGTCCGAGGGCCGCACGGCGTACCCGGTGACGAGCGGCACGGGCGCCTCGACGTCCGTCGCGGTGCGCGCGACGGGGGTCGCTCCCGTGCGCGGTCGCACGACCGGGGTCGCCCCCGTGCGGGCGCGGACCGTCGGGGTCGCGCCGGTGCGGGGCCGGGCGGCCAGCCGCTCCTCGCGCTCGATCGTCGCGGCCCACTCGGCGTCCGCCACCTGACCGGCGATCACGGCACGGCGCCCCAGCACGACGACGGACGCGAGCAGCGCCGACGGCACGGCCCCGGCGAGCCACGTCGCGGCGGGCACGAGGCCCGTCACGACCCAGCCGGCCACGGTCGCGGCGACCAGGACGGCGGCGAGCAGACCGCGCCGGCGCGCGGCCGCACCCCGGCGCGCGGCCGCGGCGGCACGCGACGCACGGGCCTGCGCCAGCCGGCGCGCGGCCTCGGCGGAGATGCGCTCGGGTGTGGCGTGCGGTCGGTCCACGGTCCTGCCTCCTGTCGCCGTGCCGGCGGACGTCGCCGGCACCCCCGTCCCCGGGGTGAGCAGTGATCTGGTGCTCGGCCCCCACATGCCGGCTGCCGCGGCTCCACGCCCCAGACGGCGACGCGTGCTGCTCGCCACCGCCACGACGCGCAGCCCCGTGGAGAACCGGTCGTCGGCCCGGGCCTCCAGCAGTCGCTGCCGGTGCCGCAGGTGGTGCGGCACCAGGTACGCCGCCCACAGGCCCACGAGCGCGAGCGCTGCGGGGCCTGCGAGATCGTTCACGTCACGACGGTAGGGGGCACGGCGCCCGCGACGTCGCACCGGTGCGGCGTGTCGCGCCGACCCACCCGACCGGGGCGGTGCTAATGGGACGCGTCAGGCGTGCGCGCGCCGCCGGTGCCAGCGGGCCACGAGCCCCTCGGGCACGTCCTCCGTGGTCAGCGCGAACGTCCGGTGGTCGCGCCAGCGACCCTGGATGTGCAGGTAGCGCTCGCGGAGCCCCTCGTCGCGGAACCCGAGCTTCTCGACCACGCGCAGCGACGGCCCGTTCTCGGGCCGGATGTTGACCTCGACGCGGTGCAGGCCCAGGGTGCCGAAGCAGTGGTCGGTCGCGAGCGCGACCGCGGTGGGCGTGATGCCACGCCCGGCGACGTGCCGCGACACCCAGTAGCCGATCGCCGCGGACCGCAGCGACCCGTACTGGATCGACGACACCGTGAGCTGCCCGACGAGCGCCCGCTCGTGCTCGACCGCGAACGGCAGCGCCTGCCCGTCGCGCGCCTGCGCGGCGAGCGCGCGCACGAACTGCCCGAACGTGGGCCGCGGGCCGCGCACCGGCTCGGGGCTCGTCGCGTCCCACGGCTCGAGCCAGCCGACGTTCTCGGCGCGCAGGCGCATCCAGGCGTCGCCGTCGCGGCGCCGCAGCGGCCGCAGCCGCACGTCACCGTCGACCAGCTCCACGGGCCACCCCACGGCCACGGCTCACGCTCCTTCCGCGCGACGACGGGCGCGGCTCACCCCTCGAGGACGAGGCAGTGCAGCACGCTCCCCGGGTGCACCGCCACGTCCCCCTCCCCCACGACGGCCAGCGCGTTGGCGTGCGCGAGCGCCGTGGTCGACGGGGCGGACGGGTCACCGATCGGGGTCGCACGGTACCCCTCGTCGGGGGATCCGAGCACGCTGGCGGGCACGAACTGCCGCAGCCCGGGCGGCGACGCCCAGCCCTCGGTGGCGACGGCGGCCACCGAGGGGCGGAACAGCTCGGCGTGCCCGGCCATCGCGCGCAGCGCCGGCCGCACGAACACCTCGAACGACACCTGCGCCGCGACCGGGTGCCCCTGCAGCGCGAACAGCGGCACCGTCCGGCCGCCCGCGTCGACGACGTCGAGGCCGTGCGCACCGACCGTGCCGAACCCGTGCCGCAGGCCGGGCGTCATCGCGACCTGGTCGAGCCGGACCGTGCCGAGCGGCGCGAGGACGTCCTTCACGGTGTCGTGCGCGAGCTCGGACAGCCCACCCGTGAGGACCACGAGGTCGGCGCGCACGAGCTGGTCCTCGAGCGCCTCGCGCAGCGCGGCCAGCTCGTCGGGGACGGCGCCGACCCGCACGGGCGTCGCGCCCGCGTCCCGCACGGCCGCCTCCAGCGCGTGCCCGTCGGCCTCGAAGACCGTGCCCGGGCGGGCCGCGCTCGTCGGCTCGATCAGCTCGGACCCCACCGACAGCAGCACGACGCGCGGGCGCGGGTGCACGCGCAGCCGCCCACGCCCCAGGGCCGCCGCGAGCGCGATCTGGCGGGCCCCGAGCCGCGTGCCCGCCGTCAGCACGGTCTCGCCCGCGCGCACGTCCGCGCCGGCGACCCGCACGTGCTGCCCCGCGGTCGCGACGCGCTGGAACGCGACCCGCGCCTGCCCGCGGTCGGTCTCCTCGACGGGGACGACCGCGTCGGCGCCCAGCGGCAGCGGCGCCCCCGACGCGACGCGCACGGCCGTGCCGCCGACGTGGCGCAGGCCGGCGGGGCTGCCGGAGTGCAGGTCGTGCGCGACCGGCAGCGCGGGGCCCTGCGCCCCCGACGCGTACGTGTCGTGCGCGGCGACCGCGTAGCCGTCGCGCGCCGCGACCGCGACGGCCGGGACGTCGACCGACGCGACCACGTCGGCCGCGAGGATGCAGCCGGTCGCGTCGTGCAGCACGACGTCGAGCGGCGCCACGGGTGCGGCGGCGGCCAGCACGGCGGCGAGATGGTCCTGGACCGTCCTCATGCGCGCATTGTGCCTGCCGGGCGGCCGTGCGCCGCGACCGGCGCGCGCGACCGGGCCTCGCCGGGCACGTGCGCCGCACCACGGGCATGACCTCGGTCCGGGTCGGCGGGGCCGGACTTTGAGACACTGGTGCCATGAGCGCCGTCGCCCAGCCCCCCTCCCCTGCGGACGAGGTGGCGCGACGCGCACGACCCCGCGACCCGTCGGAGGAGAAGGACCGGCTGCGGCGCCGGATCCGCGAGCAGCGCGCGCACCGCTCGGCGCGGCAGCGCTCGGAGGTCGCGCAGCGGCTCGCGGACGTCGTGCTGACGATCCCCGAGGTGGCCGACGCGCGCTGCGTGAGCGTCTACGCGTCCCGCCCGACCGAGCCCGGCACGAGCCCCCTGGTCGAGGTGCTCGCCGGGCGCGGCGTGCGGCTCCTGCTGCCCGTGCTGGGCACGGGCCTGCAGCGCGACTGGGCCGAGTACGCGGGCCCCGACGACCTGCGCGAGCGCGCCCCCGGCCGCCCGCCCGAGCCGGGCGGCGACCCGCTGGGCGCCGCCGCGCTGGCCGACGCGGACGTGGTGCTCGTGCCCGCGCTGGCGGTCGACGCGGCGGGCGGCCGCCTGGGGCAGGGCGGCGGCTGGTACGACCGCGTGCTCGCGCACGTGCGCCCGGGCGTGCCCGTGGTCGCGCTGGTCCACGAGGACGAGGTGCTCGGGTCGGTGCCGCGCGCACCTCACGACGTGGGTGTCACGGCCGTCGCGACGCCGACCGGCTGGCGGCGGCTCGGACCGGGCGCGGCCGACGCCTGACGGCGACGTCCCCTGACGTCAGGGCGCCGGGCGGGCGTGCCGTCCGGGGTCAGTCGCGCGCGGGCGTGAGCGTCAGGTGGGTGACCGCGTCGGCCTCGACCGCGGCCCCGGAGTAGGGCCACGCGAACTGCTCGCCCCGCGCCCACGCCTCGAGCTGGTCGGCGTAGTGCACGCTCGCGGGGTGGCCGGACGTGCCCGTGAGGTTCACCCACGTCGAGGAGTCGAGGTCGCCGAGGTCGACGACCATGCGCATCGACGGGGCCGCCGTCACGGCGTACGACCCGCTCGCGGCGTCCCAGGCCGTCGCGTCGACGATCGACGACCCGCCGCCGACGCGCTGCGCACGCGGGTTCACGAGCGCGTGCACGACGCCCGGCACGCCCTCGCCACCGAGCACCGGGTGCTCGGGCGCGGCGACGTGCAGCTTGCCCCAGGCCCAGTCGTCGGTGCGGCTGCCGAGGTGCGCGGTCAGCTCGTGGCGCGCGTTGACGAGCGCGCGCGCGAGCACGTCGTCGCGGCCCTCCACGACGCCCGACGTCGTCCGGTCGTCCCACCACGGCGACGTGGGGTCCTCGAGCATGCCGTGCACGACCTCGAGCCACCGCGAGCCGCCGTCGGGGCCGTGCCCGGCGGGCAGGTCGTCCGTGAACGTCAGCTCGAGGACCTGCGCCCACACGGCCGCGAAGTACATGGCCGCCGCCGAGTCCGGGTCCATCGACCGGTCCCACGTGCGCAGCAGCTCCTGGCCGCCCGCGTCGAACGCGTCGTCGAGCTCGACCTCGAGCAGCGCCGGCACCAGGACGTCGGCGTAGGGGCTGTGCCGGTCGGTCTGCAGCGCCGCGGTCGAGGCGACGTCGACCTTGTCGCCCGCGGCGATCTGCTGCGCGAGCAGGTCGCGGATGCGCTGGCTGCGGAAGCCGTAGTCGGTGTCCCGGGCGAGGAACGGCCCCTCGCCGGCGCGCGTGACGGCCTGGTTGGCGGCCACGACGAAGCCCTCGGCGGGGTCGAGCACGCGCGGCATGTCGGCGGGCTCGACCCACCCCTGCCAGTCGTAGCGCGAGTCCCAGCCGGGACGGGGCCAGGTGCCGTCGGACGGCACGGGTCCGTCGACGACGGCCCGCACGGGCACGCGCCCGGGCGCCTGGTAGCCGATGTGCCCGTCGGTCGTCGCGAAGACGATGTTCTGCGCGGGCACCTCGAACAGGACGGCCGCCGCGGCGACGTCGGCCGCGTCGGACGCCGTCATCATCGCGAAGACGGCGTCGCCCGTGCGGCCGGGCGTCAGGGCGGTCCACGCGAGCGCGACCTCGAAGCGTGAGCCGGGCGCGTCGTCGGGCACGGGTCCGCGCGCGACGCCGTCGAGGTCGAGCACGTCGGACACGATCGGGCCGTGCGCCGTGGCCCTGACCTCGAGCTCGACGTCGTCGCCGCCCGCGACGGAGATCGTCTCGGTGCGCACCTGCAGCGGGCGCCGCTCGCCGTCGACGAGCACGCGGTCGCCGTCGACGCGCTCGAGGAAGAAGTCGGTGACGTCGGCGCCCATGTTCGTCAGGCCCCACGCGAGGTCGCCGTTGTGGCCGATGATCACGCCGGGCAGGCCCGCGAGCGCGAACCCCGTGACGTCGAACGGGCAGTCCGCCGCGACGTCGGCGCAGCGCAGCCCGACCTGCGACCAGATGCCGGGGGCCGAGATGCCCAGGTGGGGGTCGTTGGCGAGCAGCGGCTTGCCGGACGCGGTGTGCTCGCCCGCGACGACCCACGAGTTCGAGCCGACGCCCTCGCCCCGGCCGACGAGCTGCGGCACCGCGGCGAGCGCGCGGTCCGCCGCCGCGAGCGCGTCCTGCAGCGCGTCGTCGGCGAGCGCGAGGCCGGCGCCGTCGGCGACGGTGGCCGCGCCGTCCGCGACGTCGGTCGCGGTGACGATCGGCAGGTGCTGGTCCTGCGGGTAGGCGGGGAAGAGCTCCTCGACGCGCGCGACGTCGGGCACCGCGCGGTACGTCATGGCGCGCTCGAGCTCGGCGTCGTAGTTGGAGCGCAGGTCCCACGCCATGGCCTTGAGCCACGCGAGCGAGTCGACCGGGTCCCACGGCGCGGGCGCGGTCTGCGGCACGCGCAGGCCCAGCACGGTGTACTCGACGGCGATCGCGCCCGGGTCGCGGTCGGCCAGGTAGGCGTTGACGCCGTCGGCGTACGCCTGCAGGTAGCCGCGCGTGTCGTCGGTGAGCAGGTCCCACTCCTGCTCGGCGACGCGCCGCCAGCCGAGCGTGCGGATCACCTTGTCCGCCTCGAGGGCCTGCTCGTTCGCGCCGACGAGCTCGGACAGCCGCCCGGCGGTGACGTGCCGGCGGTAGTCCATCTCGAAGAAGCGGTCCTGCGCGGTGACGTACCCCTGCGCGCGGAACAGGTCGTCGGTCGAGCCCGCGACGATGGTCGGCACGCCGCGTGCGTCGCGCGTGACCTGCACGTCGGCCGCGAGGCCGGGGACCTCGAGGGTGCCCGAGACCTCGGGCAGGGGGCGGCGCACGAGGAGGGTCGTCACGAGCGCGGTGGCCAGCAGCGCGAGCACGACGACGACGGCGACGACGACGGACGCGGTCCGCAGACGATGGCGACGGGGCACCTTCGCAGGGTACCCGCGAGGCCGCTTGACGGGAGGCGTACAGTTGGCACTCGGACCCCGAGAGTGCCAAGCCGCAGGACCCGCGAGGAGTGCTCCGGCAGCACGCCGCAGCGCACTGCGCAGCCCCGGGGATCGGATCGAGGACCGTCGGGGACGCCCGGCGACGACGAGGGAGAACCAGTGCCCACCTACGCCTACCGCTGCACGGCCTGCGAGCACGCCTTCGAGGTCCAGCAGTCCTTCACCGACGACTCGCTCACGGTCTGCCCCGAGTGCGCCGGACGCCTGCGCAAGGTGTTCTCGTCCGTCGGCGTCGTGTTCAAGGGCTCGGGCTTCTACCGCAACGACGCCCGCGCGGGCGGGTCGACGAGCGCCTCGAGCACGACGTCGTCGAGCACGTCGTCCAGCGGCGGCACGTCGTCGGGCGGCAGCACGTCGTCCGGCACGACGTCGGGCTCGTCGACGTCGACGTCGGCCGGCACGACCTCCGCGGCGCCGGCGACCTCCGCAGCACCGGCCGCGTCCGCCTGACGCCCGGACGCCGCGGGCCGCCCACAGGCCTCGCTGCGTCGCCCCGGTCCCCGGTGGCGCGTCCTGCGCCCCACGGCGCACCCGACGGGTCCTAGCGTCCCGCAGGTGAGCCTCCTGCCGACGCCGCCCGGCCCGGACCCCGCCGCCCGGTCCGCGTCGGGCGCGCCCCCGCCCCTGCCGGTCGTGCGCCCGACGGCGGCACGACGGTGGCGCCTGCTGCTGTGGCGGTCGCGCGCGCTCGTCGCGGCGCTGTGCCTCGGCGCGGCCGCCGCGGCGGTCGTGCACGCGGTGCGCCCACCTCCACCGCCCACGGTCCCCGTGGTCGTGCTGACCCGCGACGTGCCCGCCGGCACGACGCTGACGCCGGGCGACGTCATCGTGGCCCGGGTCGCGCCCGGCGCCGCACCGCAGCGCGCGGTCACCACCGTGCCGGACGCGGTCGGCGGGGTCACGGCCGTCGCGCTGCCGGCGAGCATGCCGCTCGCGCCGGCACTCCTGGTGGACGCCGCGCTGACCGGGCCGCCCGGCACCGTGGTGACGGCGGTGCGCCTCGACGACCCCGCGGTGGCCGCGCTGCTCGCCCCGGGCCTGCGGGTGGACCTCGTCGCGGCGCGACCCGAGGGCGGCGACGGTCGTACCGTCGCGCGGCGCGCGCTCGTGCTCCCCGCCCCCGCCGACGGCCCGGCCGGCGCGGGCGGCGGCCTGCTCGGGGGCGTCGCCGCACCCGAGGAGGCGCCGCCCGTCGTCGTCGCGCTGACGCCGGACGAGGCCCTCGCCGTGGCCGAGTCGTCCGCCTCGTCCCGACTGGTGGCGGTCGTCGTGCCATGATCGGCAGGAACCAGTCGGTGAGGGCGACCAGCGGGAGGTCCCGGTGTCGGACAGCATGCGCGAAGGGCTGCGGGGGGCGGGCGACCGGCTCCGCACCGTGGGCGGCAGCTCCCAGGTCAAGGGCATGGCCAAGGTGTTCCAGGGCTTCAAGGACTTCATCTCGCGCGGCAACGCGATCGAGCTCGCGGTCGGCGTCGTCGTCGGCGCCGCGTTCACCGCGGTGGTCGGTGCGCTGCAGGACGGGTTCATCAGCCCGCTCATCGGCTGGGTGTTCGGCAAGCCGAACCTCGCGGGCCTGTGGGACATCGGCCCCTACACGTGGCGCACCCCCGGCCCGGGCGAGGACCCGATCGCCCCCATCCAGGTGGGCGTGATCCTCAACGCGCTGCTCCAGTTCCTCATCACGGCCGCGGCGATCTACTTCCTCATCGTGGTGCCGCTCAACGCGCTCGCCGCGCGCCGCAAGAAGGGCGTCGAGGACGAGCCCGCGGCGCCGGCCGAGGACATCCTGCTGCTGCAGGAGATCCGCGACCTGCTGTCGCAGCGTCTGACGCCCGCGATCGTCAACGACACGACCACGACGCCGGGCGACCCCGCGGCCGGCACGCCACCGGTCGCACCGCCGCCCGCACCGGGCACTCCCCCGGCGCCCGGCGCACCGCCGAGCATCCCGCCGGGCACGCACCCCTGACCCGGGCGCGCCGGCCCGTCGCAGCACCAGGACGGGCGGTGCCACCTGGACGACACCGGAGCCGTCGGAGCCCCGGCGGTGGGCGACGCCGGAGCCGCCGGAGCCCCGGCGCCCTGACGGGCTCACCAGTGGGGCGGCTTCTCCCGACGCAGCCGGTCGTCGTTCGACGACGGCTCCTCGCGCCCCCAGCCCCGGTCCGAGTCGTCCGCCGAGCGGGTCGCCCGCCACGGGTCGTCCACCGGGTCGGCGGGGGCGGACCCGCCCCCGCCCGGGCGGCCGGTCGCCACGTCGGCAGCGGACCCGGTGGACGGCGTCCCGGCCGACGGCGCTGCGCGGACGCCCGACGGCTCCGACACGCGACCGGACGGACCTGGCACGGACGGCGCCGACACCGCGGGAGCGGACGGCGCGGGCACCGACGCCGCGGGAGCGGGCGGCGCTGCGTGCACCGAGCGGAGGACGGACTCGTCCGTGCCGACCGTCCCCGACGGTCGCACGGCCCGGCGGGGGCGACGCGGTGCAGCACTCACCCCCCGATCCTCCCACCGCACGAGCGCACCCCGGCCGACCGCCACCCCTCCCCGGAAGCCACGCCCCGTCCCGCACGCGCGAACGCGGGGTTCGGCCGCTTCTCGGACACCACGAGCGGCCGAACCCCGCGTTCGGCGTGGGTTCGATGCCGTGGGGACCGGGCGGACCTCGATGACGGTCGGGGATGACGGGCAGCGCCCGTCGAGCGGGCTGGCGACGGCAGCCGTCGGACTGGCCGGTGACGGCAGCCGTCGGACGGGCCCGTGACCGCGGCCGTCGCACTTGCCGGTGACCGCGGCTGTCAGGTGAAGGCGCGGGTGACCGCCGCGCGGACCGCCGTGTCGACGCGGTGGCTGCGGCGCGTGATGCCGAGCTCGGCCCGCAGCGCGTCCGCCAGCTGGTCGCGCGTGCGCTCCACGCCGTCGGACCGCAGCCAGCGGGCCAGGTCGTCGAGCTGGTCGTCGCTGTAGGCGTTGATCGGCAGCCCGGCACGGACGTCGGGGCGCGGGGTCGTGCGCAGCGGCAGCACGAGCTGCTCGCCCGCGGGCGGCGTGTGCACGAACGCCTCCGTCTGCACCGGACCCGCGGGGCCCAGGTCGGTCGCGCGGCGCACGGCTGACCCGCCCGCGGCGTCGACCGCGGGGACCGCGCCCGTGACCGACCGCGGACCGACCGTCGGCGTCACGCCGGTGGGCGTCCGCACCACGGGGACCGCACCGGTCGGGTTCGTGCCGGTCGGGTTCGCACCGGTCGGGTTCGCGCCGGTCGGCTCGCCGGTCGTGGCGGCGGCCCGGGACGCGGGCGTCGCACCGTCACGCGGCGGGGCGGGCACCGTGGGCGTCGCACCCGTCGCGGGCGCGACCACGGGGACCGCACCCGTCGCGGCGGGCGCGACCACGGGGACCGCACCCGTCGCGGCGGGCGCGACCACGGGCACAGCACCCGTCGCGGCGGGCGCGACCACGGGCTGGGCACCGGTCGCGGTGCGCACCACCGGCACGGCACCGGTCGCCGGGGCGACCACCGGCTGGGCACCCGTGGCCGGTCGTCCGTCGACGTACGGCCGCACGGGCGCGTGGTCCTCGTCCTCGACCGGCACCGGCACCGCCCGCACGGGCGCGGACACCGGGGCCGCGAGCTCGGGCCGGCGCGCGACCAGCGCGGTGTGGACGGCACGCCGGATGCGGTCGACCTCGGCCTGCGGGTCGAGGAACGCGGCGGCGGACCACACGCGCACAACCGACCACCCGAGGCGCTCGAGCCGGTCCGGCACGAGGCGGTCGCGCACGCGCACGCTCGGCTCGCTCACGTACTCGTCGTCGTCCGTCAGGACCGCGACGAGCATCTCGTCGGGCAGGTCCGGGTGACCCACCACCAGCGGGATCCGCACCCCGCCGGGCACGCCGTGGTCGACGTCGACGACGAGGCCGTGCCGCCACAGCCGCTCGGCCAGGTCGAGCACGAGCCGGTCGGGGTCGGGCCCGCCCGTGGGCCGCTCCGACGCGTCCGCGCCGGGCGCCTGCGCGCCGCGCTCGACGGCGAACCGCAGCACGTCGGCGAGGAGCTGCGGGCCGGGGCCGCGCAGCCGCTCGGGGTCCAGGTCGTCACCCGTGAAGCACGCGACCACGGTCAGCCGGTGCCGCGTCGAGCCCAGCGCGTCGAGCAGCAGCGCGTCGCCGCCCGGGCGGCTCACGGGGCCGAACGTGTGCAGCACGCGGCGGTGCGGGGTCCGGCCGAGGCCGAGCGACAGGATCACGGCGTCGCGCTGCAGGCCCGCGACGTTCGCGACGTCGACGACGAGGAACGGGTCGACGCGCCCGGCGTCGAAGAACGCGCCGAGCGCGGGGTTGCCGCGGACCTCGGCCATGACGACCTCGCGCACCGCGTCGGCGTGCCGGGGCGTGAGCGTCACGACCGCGAGCGACTCGTCGGGGTGCTGGAGCACGTGCTCGACGACGAGCTCGAGGACACGCTCGACCTCGGCGCGCGTCGAGTCGACCATGCTCGTGGCGGGGTCCGGCATGCCCGTGCCGTCGACGGGCTCGAACGTCACGAGCGGCGCCGAGCAGGGCAGCGGCGTCGGGACCAGGACGCCCTCGTACCCGTGCTCGGCGAGGAACCGCGTGAGGTGCGGGTCGCGGCGCGACGCGTCGGCGTGCAGCGCGACGGTCGGCAGCACGGCGGCGAGCTCGCGCACCGCGGAGCCCGACGCGCACCGGGCGTCGCCCACGACGACGACCTGCCGGCCGCGCGCGATCGCGGGCAGCGCCGCCTCGACGGGCAGGTGCGCCGCGGCGTCCACGACGACCAGGTCGACCGTGCGCGACGCGGGCAGGACCTGCGCGACGAGCATGGGCCCGGCGACGAGCACGGGTCGCAGACGACGCGCGAGGTCGGGGTACCGCGCGACGGTGTCGCGCAGCGACGTCATGCGCTCGTCGACCAGCTCCGCGAACAGCCCCTCCGCCTGGTCGCGGTGGGTGCGGACGGCCGAGGCCACGCGACCCAGCGCCGCCGCGAGGACGGGCGCGGCGCGGCTGACGACGTGCCGCCGGTCGAGCTCGGCGTACCGCGCGGACAGCGCGCCGAGCGCCGCGCCGTCGTAGCCCGCGAGGGCCGGGTCGGCGCCGAGGACCTGCTCGAACACCGTGCTCCACCACGCGAGGTCGAGCTCGGCCGCCGCGAGCGCGGGTGCCACGCGGCGGTGGGCGAGGTCGTCGACGAGGTCGCCGAGCCCCGCCGCGCGCAGCCCGTGCAGCAGCTGCGTGCGCTCGGGCAGCGTGTCGAGCGCGGACGCGCCGTCGCGCAGCCGCACGAGCCGGTCGCGCAGCTCGTCGAACGGCGTGGTGGTCAGCAGCCCGCCGCCGGGCGTCGTCGTGAGCACCAGGGCGAGCGCCTCGACGTCCTGCCGGACCGCGAGGTGCTCGGCCTCGATGACCTCGAGGCCCTCGGGCAGCCGCGGCCAGCCGCCCGCCGGGCAGTGCGCCTGCCACAGCTCGCGGCGGGCCTGCACCTCGATGAGCGCACCGTGCAGGTCGGCGACGGGGCGCCCGGGGCGCAGCATGTCCTTGGCCTGCTTGCGCAGGCGGCGACGCACCCAGAACCCCATCGGGACGCCGTGCTCCTCGCGCCACTCCTTGGTCGCGGTCGCGGCGACCAGGTCGGCGGCGGTGCGCTCGAACACGAGCGGCTGGAACACGTCGAGCGAGTCCCGCACGCCGTCGAGCATGCGCAGCTGCTCGGCCCACTGGTCGAGGGTCGTCGCGCGCGTGAGCCCCGTCTCGGCGGCCACCTGCGCCGCGCGCTCGACGAGCTGCGG
Source organism: Cellulomonas sp. HD19AZ1 (assembly GCF_004535805.1). Classification (NCBI taxonomy): domain Bacteria; kingdom Bacillati; phylum Actinomycetota; class Actinomycetes; order Micrococcales; family Cellulomonadaceae; genus Cellulomonas; species Cellulomonas sp. HD19AZ1. Next base: position 323,370 of record NZ_SPHX01000005.1, read on the forward strand.
GAGCGTGACGTCGAGGAGCCGGTCGAGGCGGTGCCGCACGACCTGCGCGTCGGCCGCGGTGCGCAGGTCGGCGCCGTACCAGGGGGTGTCCTGCGGGCGCAGGCGGAACGCGCCGAGCTCGCCGGCGCGCACGAGGTCGCGCGCCACGTGCGCGCGCCGCTCGGCGTCGAGAGGCCGCGCGACGTCCGTCGACAGCCGCACGGTCGTCGCGGGCGTCGGGCGTGCGGCCGTGAGCCGCGCGAGCTCCTGCAGCGCGTCGTACGCGGAGACGCCCCACGGCTCGCGCGTCGCGTGCAGCGCGTCCACGTAGGCGCGCAGCCGCTCGCGCTGCTCGACGAGCGGCACGCGGACGGCCTGCACGGCGTCGGTGTCGACGACGGGCGGCTCGAGGGTCATCGCGCCGAGCAGCCGGCGCGCGGCGGCGGTGCGCCACCCGGCGTGCGGCTCGACGTCGAGCACGATCTCGCCGACGCCGAGGCGCTGGAGCCGCTCGACGAGCGACACCGCGGCCCGCCGGTGGCCCGGGACGTACAGGACGGTGCGCCCCTCGGCGGCCGCGTCGGCGACGATCGCGGCGAGCGTGCCGGTGACGTCGGAGCCGGTGGGCGCGTCGACGAAGACGTGGGAGCCCGTCGCGACGACGTCGAGCACGTGCTGCTGCGCGGGGTCGAGGTCGCCGATGCCGCGCTCGAGCGCGGGGTCGCGGTCCCCGGGGACGGGCGCGGGCAGCGGCACGTCGAGCGCCGCGCGCGCCTCGTCGAGCCCCGCGAGCGCACGCACGACGTCGTGCCGGTCGAGCGTGCCCGCGAGCTGGTCCAGGTCGTCGACGATGATCTGCCCCGGGTGCACGAACGTGCCCACGACGACGCGCTCGACGAGCCGGAAGTCCTCGAGCACGGCCTCGCCGAGGGACGACAGCCGCTGCAGCGCGCCCCGCGGGTCGAACCCGGCACCGGTGAACGTGCCGCGCGCGACCGCACCGGGGTCGAGCAGCGCGCCGTGGCTGCGCAGCGCGCGCGCCAGGACGGGGTTGACCTCGATGGAGGGCTCGAGCTCGATCTCGTGGTCGCCCTCGCCCGTGCCGCGGGCGCGCAGCGCGACGGGGCGCAGCAGCACCGGGGCGCGCACGGTGCGCACGGGCACGTCGGGGCCGTCGTCGCCGGCTCCCCGTCCGCTGGGCGTGCGCGGGTGCCGCGTGACGTGCGCGAGCGCACCGACGTCGTCCGACGCGAGGTCGGCGGTCGACCGGTCCGTCCACGTCGCGACGCCGATCGCGAGCGACGTCGACGCGATGCCGTAGCGCTGCGTGTAGGCCGCCGCGCGCGCCGCGACGGCGCGGGCGCGGCGGCGCGCGGCGGACTGCGCCCCGGGCTCGCGCACGAGGTTGGACAGCCGCGTGGGCCGCCCGGCGAAGAGCTGCGCCATGCCGGAGGGGTGCGCGCTCGACAGGTCGAGCGCGGCCTCGCCGAGCTGGTCGACGTCGGCGAGCGTCGACGCGCCCGCCGCCTCGACGAGGGCCGCGCGCCACGTCGCGACGGCGCCCTCGAGGACCTCGGCGGGTGACGGCGGCTCGACGAGCGCGACCGGCGGGCCGTCCGCGGCCTCGGGCGCCGCGGACGCGGCGACGTCGGCGTCGGGCCGGTCGCCCGGGCCGGGTGTGCGTGCGGGAGCGGTCACCCTGGCACGGTAACCGCGCGGCACGCGGATCCCGGGGCGGCCACGCCGTGCCGGCCCGGGTTGCGCGGATCCCGGGGTGCGGGCGGTGGGCGGCGCGTCCGCGACCCGCGGGCGGCGGGTCGTTGCCCGGGGCGCCGCCGGCACACCCCGGAAACGACCGACGGGACGAGCCGTGTGGCTCGTCCCGTCGGTGCGAAGCTGAAACGGTGCGCACCGCGCAGGGGGCAGGCGATGCGCACCGTCGGGATCAATGCTGCCCCTCGCGAGCCTCTCGGTCAAACGTCCAGACCCGCCCGACCCGGTGAAAAATCAATGACTCTGGAGTCATCCATGACACCGCCTCGGCGTGTCGCGGCGACGCACCACGTCAGGGGACCGGCGGAGGGCTCCACGGCCGGCCGGGCCCACGGCGGCGACGCGCCGGACGCCTACGCTGGGCCGGGACGAGAGAGACGGAGGACGTGGGTGCGCACGCGTCGCAGCCCCACCGTGGTGTGGGCGGTCGCGGCAGCCGCGTACCTGGTGGCCGTCGTCCACCGCACGGCGCTCGGCGTCGCGGGCGTGGACGCCGTCCAGCGGTTCGGGCTCAGCGCGACCGGGCTCGCGATGTTCTCGGTGCTCCAGCTCGGCGTGTACGCCGCGCTGCAGATCCCCGCGGGCCGGGCGCTCGACCGGTTCGGCGCCCGCGTGCTGATCACGACCGGCTCGGCGGTCATGGCCGTGGGCCAGGGCCTGCTCGCCCTGGCCGACGACGTGCCGCTGGCCCTGGCGGCGCGCGTGCTCATCGGCGCGGGCGACGCCGCGATCTTCATCAGCGCGTGCCGACTCATCGCCGAGTGGTTCCCGGCCCGTCGCGTGCCGGTCATGGTGCAGGTCACCGGGCTGGTCGGGCAGTCGGGTCAGATCGTCTCGGCCGTGGTCGTGGCGTGGGTGCTGCACGCCCGCGGCTGGGGCGTGACGTTCGGGGCCCTCGCGGCCGTCGGCGCGGCCGTCACCGTCGTCGCGGCGACCGGGCTCGCGCGCCGGCCCGACCCCGCGCCGTCGGCCGTCGAGACCGCCGCCCGCGAGCGCTTCGTGCACGCCGTGCGTGCCGCCGTGCTGCCCGCCGGCACGCGGCTGGGGTTCTGGTCCCACTTCCTCACGCCGTTCTCCTTCAACGTCGTCGCGATGCTGTGGGGCGTGCCGTTCTTCGTCACCGCGCAGGGCCGCACGCCCGCCGAGGCGAGCGTGCTGCTCACGACCATGACCGCGTCGGCCATGACCGCGGGCCCGCTGGTCGGCCGGTGGACGTCGCGGCACCCGCTGCGACGGTCGTGGGTCGTGCTCACGTCCGCGGGCGCGACGTTCGCCGTGTGGGCGTGGCTGCTGCTGCCCGCCACGCCGCGCCCGTTCGCCCAGCTCGTGGTGTTCGCCGTGGTCATCGGCGCGGGCGGGCCCGTGTCGCTCGTGGGCATCGACTTCGCGCGGACCTTCACGACCGGCGACCGGCTCGGCACCGCGACCGGGTTCGTCAACACCGGCGGGTTCGTCTCGACGATCACGGGCGTCCTCGCGGTCGGGGTCGTGCTGCAGCTCGTCTCCCCCGCGGGCGCGACGACGTACCCCCTGGACGCGTGGCGGCTCGCGTTCGCGGTGCTGCTCGTGCCGTGGGTCGTCGGCGTGGTCGGCGTGCTGCACCACCGGCGCCGTGCGCGCGCCGACCTCAGCGCGGCCGGCACCCCCGTGCCGCCGCTGCGCGAGGCGCTGCGCCGGCGGCGCGCGTCATGACGCACCACGGAGCGCGGGGGTGCACGCTGTGCACGTGACCGTGAACGCCGCACCGGGGACGCCCCGCGCCCCGCGCCGCTCCCCGTCGTTCGCGCACGTGGCGGGGGCCGCCCGGTGAGGACCCTCGTCATCGGCGCCGTGCTGCTCGGCGCCGGCCTCGTCGCGCTGGCCACGGGGGTGCTGCCCGGCGACGCCGCGCTCGCGCTGGTCGACCGCGTCTGGCCCGTGCTGACGTTCGTCGTGGCCGTCACGGTCGTGACCGAGCTGGCCGCGGAGGCCGGGCTGTTCCGTGCGGTCGGAGCGGGCGTCGCGCGCCGCGCACGCGGTCGCACGCTCCTGCTGTGGGGCGGGGTCGTGGCCCTCGCGGTCGTGTGCACGGTCTTCCTGTCGCTCGACACGACGGCCGTGCTGCTGACGCCCGTGGTGCTGGCCGTCGCGCTGCACGCCGGGCTCGACGCGCGGCCGTTCGCGCTGGTCACGGTGTGGCTCGCGAACGCCGCGTCGATGCTCCTGCCCGTCTCCAACCTCACCAACCTGCTGGCCGAGCACCACGTCGGGGGCATCCGCGAGTTCGTCGCGCTCACGTGGGCGCCAGCGCTCGCGTGCGTCGTCGTGCCCGTCGCGGCCGTCGCGCTGCTGCACCGCCGCGAGCTGCGGGGCCGCTACACGGTGGGCGACGACGAGCCGCCCGCCGACGACCAGGTGCTGCTGCGCTGGAGCGCGGGCGTGGTCGTCGCGCTGCTGGTCGGGCTCGTGAGCGGCGCACCCGTGTGGATCCCGGCGACGGCCGCGGCCGTCGTCCTGCTGGTCGTCACCGCGTGGCGCCGGCCCCGCGCGCTCACGCCCGGCCTGGTGCCCTGGCCGCTCGTCGTGTTCGCCTCCGGCCTCTTCCTCGCGGCCGAGGCGCTGCAGGAGGCGGGGCTGCGCGCGCTGCTGCAGCACGACCTCGCGGGCGGCGGGCCCTGGACCGTCGCAGCGGCGGGCGCGGTCGGTGCGAACCTCGTGAACAACCTGCCCGCGTACCTCGTGCTCGAGCCGACCGCGGCGCACGACCCGCTCCTGCTGGTCGCGCTGCTGGTCGGCGTCAACGCGGGCCCGCTCGTGACGCCGTGGGCGTCGCTCGCGACGCTGCTGTGGCACCGGGCGCTCGTACGCGCGGGGGTCGACGTGTCGTGGCGCCGGTACGTGCTGCTGGGGCTGGTGGTCGCCCCGCTGACCGTCGCCGCGGGCGTCGGCGTGCTGGTCCTGACGTCCTGATGCGAGGACGTGCGCGGCGTGCGCACCGGTCACCGACGTGCACGTGAGAGCGCTGCCCTGCGCCGTCGCCCCGGGGCCGGCGTGGTCGCCCCGGAGCGGCGGCGCAGGTGTCGTCACCGTGGGAGCGCGTCCGTCAGATCACCTTGCAGCACGGCGAGAGGATCGTGACCGACGGGCCGGGCGTACCCGGCGTGACGGGCGCGCCCGACGCGACGGTGGCACCGGCCACGCCGGAGAACGCGGCGAGGGCGACGACGAGAGCGAGCGAGAGCTTCTTCATGAGGGGACCCCTTCGAACGACGCACCGGACGATCCGGTACCTCGGCATGGTCCCCACGGCGGTGTCTAGACCGCAATGACCCGCGACCGACCGGGGTAGACGCTCCCGGCTCGGCCGTCACCCGGGCGTGTCGCGGCCGCCGCGGCGAGGCGGGGCCTCGCCCGTCGGGACGGCGTGCCCGTCACGGGCCGCCTCACCCGTCGGGGTGACGTGCTCGTCAGGCGCGGACGACGCCGACGCCCGCGGCGTCGATGGCCCGCCGGTACGCCTCGGCGACGTGCGCGCGGTCGTCGCCCGCGACGCGCAGCCGGTCGCCGATCCGGCGCCACGCGCGTGCGGTCGGCCGCCCGGCGGGTGCCAGGTCGAGCCGGTCGGCCGCCTGCCGGTACGCCTTGATCGCGGCGGGCCGCTCGCCCGAGGCGAGCAGCGCGTCGCCCAGCGCCTCGTGCGCGGCGGCCGCGTCGCGCCGCTCACCCGTCGCGAGCATCTCGACCGCGCGCGCGGCGTGCGCGAGGGCGGCGCGGTGCTGACCGAGCAGCAGCGTGGCGCGCGACCGCGTGGTCGCCGCGCGCGCGAGCTCGACCTGCGACTCGCCGACCTCCAGCGCGGTCGCGGCCGCGTCGAGCTCCGCGAGCGCCTCGCGGGGGCGCGGCGGGTCCACCGTGAGCAGCAGCTGCGCGAGGTCGAGCCGCAGGCGGGGCACGTCACGCTCGACCTCGTCGCCCCCGGCGATCGCGAGGGCCGAGCGCAGGTGCGACAGCGCGTCGTCGTGGTCGCCGAGCGCGTCGTCGACGAACGCGAGGTTCCAGTGGACGGACCAGACGGCGCGCGCCGAACCGTGCACCAGGGCCCGCCCCAGCAGGTCCTGGCCGCGCACGCGCGCGTAGGTCACGTCCCCGCGCGCGACGTACGCCCACACGAGCGTCGACTCGAGGCGGAAGATCTCGTCGGTGCCGGCGGCGGGCTCGCGCAGCGTCGCGAGGTGCTCCTCGCCCGCGCGCACGGCGCCGTGCAGGTCGCCGGCCTCGGTGAGCGCCATGACGAGGCGGGTCGCGGCGTACGTCGCGCGTTCGGGACGGTGGCCGACGACGAGCCGGTGCGTCACGTCCGCGAGCAGCTGCGCGGAGGTCTCCAGGTCACCCGCGAGGTCGAGCGCCTCGGCGCGCGCCAGCAGCACCTTCGCCGCCTGGTCGACATCGAGCGCCGCGAGCTCGACCTGCTCGAGCTCGCGCGCCGCGTCCGGGGCCCGCCCCGCGCGCATGAGCTGCCGCGCACGGACGAGCGCGGCCTCCGACTCGAGGTACTCGGGCGAGCGGTCACCCTGTTCGAGGTACTGCGCCGTGACTCCGAGGGCACGCGCGAGCCGCTCGAGGGCCGCGTCGCCGGGACCGCGCACGCCGCGCTCGAGGTGGGACACGTAGCTGGGGTGCATCATCGCCGCACGCGCGAGGTCGGCCTGCGACAGGCCGCTGCGCTCGCGGGCGTCACGGATGCGTTCACTCACGGGGTGCACGGATCTCACGATAGGGACCGACCCCGCCGCACGGAAGAGGGGCCGGGGCGACTCGTGTCACGGCACGACTGACCGATACGGACGCAACGTACGCGGATACGACGAATCGCCACGGGCCGTGTCAGATCTCACCCTCGGCCGGCGCGGCCACGACGCGCTCCCGGGCGACGCCCGCGCGCCGCGCGAGCACCTCGACGAGTCCGACGAAGACGAGGGTCTGGACCGTGGACACCGTGAGCGCGACCGGCCCGACGTCCACGAGGTCGAGGTCGGCCAGGCCCACCGCGCCGAGCGTGAACACCGCGACGTTGTTGACGACGTGCGCGGCCGCGGCGGCCTCGAGGCCGCCGGTGCGCCACGTGACCCAGCCCATCGCGAACGCCCACAGCGCGATGTCGAGCATCGCGAGGTTCACGTACTCGTGGCCGAGCACGAACAGCGGCACGGGCAGGGCGATCGCGAACGCCGGGTGCCGCAGCCACGCGCCGACGGTCTGCAGGAGGTACCCGCGGAACACGACCTCCTCGGCGACGCACTGCGCGGGCACCAGCAGCAGGGCCAGGCCGATCAGCAGCCAGGCGCCCGCGTCCACGTGCGGCTGCCAGGGCCTCCCGGACGCGGCCGCCACGACCGCGTCACCCGTGTGGACCACGAGCGCGAGACCCGCCGCGAGCGCGAGGCAGCGCAGCGCCCACCCCCATCGCACGCGCCCCGTGACGGACGCGAGCAGGCCGACGGGCCGCGCGCCGAGCAGCCGGGTCGCGACGAGCACGGCGGGCAGCATCGCGATGATCGAGAGCATCGCGAGCGTGAACGCGAGGGGGTCGAGGAGGTCGGTGACGTCCAGGCCGGTGAGCGCGTCCCACGACGCCGGGCCGCCCGCGAACGCGGCGACGAGGAGCGCGCCGCCGCCGAGCGCGAGCAGCGCGACGTACAGCGCGAGCGCGACGAGCCCGACGAGCAGCGGCCGCCACCACCGGGCTCCGGGACGGGTCCGCTGGAGCCGGTGGTACGCGTAGGTCCCGGGCACCTCGCGCGCGCGCACCGCCCGGGGGGCGGACACGGTCGGGGGCGCGGCGACGGTCGGGGGCGGGGGCACGACGTGCGGGCTGCTCACCCGACCATCGTCACGGCGGGCCCGGCACGACGCATCGGCCGCGCGACCGACCGCGCGGCCGTGGGTGTCGTCCGCGCGGAAGGGACGCTCGTCCCGGACCCCGGGCCGGCGGCGGGTGTCTGATGCTCGGCATGCGCCCGCACGGCCCCGTCGTCCGCACCGTCCGCCACGACCCGGCCGACCGGCCGCTGCTCGTCATCTGGGAGGCGACGCGCGCGTGCGCGCTGTCGTGCGTGCACTGCCGCGCCGAGGCGCAGCCGCGCCGGCACCCGCGCGAGCTCGACACCGACGCCGCGACCGAGCTCATGCGCCAGGTCGCGGCGTTCGGCCGGCCGTCCCCCATCTTCGTCATCACCGGCGGGGACTGCTTCGAGCGCGAGGACCTCACCGAGCTCGTGCGGCGCGGGCGCGCGCTGGGGCTCGCGGTGGCGGTCTCGCCGTCGGGTACCGAGAAGCTCGACCGGGCGGCGCTGCGCGCGCTGCAGGACGCGGGCGTGACGGCGCTGTCGTTGTCGCTGGACGGCGCGACGGCCGCCGTGCACGACGGGTTCCGGCGCGTGCCGGGCACGTTCGACCGCACCGTCGAGGCGTGGGCGACGGCCCGCGAGCTGGGCATGAAGGTGCAGGTGAACTCCACGATGTCGAGCCGCACGGTGCACGAGCTGCCGGACCTCGCGGCCCTCGTGCGGGCGCAGGGCGCGATGACGTGGAGCGCGTTCATGCTGGTGCCGATGGGCCGCGGCGTCGACCTGGGGGCGCTCACGCCGCAGCAGGCCGAGGACGTCATGAACCACCTGTACGACCTGGGCCCGCACGTGCCGGTGAAGACGACCGAGGGCCACCACTTCCGGCGCGTGTCGCTGCAGCGCGCGGTGCTCGCCGCGCGCGGCGAGGACCACGTGGCCGCGCTGGGCCTGGGCGAGCTGTACGCCGAGCTGACCGAGCGCACGGCCGCGTTCGGCTGGGGCGACGGCGCGCGCGTGCGACGCCCGCCGGTCAACGTCAACGCCGGGTACGGGTTCGTGTTCGTGTCGCACGTCGGCACGGTGCACCCGTCCGGGTTCCTGCCGGTGTCGGCGGGCGACGTGCGCGAGCAGCCGCTGACCGAGATCTACCGGACGTCGGAGCTGTTCACGGGGCTGCGGGACCCCGCCCGGCTGACCGGGCGGTGCGGCGCGTGCGAGTTCGGCCGGGTGTGCGGCGGGTCGCGCTCGCGCGCGTACGCCGCGACGGGCGACCCGTTCGCGTCGGACCCGCTGTGCGGGTACGTCCCCGGGTCGTTCCCGCACCCCGACGACGTCGCGGCGCTGCTCGCGTCCTGACACGGGCCCGCGCGGTCGCACGCAGGTCCGCGCGGGACGGCGTCGTCGTCCGGGCGGCCGACCCGGTCGTCCGCGCGACCGATCCGGGCGGGCCCGCGGGGCGCCTAGCATCACGGCGTGTCCCTGACGCCCGCCCCGCCGAGCCGCGCCCGCCGCGCGTGGTCCCACACGTGGCGGCTCATGCTCGCGCTGCCGCTGGGGTTCTTCTCGGGCACGGCGGTGTACGGCGCGGGCATCGCGCGCGCCGAGATGACGGGCAGGACGAACCTCCTCGCCGAGGTGTGGATCGCGGTCGACCTGGGCGTGCTCGTGGTGGCCGCGGTCCTGTACGTGCTGCGGCACCGTGCGCCGCTGCCGATCACGGGCGTGCTCGTCGTGCTCGGGTCGTTCTCGGTGTTCTCGGCGGGCATCGCGTCGCTCGCGGTCGTGTCGCTGGCGACGCGGCGCCGCTGGGCGGAGATCCTGTCGGTCTGCGCGCTGTGGTTCGGTGCCGGCCTGGTGGCCGACCGCGCGCTGCAGAACGTCTTCCTGCCGGACGACCTGCCCTACCCACCGCAGTGGGTGCTGCTGCTGTCGGTGCTGGTCGGCATGGCCCTGCCCGTGGTGACGGGGCTGTTCATCGGGGGTCGGCGCGCGCTCGTCGCGTCGCTGCGCGAGCAGGCCGCGATCGCGCGCCGCGAGGCCGACGCGCGCGGCGACACGGCCCGCGCCGCCGAGCGCAACCGCATCGCGCGCGAGATGCACGACGTGCTCGCGCACCGGCTCTCGCTGGTCGCGCTGCACGCCGGCGCGCTGGAGTACCGCGCCGGCCTGGACCCCGAGCAGGTGCGCGACACCGCGGCGATCGTCCGGGAGAACGCGCACGAGGCCCTCGGCGAGCTGCGCGAGGTGCTCGGGCTGCTGCGCGACCCCGCGGCGGCCGACGAGCAGTCGCGCCCGCAGCCGACGCTCGCGCAGGTCGACGAGCTCGTCGACGGCACGCGCGCCGCCGGGTCGCCCGTGTCGTACGTGCTCGACCACGTGGCCGAGGACGACCTGGCGCGGCTGCCGCTGTCGACGAGCCGGCACCTGTACCGCGTCGTGCAGGAGACCCTGACGAACGCGCGCAAGCACGCGCCGGGCGCGCCCGTGAAGGTCCGGCTGCACGGCACGCCGGGCGACCGCGTGGGCGTCGAGGTGACCAACCGGATGCCCGACCACCCGCCGGCGACGCCCCTGCCGTCGTCCGGGTGGGGGCTCACGGGGCTCGCCGAGCGGCTGCGGCTCACGGGCGGCGAGCTCGACGTGCAACGACGCCCGGACGGCACGTTCGCGGTGCAGGCGTGGCTGCCGTGGGCGGCCGGGACGGAGGGACAGGCATGACGGGCACCACCACGGCCGACGGCCGGCCGGCGACGCGGGTCGTGCTGGTCGACGACGAGACGCTCGTGCGGGTCGGGCTGCGGCTCATCCTCGGCGCGGACCCGACCATCGAGGTCGTCGGCGAGGCCGGCGACGGGCTCGAGGCGCTCGACGTCGTGCGCGCGACGTCGCCCGACGTCGTGCTCATGGACATCCGCATGCCGCGGCTCGACGGGCTGCAGGCCACGCAGCGGCTGCTGACCGAGCAGCCCGACGCGCGCGTGGTGATCCTCACGACGTTCGACACCGACGAGATGGTGCTGGGCGCGCTGCGCCTGGGCGCCGCGGGGTTCCTGCTGAAGGACACGCCGCCGGCCGAGATCGTGCGGCACGTGCACGACGCGGGCGCGGGCCGCACGACCCTGTCCCCGTCGGTCACCGACCGGCTCATCGCGTCGGTCACCGACCAGCCGCGCGACGAACGACGCGCGGCCGCGCGCCAGAAGCTCGACGCGCTCACCGAGCGCGAGCGCGACGTGGCCCGTGCGATCGGGCGCGGGCTGTCGAACACCGAGATCGCGTCCGAGCTGTTCATCACGGTCGCGACGGTGAAGACGCACATCAGCCGGATCCTGGAGAAGCTGCCGGCGGACAACCGCACGCACATCGCGATCTGCGTGCACGAGGCGGGCGACGTCTGACGCACCGCGTCACCGGCCGGAGCCGGCGCCGTCCGTCCGCTCGCGGCGCGCGGCGGTCGCCCTCTGCACCACGTCCCGCGCGACCTCGCGCAGCTTGACGTTGCGGTGCTGGCTCATGGCCGACAGGTGGTCGAACGCGTCGTCGGGCGTGCCGCCGCGGTGCGCCATGATCACGCCCTTGGCCTGGTCGATCGTCGCGCGCGACTCGAGGGCCTCACCGAGCTGCGCGACGAGCGCCCGCAGCTCGTCACGCTGGCGCGACCCGGTGAGCACGGCGGCGACCGTCCCGGCCACGAGCTCGACGGCCTCGACCTGGTCCGCGGTGTGGACCTGGTCGCCGTAGCACGTCAGCACGCCCCACCGCCGGTCGCCGTACTGCACGGGGACGGCGGTGGCGGGTCCGCCCGTGGCGGTCTCGGAGTGCCGGGCCACGCGCGGCCAGCGCGGGTCGGCCGTCCACCGCGCGCTCGTGACCGTGGCCCCGTCGCGGTACGCGTCGAACGACGGCCCCTCGCCCGCCATGACCTGCCAGCCGTCGGCCCGTGCGGCGCCCGGGCTCGTGGTCGTGACGTGCGTCGGGGCGTCCGGCTCGCCCAGCGTGAGCGAGACGTCCTCGACGCCGGGCAGCGTGCGCCGCACCACGAGCAGGAGCTCGTGCAGCGACGCGAGCGAGCCGGAGTCGACGGGCTGCATGCGGGCCAGCTCGGCGAACGCCTCGGTCCGCGCCGCCTCCGCGTCGTCCTGCCCTGGCCGCACCGGGTGCCCCTTCCGCCGCGTCGCGCCGCCCCTGCGAGGCGCGCGTGGGGATGCCCCTGGGTCGACGGGGGCGGGTGCGCGCCTGCGACGTCCTCACCTTGGCACGCGTCTCGGGGCCGCTCAAGGGGACCGGCCCGGGCGGGCGCCGCACCCCCTCACCGCAGCGGCGGCAGCACCTGGTGCGCGTCGAGCACGCCGCGGAACGGGTCGCCGACGTCGGCGAGCCGGTCGAGGACCGTGCGCACCGTGAACGCGTCGGGGCGCAGCCAGTCGGCGTCGAGCTCGTCCCACGTGATCGGTGCCGACACGGGCGCGCCCGGGGCGGCGCGCGGGCTGTACGGCGCGACGAGGGTCTTGTTGACGGCGTTCTGCGTGTAGTCGAGCCGCGCGTGGCCGCCGCGCTCGCGCACCTCCCACCGCCAGCTCACGAGGTCGGGCACGACCTGGCCGACCGTCCGCGAGAGCCGCTCGACCCACGCGCGCGTGTCGTCGAACGACGGCCCCGGGGCCACCGGGACCCAGATCTGGATGCCGCGCTTCCCGGTGAGCTTGGGGTACGCGCGGACGCCCAGGTGCTCGAACGCGTCGCGGTGCAGGCGGGCCAGCAGCACGAGGTCGTCCCACGTGGTCGACGTCCCGGGGTCGAGGTCCACCAGGGCGTAGGTCGGCAGGTCGGGCGCGTCGGTGCGCGACGTCCACGCGTGCCACTCGAGCGCGCCGAAGTTCGCGGCCCACACGAGCGCCGCGGGCTCGTCGACCACGAGGTAGGTGGTGGTGTCGCCCGGGTCGACGTCGGGGCGGTCCCACCGCGGCACCCAGTCGGGTGCGTGGTCGGGGAGCTGCTTGTGCCAGAACCCCGCGGTGCCGGCGCCCTGCGGGAACCGGTGCATGTTGAGCGCGCGCCCCGCGAGGTACGGGAGCACGACGGGCCCGACGCGCGCCGCGTACCGCAGCAGGTCGCGCTTGGTGACGGGCGGCTCGCCGTCGCGGCCGCCGAACAGCTCCTTGTCGAGGTTGGTGACGCGCAGGCGTCGGCCGTGGACCTCCCACGTGCCCGACGCCCCCAGGTCGTCGAGGGCCGCGAGCGCGTCGTCGTCGGCGGGCAGGGGTGCGGGTGGTGCCGGCGACGCGTCCCGCAGGTCCACCTCGGCCTCGGCCGCGGGCACGCCCGAGCGCCACAACCGGTCCGGGTCGGCCGCGACCTCGTCGTTGGTGCGCCCCGACACGACCGACGTCGGGTGGTCCTCGGCGACCCAGCCGTCGACCGCGTGCTCGTCGTGCTTGTGGATCAGCAGCCACTGCTCCTTGCCGTCGCCGCTGTCCCGCCCGCGCCTGTCGCTGCGCACCAGCAGGAACTTGCCGCGCAGCCGCTCGCCGTGCAGCTCGGCGTGCAGCTGGCCGTCGCGCAGCTCCGCGGCCGGGTCGTCGCTCTTGTACGGCACCCACGTGCCGCGGTCCCACACGATCACGTCGCCGCCGCCGTACTCGCCGCGCGGGATCACGCCCTCGAAGCCCGCGTACTCCAGCGGGTGGTCCTCCACGTGCACGGCCATGCGCCGCACGCCCGGGTCGAGCGTCGGGCCCTTGGGCACGGCCCAGCTCAGCAGCACACCGTCGAGCTCGAGGCGGACGTCGTAGTGCAGCCGGCGCGCGCGGTGCCGCTGCACCACGAACCGGCGCTCGACCGCGCCGTCCGTGGCGGGCGGCGCCCCGGACGGCTCGGGCGTGCGCGTGAAGTCGCGCATCGCGCGGTACGTGCCGAGCGCGTCCGATCCGCTCACGCCACCTCCCGGCCCGTCGTACCGACAGCGTGCGTCGCGTCGGGAGGGCCCGCAACCGTGCACGTCCGTCCACCAGGGTGCGGATCGTCCGGGGCGACGCGACGATCGGGGGACGGCGAGCGAAGGAGCACCCGATGAGCGAGAACCCCGGCCCCGCGGACCCCGGCGGGCACACCCACGACCACACGCACGAGCACGACCACCCGCACGACCACGACCACGCGCACGACGCCGACCAGACGCAGCCGCCCGTCGACACGGGCCCCGGCCCGGACGAGGCGGACGTCAACCACGGCCGGCGCGAGGGCGGCCGTCACCGCGCCGACTGACCCGCACGCCCGGGTCCGTGCGGCGCCCGTCGGCCGCCCGGACCCGGGCGAAACCGGACGCCCGTCCTGCGAGGCGGGCGTCCGCACCGTAGAAAGGACGAGGTGAGCACGCACCTCGAGGACTACGCCCTCCTGTCCGACCTGCGCACCGGACCGCTCGTGTCCCGCGACGGCAGCGTCGACTGGCTGTGCCTGCCACGCTTCGACTCCCCCGCCGCGTTCTCCGCGATCCTCGGCGGGCCCGACGACGGGCGCTGGAAGCTGTCGGCGGTCGACGGCGAGGTCATCGAGCGGCGGTACCTGCCGCAGACGTTCGTGCTCGAGACCACGTGGCGCACGCCGACCGGCACGGCGCGCGTGACCGACTTCCTGCCCCTGACGTCGGGGCGCGACGACCTCGTGCGGCAGGTCGAGTGCCTCGAGGGCACGGTCGAGGTCGAGCACGACCTGCGCCTGCGGTTCGACTACGCGCGCGCCACGCCGTGGGTGCGGGTGGTCGACCACCACGGCCGCGAGGCGCTGCAGTCGCTCGCGGGCCCCGAGGGCATCCTCGTCACGGGCCCGCTGCTGACGCGCGTCGACGGCGACGACGGCGTCGCGCAGGACGGCACGTCCGCCGAGCCCGGCGCGTTCTCGGCGGCGGGCGGCGCGCGCACGCCGCGGCTCGGCGGCCGGTTCCGGCTCGAGGAGGGCGACGTGCTCGACTGGGACCTCGTGTGGTTCCCGTCGTACGCCGACCCGCCCGAGCCGATCGACGCCGACCAGGCGCTCGCGGCGGCCGTGAGCTTCTGGACGGACTGGTCGTCGAAGCTCGAGGTCCGCACGACGCACGACCCTCTCGTGCTGCGCTCGCTGCTGGTGCTGCGCGCGCTCACGCACGGCGAGACGGGCGGGATCGTCGCGGCGCCGACCGCGTCGCTGCCCGAGGAGCTGGGCGGCGTGCGCAACTGGGACTACCGGTTCGTGTGGCTGCGCGACGCGGCCCTGACCATCGAGGTCGCGGTCGCGCACGGCCTCACCGAGGGCGCGTGCCTGTGGCGCGACTGGCTGCTGCGCGCGGTCGCGGGCGACGCCGACGACGTCAAGATCATGTACGGCGTGGGCGGTGAGCGGGAGCTCGACGAGAAGGAGCTCGACCACCTCGACGGCTACGAGGGCTCGCGGCCCGTGCGGATCGGCAACGGCGCCGCCGACCAGTACCAGGCCGACGTCGTGGGCGAGGTGATGATCGCGCTGGGCATGCTGCGCGACGCGGGCGTCGGCGAGGACGAGTACACGTGGGGCCTGCAGAAGAGCCTGCTGCGGTACACCGAGACGCACTACGACCGGCCCGACCACGGCATCTGGGAGATGCGCGGCGACCTGCACCACTTCACGCACGGGCGCGCCATGATGTGGGCCGCGTTCGACCAGGGCGTGCGCGCGGTCGAGGAGCACGGGCTCGACGGGCCGGTCGACCGGTGGCGCGAGCTGCGCGACCGGTTGCGTGCCGAGATCGACGAGCGCGGCTACGACCCCGAGATCGAGAGCTTCACGCAGACGTACGACAACACCGAGGTCGACGCGTCGCTGCTGCAGCTGCCGCACACGGGGTTCCTCGCGTACGACGACCCGCGCATGCTCGGCACGGTCGCGCGCATCGAGCAGGAGCTGACCGACGAGCACGGCCTGGTGCACCGGTACCGCACCGACACGGGCATGGACGGGCTCGAGGGCGACGAGCACCCGTTCCTCATCTGCTGCTTCTGGCTGGTCGAGCAGCACGCGAACAGCGGCCGGCTGGAGGACGCCGAGAAGCTCATGGCGCAGCTCGTGGGCTACGCGAACGACCTCGGGCTGCTGAGCGAGGAGTACGACCCGGACGCCGGGCGGCTGATCGGCAACTTCCCACAGGCGTTCAGCCACATCGGGCTGATCCGCGCGGCGGACGCGATCGCCGCGGTGCGGGCGCGCGAGGGCGGCGCGGGCTGAGGGTGGTCCGCCGGCGGGGGCGGCGGCCCGGCCCCGGACGCTGCCCGCGCACGGCCGCTCAGGAGACCGTCAGCACCGTGCCGGGCGGCACCTTGCCCCACAGCAGGTCGAGCACGTCGGCGGTCACGCGTACGCACCCGTTGGAGATCGCACCCGTCGCGGTGAACGGCGACGTGTGGATCGCGGTCGCGGACGTGCCGGTGCGTCGGTCGTAGGCGTCCATGGTCTCGCTCTGGCTCGACAGCAGCAGGCTGCGCGGCGTGTACGTGCCGGGCTGGTCCCACTGCGACCCGGTGAGGAACTGCGCGGCCGCGGGCGTCGGGGTGCCGGGCGCGCCCACGGCAAGGACGGGCACCGTGCGGGGCGTCGTGCCGTCGTCGATCGTGAGCGTGAGCGCCGCGCGGTCCAGGTGCAGGCGCCAGCTCGTGCCGCTCGCCGCCGTGTCCTCCTCGCGGATCCACGCGGTGCGGCCGTTGACCTGCGCCGGGTCCTGGCTGGGCAGCGCGCTGCGGGTCGCGACCATGACGCGCAGCCACCCGGCGCGGCGCTCCACCACGGGCAGCACGGTCGGCACGTCGAGCGTCGCCGTCGGCACCGTGCCGCGCGGCGTGCCGTACGGCGCGTCGTACGCGGCGGTGTCGCGCACGACGGTCGCGGTGCGCCACGTGCCGAGCGCCGGGTCGTCGGAGCGCAGCTGCTCGAGCCCGTCGTCGCCGGGCAGGCCCGGCACGACCACGCGCGGCTCGACCACCGGCAGGGACGCGAGGTCGACGGGTGCGAGCGTCGGGGGCGGCGGCACGGCGGCCTTGGCGGCGACGACGGGCGCGCGCACGACGACGGTCTCGGGCGTCGCGGCGGGCGACGAGGTCGGCGACGACGGCGCGCACGCGGCCGCGAGCGCCACGACGGCCGCCACGAGGGCGGCGGTCGGACCGGGGCGCGGCGGGGTGCTCACGCGTCCATGGTGCGTCCGGTCGGGCGGGGGCACCAGGGTGCGGGCGCCCTCGCTGTCCCGGCTCGGGACGGAGGCCGTCCCTGCGCGGGGCGGGCGCCGACCCGACGCGGTCCACGGCCGACGGGCGCCGCGCCCGGCAGCGGTCAGCGGGTGTCCGCGGGCACGACGAGCGGCGCACCCGTCACCGGGTCGGGCACGACCGTGGCGTCGAGCCCGAACACGTCGCGCACGCGCTCGGCCGTCACGACCGCGGCGGGGTCGCCCTGCGCGACGACGCGCCCGTCCTTCATCGCGACGAGGTGGGTCGCGTAGCGAGCCGCGTGGTGCAGGTCGTGCAGCACGGCGACGACGGTGCGGCCCTGCACGTGCAGGTGGTGCAGCAGCGTGAGCACCTCGAGCTGGTGCGTGACGTCGAGGTAGGTGGTCGGCTCGTCGAGCAGCACGAGCGGCGCGTCCTGCGCGAGGACCATCGCGATCCAGGCGCGCTGCCGCTGCCCGCCGGACAGCTCGTCGAGGCGGCGGTCGGCGATGTCGGTCGTACCGGTCGCGGCGAGCGCGCGCTCGACCGCGTCGACGTCGGCCGCCGAGTAGCGGCGCAGCACGCGCTGGTGCGCGAACCGGCCGCGCGCGGCGAGCTCGGCGACCGTGATGCCCTCGGGCGCGGTCATGGTCTGCGGCAGGAACGCCAGGCGCCGTGCCCGCTCGCGCGCCGCGTAGGAGGTCAGCGGTGCGTCGTCGAGCAGCACCCGCCCCGCGGCGGGCGCGAGCAGCCCCGACAGCGCGCGCAGCAGCGTGGACTTGCCGCACGCGTTGGGGCCGATGATCACGGTGAACGAGCCGTGGGGCACCGCGAACGTGAGGTCCTCGCTGACCGTGCGGGCGTCGTAGCGCAGCGTCACGCGCTCGGCGCGCAGCCGCGACGCGGTGCCGAGGTGGTCCGGGGACGTGGTGGCGGTCGCGGCGGTCATCGGGTCCTCGCCTCTCGGAGCAGCAGCCACAGCAGGTACGCACCGCCGATCACGACGGTGACGACGCCGACGGGCACGGTCAGGGGCAGCACGTGCTGCGCGACGAGGTCGGCGCCGAGCAGCACGACCGCGCCGACGCCCGCGCTCGCGGCGAGCGGGATGCCGGGCGACCCGGCGGCGCGGCGCGCGATCTGCGGGGCCGCGAGCGCGACGAACGCGACGGGCCCGGCGACGGCGGTGACGGCGCTGACGAGCCCGACCGCGGCGACCAGCAGCACGGTGCGGTCGCGGCCCGCGGCGACGCCGGTGGTCGCGGCGACGTCCTCGCCCAGCTCGAGCTGCGCGAGCGCGCCGGCCCGCGTCGCGACCACGGCGAGCAGCACGACGACGCACACCGCGACGGGCCGCACGAGCTCGGCGGTCGCGGTCGTGAGCGTGCCGGCGCCCCACGCGGAGGCGAGCAGCGCGGTCTCGAGGTCGGCGCGCAGCAGCACCCACGTGTTGAACGCGCCGAGCATCGACGACACCCCGATGCCGACGACGATCAGCCGGAACCCCTGCAGGCCGCCGCGGTGCGCGAGCAGGTGCACGACCACGGCCGTGAGGACCCCGCCCACCAGGGCGCCGACCGTGCGGGACGCCCAGCCGCCGCCCAGCGACACGAGCGCGATGAGCATGCCCGTGAACGCGCCGTTCGACAGGCCGACGACGTCGGGGCTCGCGAGCGGGTTGCGCGTCACGGCCTGGAACACGCCGCCCGCGACGGCGAGCGCTGCGCCGAACAGCACGGCCGCGGCGACGCGCGGCAGCCGCCACTCGAGCACGACGGTCGCCGCGAGGCCCTGCGTGCGGCCCGTGAACGCGCCCACGACGTCGGGCCACGGCACGGGGAAGTCGCCGACCGCGAGCCCGACGACCGCGAGGACGAGCAGCACGGCGGCCAGCACGACGCACAGCACGCCCTCGCGCACGCCGACGCCCACGTGCAGCCGGTCGGTGCCGACGAGCACGCGCGGGCGCGGTCCGCGCAGCAGCCGCACGGGTGCGGCACGGCGCGCGGGTGCGGCCGCGGGGGCGGCGGTGCCGGCGGCGTCGCGCACGTCCGGGCGCGTGGCGGTCACAGCGCCGTGGCCCGTCGGCGGCGCGCGAGCGCGATCATCACGGGCGCGCCGACGAACGCGGTGACCACGCCCACGGGCATCTCCCCCGGCGGCACGGCGACGCGCCCCACGACGTCGGACGCGACGACCAGCACGCACCCGCCCAGCAGCGACCCCGCGAGCACGCGGCGCTGGTCGGTGCCCAGCGTCCACCGCACGACGTGCGGCACCATCAGCCCGACGAACGCGACGGGCCCGGCGATCGCGGTCGCGCCGCCCGCGAGGACCGTGACCGCGGCGAGCACGAGCACGCGCGTGCGACGCACGTCGACGCCCTGCGCCTGCGCGACGTCGGGCCCGAGCGCGACCGCGTTGAGGCTGCGCGCCGTGAGGGCCGCGACCAGCAGGCCCAGCACGACGAGCGGCAGCACCGGAAGCACGACCTGGGGGCCGCGCTCGAGCAGGCTGCCGGCGGCCCAGCCGCGCATGCGGTCGAACGTGTCGGGGTGCGTGAGCGTCAGGCCGCTCGTGAGGCCCGCGAGCACGGCGCCGACCGCGACGCCCGTGACGACGAGCCGCGCGGGGCTTGCGCGCAGGTCAGCCGCACCGCCCAGCACGTGCACGCCGACGGCCACGACCAGCGCGCCGAGGCACGCGAGCCACATGTACCCCGCGGGCGTGGTGACGCCCAGGAACGTGATGCCCAGGGCCACCGCGAACGCCGCGCCCGCGTTGACGCCGAGCAGGCCCGGGTCGGCGAGCGGGTTGCGTGTGAAGGCCTGCATGAGCGCGCCAGCGACGCCGAGCGCGCCGCCGACCACGAGGCCCGCGAGCGTGCGCGGCAGCCGCTGGTCCCACACGACGAACCGCGCGGTGTCGGTGCCGCGGCCCAGCAGCGCGTCCAGCACGTCGCCCGGCGGCACGGGGTTGGCCCCGACCAGCACCGACAGCGCGACGGCCCCGAGCAGCACCGCGAGCGCGCCGACCACCCAGCCGGCGGCGTGCCGGCGCGGCGGGCGCGCCCGGCCCGGCGACCGGAGGGTCGCCGGGCGGGCGGTCGGTGCTGCGGTGCTCACGGGTGCGCGGGTCGGCGGGTGGGGATCAGGACGCCGCGGAGAGGATCTTCTCGATGTCGTCCAGCACGGCCTGCCCGCCGAGCGGGCCGACGCCCGTGATCCACCACGCCTGGTCGACCAGGTGCAGCTGCGGGAACGCCGCCGCGTTGGCGCGCACGGCCTCCGGGACGCTGGACTCGTCGGTCACGTCGGTCGTCGTGACGAACACGTGGTCGGCCTTGGCGTCGAGCACGTTCTCGGGCGAGACGTCGACCGAGATCGAGTTCTCCCAGTCGCGCTCGGGGGTCGTGAAGCCGACGCACTCGAGCGTGCTGCCCGCGAACGACGTGGGCCCGTAGAGCGTGAGGATGCCGTCGCGCGGGCGGATGAGCTGCGCGGTCTGGCCGGCGGTGCCGAACTCGTCGGCGATCTCCTGGCAGCGGGCGTCGTACGCGTCGAGCAGCTTCTGCGCGTCGGCCTCGTCGCCCAGCGCGGTCGCGGTGAAGCGCACGTTGTCCTGCCACGGGTCGGTCTGCGTGGCCATGAAGACGGTGGGCGCGACGTCCGAGAGCTGGTCGTACAGCGCGGAGTGGCGCGACTCGGTGCCGATGATGAGGTCGGGCTGCAGGGCCGCGATCTTCTGCACGTTCGGCTCCTGCACCGTGCCGACGGTCTGCACGTCGGCCGCGGCGTCGCCGAGGTAGGCGGGCACGCCGAGGGCCTCGTTGAGCACGGCCGCGCCGACGGGCTCGACGCCCAGCGCGACGGCGGTGTCGAGCTGCACGGGCTCGAGGACGACGACGCGCTGCGGGTGCGCGGGGACCTCGGTCTCGCCGCGTGCGTGCTCGACGACGCGGGGCGCGTCGGACGCGTCGGCGGAGACGGACGGCGTGGGGTCGGCGGTGCCGGCGTCCGCGTCGGCGGCGCACGCCGAGAGGCCGAGACCGAGGGCCGTGACGGCCGCGAGCACCGCGACCCGCGACCGCACCGTGGAGACTGCTGAACGCACGCCAACTCCTTCGTCCGTGACGGTCCGCCCGTCGCGAACCGGGGGTGACGTTAGCAAAGCCTTACCTCACCGCGTACGTGCGGTCCGTCACACGGCGACCGCGTAGCCAGCGGGTTCGGGTGCGGGGACCCCGCGCGGGCGGTCGTGCCAGTACCCCTGCGTGTGCATGCGCTCGGGAGCCAGGCCCGCCCCGGCGAGCGCGGCGCGCGCCCCGGCCAGGCGCGTGCTCTCGGTCGCGACCCACGCGTAGAACGCGTCGCCCGCGGCCGCGGCGGCGGGCCCGTGCGCGGCGGCCCACGCCTCGACGGCCGTCACGAGCGCCTGCCCGCCGCGCCGCCCGCCGCGCAGCAGCACGTGCGCGTCGCGCCCGGCCGTGACGTCGTCGAGCGTCGCGGCGTCGGCCGCGTGGCCCGCCTCCAGCAGGACCGTCGCACGCACACCCGCGGGCAGCGCCGCGAGGATCCCTCGCACGGCGGGGTACGCGGTCTCGTCGGCCGCGAGCAGCACGCGCTCGGTCGCGCCGCCGGGACACCACTGCACGCCGTGGTCGGGCGCGCCCGCGCGCACGTCGGGGCCCGAGACCAGCAGCGGGTCGCCGGGGCGCGCGGCGAGGGCCCACTCGCTCGCGGGGCCCGCGGGGTCGTGCACGTAGAAGTCGAGGTCGAGCTCGCGCGCGTCGGGCCGCACCTCGTAGGCGGTGTAGCTGCGCAGCACGGGCCGCCGGTGCTCGGGGACCGCGCGCCACACGCGCCGCCACTCGCGCTCGGGCAGCCCGGGCAGCAGGCCGTCGCACGGCTCGCCCAGCAGGATCTTGATGCGCTGGTCGAGCCCGTAGGGCGCGAACACGCCCAGGTCGGGCCCGGTGAGCGTCGCGCGCACGAACCCGGGCGAGAGCCGCACGACGCGCGTCACGACCGTCGCGAACAGCACGTTCGGCGACGTGCGGAAGCGGGGCTCGACGGCGGGAGGCACGGGATAAGGGTTGCCATACCTCAGCCCTCACGTCCAGTCCGCGCGGGCGCGACCCAGGAGGGGGACCGACCGCGACGACGCTTCCGGCCGGCACAGGCGGAGTGAAGGGTATGGCCGTAGGCTTCAACTCGTGACGAACCGGGGAGAAGGATGACCACCGACCACCCGTGGCCGGCGGTCGACCACGAGACGCTGCCCTGGGCGGCGACCAGCCCCTACCTCGACGCGTTCCAGCGACGGCGCGTCGCGCGGCCCTACGAGGCCGCCGTGCCACCGTCGATCGCGGCGGCGCACCCGCGCGTCAGCGCCCGGGTGGCGGCGCTCACCGAGGAGGCGACGCTCGACGTCGCACGCTTCGACAGCGCGATGGCGTCGCTCCCCGTCCCCATGCCGACGGTGCTCCTGCGGACCGAGTCGGCGTCGAGCTCGCAGATCGAGCACCTCACCACGAACGCGCGCAACCTCGCGCTCGCGTCGCTCGGCGTGCCGTCCCGGCAGAACGCCGACCTCGTCGCAGCCAACGTCCGAGCCATGACGGGCGCCCTCGCCGCGGGCGACGACGTCACCGCGGCGGGCATCCTCGCCGTCCACCGCGCGCTCCTGGCGGAGTCGGAGCCCGAGACCGCGGGACGCTGGCGCTCCGAGCAGGTGTGGGTGGGCGCTTCGCCGATCAGTCCGCACGGCGCCGACTTCGTCCCGCCGCACCACGACCGCGTTCCCCTGCTCGTCGACGACCTCGTCGCGTTCGCCGCACGGGACGACGTGCCGGCGCTCGTCCTGGCGGCCGTCGTCCACGCCCAGTTCGAGACCATCCATCCGTTCACCGACGGCAACGGGCGCACCGGGCGCGTCCTGGTCCACACGGTCCTGCGTCGACGCGGCCTCGCGCTGCACACGACGGTCCCGGTGTCCGCCGGGCTGCTGCGCGACCCGGAGTCGTACTTCCGCGCGCTCGGCGCCTACCGGGACGGCGACCTCGACCCGATCGTCGAGCAGATCGCGTCGGCCGCGGTCGCCGCGACCGCGAACGGCCGCCAGCTCGCCGCCGAGGTCGTCGCCGCCCGCACGCGCTGGCGCGACGCGATCACGGCACGGTCGGACTCGGCAGCGTGGCCGTTGTCGGACCTGCTGTTCTCCCAACCCGTCGTGACGGCCGAGTACGCGGCCCGCGCGCTCGGGGTGTCCGACCGGGCGGCACGGAACGCGATCGAGGTGCTCCAGGAGGCCGGGGTGCTCCACTCGCCGTCGACGGGCCACCGTGCGCGGGTGTGGCAGGCCGCCGAGGTGCTCGCCGCGATGGACGCCTTCTCGGCACGGGCGGGGCGGCGACGCGCGGGACGGTGAGCCGGGCGCCGCACACTCGGGGCCGGCCCGCGCCGATTCGCCGACTCTCAGCGCCGCGGGACGAGGACCACCCGGACCTCGGGGAGGTCGCCGAACCGCGCGCGGGCGTCGCACGACGCGACCGTGCGACCGTGCTCGGCGGCGTGCGCCGCGATGATCAGGTCGTGCGCCCCCCGCGGCTGGCCCGCGCGGCGGACGTGCGCGATCAGGCGCGCGTGCTCGGCGGCGGTGCGCTCGGTGTAGTCGAGCACGGTGATCGCCGACGTGATCGCGGCGAGCACCCGCGCACGGTCGGCTGCCCGTCGCGCGGTGTCGGCGAGCTCGATGCCCGTGCGGAACTCCGCGACCGTCACCGCGGCGATCGCGAGGTCGTCGTCGTCGAACAGGCCGCGGTCGACGGTGCCGCGCTCGTAGGCGATCAGCGTCGTGGTGTCGAGGATCAGCCGGCGCGCCACGGGTCGCTCTCGTCGGTCGTGAGCAGCGCGGTCGCGGCGGCGACGTCGCCCTCGAGGTCGTCGTCGAGCGTGGGGACCCCCGCCAGCGCCGCGCGGAGCGCGCTGCCGGTCGTGGAGACCGCGGGCGCGATCTGGGCGACGACGCGCCCGCCACGCGTGATCGCGATCGTGTCCCCGCGCTCGACGGCGTCCAGCAGGTCGGAGAACCCGCGCGAGGCGCGCGTGGCGGTGACGGTGCGCATGACAGGATCGTACGCGCACATCTGAGAATCTGATAGAAGTGACCCCGTAGTTGCCGCGGGTGCGCGCCGTCGGCCCGCGGGCGACAGTGGGGCCATGACGTCGGACACCTGGCACCCGCGTACTCCCCCGCCCGGCGGTCGCGCCGCCGTCCCGCCCGGGCCCGGGCAGGAGTCGGTGTGGGACTACCCGCGGCCGCCCGCGGTCGTGCCGAGCGACGAGCACGTCGTCGTGCGGCTCGGGGACACGGTCGTCGTCGACACGCGGCGCGCGCTGCGCGTGCTGGAGACGTCGCACCCGCCGACGTACTACCTGCCGCTGGCCGACGTCGCGCCGGGCGCGCTCGTGCCGGTCGCGGGCGCCTCGACGGTGTGCGAGTTCAAGGGCCGCGCGACGTACTTCGACGTCGTCGGCACCGACGCGGGTACGCGCGTCGTCCGCCCGCGCGCCGCGTGGGGCTACCCGGACCCGCGGCCCGGGTACGAGGCGCTGCTCGACCACGTCGCGCTCTACCCGGCCGGGCTGGTCTGCACGGTCGACGGCGAGGCCGTCGAGGCGCAGGAGGGCGACTTCTACGGCGGGTGGCGCACCCGCCGCGTCGTCGGGCCGTTCAAGGGCGGCGCGGGCACCTGGGGCTGGTGACGCTCAGGCGGCGACGCCCTCGGCGCGCAGCGCGTCGGTGAGCAGGCCGACCAGGGCGTCGAGCTGCACGTCCGTCGACGCGGCGTCCTCGTCGAGCGCGACGCCGTCGAGCGCCGCCGCCGCGAGCCCCGACTTGGCGTCGATGAGCTCGGCGATGCGCGCGTCGATGGTCTGCGCCGCGATCACGCGCCACGCCGTGACGGGCTGGTCCTGGCCGATGCGGTGCACGCGGTCGATGGCCTGCGTCTGCTCGGCGTCGGTCCACGGCAGCTCGGCGAGCACGAGGTTCGACGCGACCTGCAGGTTCAGCCCGACGCCCGCCGCCATGAGCGAGCACACGACGACCTGCACCTCGGGGTCCTCGACGAACGCCGTGACGTTCTTCTCGCGCTGGCGCGGGGTCTGGTCGCCGCGGATCGACGCGTGCTTGAGGCCGCGCTCGGTGAACAGCTGCTCGGCGGCGTCCATGACGTCGACGTGCTTGGCGAAGAACACGACCTTGCCGACGTTCCGCGCGAGCTGCGCCGCGTAGTCCGCCGCGAGCCCGGCCTTCGCCTGGCCGATGCGGCGGACCATCGTGAAGACGTTCTCGCCCTTCGTCTTCGACGACGCGTCCTTGAGCTCGGCGGCCGCGACGCGGCGCGCGAGGTCGAGGTCCACGCGGTCGACGATCTCGCCGCGGGCCGCGACGGCCGAGCGGTAGTGCTCGACCAGGCGCTGCGCGAGCGCGGCCTCGGCCGCGCGGATCGAGCGGCCGACCGCGCCGTCGAGCTCGACGGGCAGGTCCGCGACGCGGCGCGCCGGGATGTCCGCGGCCACGTCGACCTTGCGGCGCCGCACGATGCCCATGTCGATGACCGCGGACCGCGCGGCGGCGGAGAACCCGGGGTCGGCGGGCGTCAGGCCCGTCTCCTCGAGCGCCGACATGAGCGGTGCGAGCGGCTTGTCGTCGTCGATCCAGCCGAGGAACTGCCAGATCGCGCGGAAGTCCTCGATGTCGTTGATGAGGGGCGTGCCCGTCAGCGCCATGAGCAGCGGCCGCGTGGCACGCAGGCGGATCTTGTCGGCGATGCCCAGCACGTGCTGCGAGCGCAGCGACGTCTTGTTCTTGATGAAGTGCGCCTCGTCGACGACCATGCCGCGGAACCCGTGCGTGCCGAGCCACCCGGCGTGCCGGTCGAGGATGTCGTAGTTGACGACCACGACGTCGGCGAACCCGTCGACGTCCTCGCCGTCGCCGTGCACCACGGTGACGTTGCGCAGCGGCAGCCACATGCCGACCTCGTGCGCCCAGTTGGTCTTGACGACGTTGGGGACGACGACGAGCAGCGGGAACGCGTCGGCGGCCTGCGCGGCGAGCAGCGCCTGCGCGGTCTTGCCGAGGCCCGGCTCGTCGGCCAGCAGGAACGTGCGGTGCCCGCGCGCGGCGGCGGCCACGAGCCGCGCCTGGTGCGGCATGAGCTCGCGCCCGTGCAGGCCCGGCAGGGTGCGGACGTCGGGCAGCTCCATGCACGCGGGCGAGCCGTTGGCGGCACGCTCGAACGAGCGGAACAGCGGCTCGAGCAGCTCCCACCCGTCGAGGCGGTGCGTGCGGGGCGCGGCGCGCAGGGCCGCGGCGGCCTCGAAGTCCGGTGCGAGGAACGGGTTGGCCAGGCGCGCGGCGATGACCGACTGCGGCACGACCCGCTTGTCGGTGCCCGCGGTCGGCGCGGGGGCCGGCGTGGGCTCGGGCTCGTCGGGGACGTCGAGCCCCCCGGCACGCATCACGGTCTCCTTGTAGGAGCGCGCGGCGTCGGACAGCTTCGCGTCGTCGGTGAGCAGCGTCAGCAGGGTCGTGTCGCGCGCGGCGATGCGCGCGAGCTGCGTCGCGACGCCGTCGAGCCGCTTGAGCTGCTGCGCCTTCTTCGCCTCCGACAGGTCGGCGTCGCCCATGACGCGGGCGCGCTCCTCGCGCACGAGCAGCGCGACGACCTGGAACTTGGTCCGCACGCCGGAGCGCGTGGGCGTGCGCTGCACGGCGTCGTCGACCTCACGGGCGATCCCGGCGAGGACGGGGATGATCCCCTCCTGGTCGGGGTGCGCGGCGCGACGGCGCTGGCCGCCCGCGTCGGGGCGGGCACGCCCGGGGCGTCGCTGGCCGGCTCGGGCCACAGGTCCTCCTCCAACTGCGATGCCTGCACCGCGAGCACGGTGCAGCACGACGGGCCGCGGCCCACGGCGGGGCCGCTCACGCCCGGCGGCGCACCAGACCGGTGCGTGCGCCGACGGCGGCACGGGCCGTCCGCCCGTCGGGGGCGGGCCACGGACCTCGAGGTCCGCTCCCAGCTCTCCCGGCGCGTCGACGACGCGAGGACCCCATCTGATCACACGTGGGGCCCGATCCACGAGCGCCGGGCCGCGCGCGAGGCCGACGTCACGCGGGTGGCGGCACGTCGGGCGCGACGCGGGGCCGCGCGGCGCGCCCGTCGATGGCCGGGGGCGGACACGGCAGACGGCAGCAGGGCGAGGCGTCGTGCCCCGCCCTGCTGCCGTCTGGACCCGCCGGCGCCGCCGCTACCGCCGCTCGAGCGCGGCGACCGCCTCGTGCAGCGCGGCCGTGGCGGCGTTGACCTTGCCCTGCGCGCCGGGCGTCGCGAGCACCGCGATCACGCGGCCCAGCACGGCCTTGACGCGCGCGATGCTCAGGCCCGTGAAGTCCTTCGCGCTGAGCTTGAGCGCCTTGACCTCAACGATCGCGGCCTCGAGCTTCGAGGTGTCGACGACCGGGTGCCGCTGCCCGAGCCACCGCTCGGGGTTCGCGGACGCGGCGGCGCCGAGCTTCTCGGAGAAGTCGCTGTTGAAGATCAGCGGGTTGTGCGTGAACCGCCACGACGCCTGGTCGGTCATGCCCCAGAACGTCACGCGGTTGATGTCGGTCGAGTACTTCTTGTAGACCGCGAAGTACTCGGCGAACCGCTGCGCCTGGATCTTCTCGAGCTCGGCGCGGTTGCTGATCTTGCCGACCCAGTAGTCGAACTCGCCGCGCGAGATGCGGTCGGCGACGGTCGGGTCGGTGAGGTCGCGGTACGCGGCGCGGTCCTCGCCCTCGGGCTGGCCGTTCCACGCCTCCCAGACCTGCAGGTCGAGCTCGCTGATGCTGGCGGTGAAGCCGGCCTCGGTGATGAGCTGCAGCGACCGCTCGACCGACGCCTCGTTCGAGCAGGCGCCCGGCTGCCACTCGGCCGCCGCGTCCTTCACGAGCGAGCGCAGGCGCGTGCGGTCCGAGCACGCGAACGCGGGGGTCTGGTTGATGTAGTTGTGCGACTGCAGGCCGATCGACTCGACCAGCTGGCGCGGGTCCTCGGGGTGCTCGGCGGCGTACCGGGCGTTGAGGTCGGTGGCCATCGCGAGGATCGCCTGCGCCTTGCCCTCGGACTGGAAGACGTTGAAGTCGTTGTACTCCAGGCGCGCCTCGGGCCCGTACTGGCGCGCGTAGACGAACGCGTCGTACAGGAAGTCGGCGGGGTGCTCGCCGGCGGCCGTGTCGGCGCCGTTCGCGTACGCGCTGTACCAGCGGGACTGCCCGCCGTTGGGGCCGCCGCGCAGGTAGTCGCGCCAGTCCTGCGTCGCGGGGTCGAACTCCGCGAGCCCGTCGACGAACGCCTCGTTGACGACGTCCCACGACTCGGCCTTGCCGCGGTAGTGCGTGAGCACCTCGCGGATGTACTCCTCCATGTTGGCCTTGGCCTGCGCGCGCGTGCCGCCCGTGGCGCCGCTGTTGATGCGCGCGGGCGACTGCCCGTGCCACACCAGCACGTGGCCGTGGACCTTCATGCCGCGCGCGAGCGTCTGGTCGACGAACGCGTCGGCCGGCCCGAAGTTGAACGTGAACTCGCCCGTCACCGGGTCGATGTTGTTGTTGGGCAGCAGCTGGTCGGGCTTCATGTTGTTCTCGGCGGTCATCACCGAGTAGTGCCGCGCGATCGTCGACGACGCCTGCGAGCCGTCCGCGTAGGTGCCGGCGTTGGAGTAGATGTTCCCGACGTCGAAGTAGTCGCGGTACACCTCCTTGAGCGGCGCGATCTGCGGCCGGAACGACGTCTCGAGCGTGACGTCGCCCTCGGGCATCGTGAACGACAGGGCGCGCGCGCCGATCCACGCGAGGTCGGCGGACGTCCAGCCGGCCCACACCTGCCCCGCCCCGGGCGTCGCGGTGAGCTCGACCGTGTCGCCGGGCGCGTACGTGCCGCCGCCGGTGACCGTGCCCGCGCCGGTCGCGCGGATCGTGACGTCGTACGTGGCCGCGTCGACCGCGGCGTGCGCGGGCGCCACGAACCCGACGGTCGCGAGCGCGACCGCGAGGCCCGCGCCGGCCCAGCGCGCCGGGCGCTTGGCAGCGCGCCGCCGAGCGTCGTGCCGTGCCGTCTCCTCGGTCCCGCCACCTCTGGTCCGTCGGGTCATCGACTGCTCCTCCCCAAGGGTCGACCCGGGCAGGCGCGCACCGCGGGACCACGTCGTCCCGCACGTCCGCGCTGCTCAGGGGTTCGACGCGCGGGCGACGACCGCCCGCGGCGACGCGGGTGGACCCGGCGTCGGGTCCCGGGCGGCGCCACCGTCGTCGTCGACGGCAAACGCTCGCCACACCGCGTGGGGTCAACGTAGGCGGCGTCGGAAACGGACGTCAAGACCCGACCAACCGGACGTGGCGGACTCTTGACAACCCCGGAGCGTCGCGGGCTAGGTTCGACGTCATCACGGGCGGAGAACGTTTGCCGTCGTCCTCCGCCGTCGCCGAGCCCCGCGCAGCGTCGCGCCGGGGAGCGCCCCTGGAGGCACCCATGCCGGGTCCGGACGTCACCGCACCCCTGCGCCCGCTCGTCCCCCGTCGTCGTCGCGCGAGCCGCACCGCCGCCCGTGTGGGCGCACCGCTGCTGGCCGCGGTGCTCGCCGTCGGCGCGCTCGGGCCCGCCGGCCCCGCGGCGGCCGCGCCCGAGCCGGCCGCGCTGCCGGAGCCCGGGCAGACGTTCGAGCACTACCCGCCCATGAAGGACCAGCACGCCGACCGGTTCTCGATGGGGATCTTCGGTGCGGGCGAGATCGAGGGGCTGCTGTACAACTACGCGTCGTACACGCCGGGCAACGAGATGAAGCCCGAGAGCACGCAGCGCGACAAGGGCGTGTTCACGTACGACGCGGCCGAGGCGGCGTTCGCGCGGTACACGTCGCGCAACCCCGACCTGGCGCTGTACGGGCACACGCTCGCGTGGCACTCGCAGTCCCCGACGTGGATGTGGGACGCGCCGCCCGCGCGGTTCGACCAGCCGGGCACGTTCGACCGCGACACCGCGTTGGCGAACCTGAACGCGCACGTCGAGAACGTGCTGGGGCACTTCGGGGACCGGCTCGTGGCCGTCGACGTGGTCAACGAGGCCGTCGGCACCGCGAACCCCGCGGACTGGCGCGGGTCGCTCGCCAAGGGCGAGGGCTGGTACCAGGCGTTGGGCGCCGACTGGGTGGAGCTCGCGTTCGTCAAGGCCGCCGAGGTGGTCGACGCGCACGGCTGGGACGTCAAGCTCACGTACAACGACTTCGGGCTGGACTCCCCCGCCAAGGCGCGCGTGGTCTACGAGATGGTCAAGGACATCAACGCGCGGCACGCGGGCGAGCGGCCGGGCGGTCGCCCGCTCATCGAGGTCATCGGCATGCAGGGCCACTACAACCTGGCCACCGACGTCGCGGCCGTCGAGCAGAACATCCGGCTGTTCGCGTCGCTCGGGGACGTCGAGGTGCACGTCACCGAGATGGACATCGCGCTGCCGCCGGGCGAGCTGACGCCCGAGGCCGAGAACAACCAGGGCATGAAGTACGCCCAGCTGTTCAAGATCTACCGCGACTACGGCGCGGGGCCGGGCAACACGACCGGCAACCCGAAGGTCGTGCACGCCGTGAAGCTCGCGGGCGTGCGTGACGTGCGGCAGGGCTGGAAGGGCGGCGAGTTCGCCATGCCGTACGACTACGACGGCAAGGCCAAGCTCGCGCTGCTGGGCATCCTGTACCCCGAGGAGTTCCTGGCGACGCACGAGTACGTGGACCTGCCGGGTGGTGGCGACCGCGAGCCCGTGCCGGGCGTGCACGTGTACGACACGTCGCTGGGCGACGCGTGGAGCGGCGCGAACGTCGTGCTGGGCGACGACGCGGCGGTGTGGCCGTGGTCGACGACCGACGACGGCGAGGTCGCGTTCCGCCCCGAGGCCGGCACGACGTACCGGCTGACGGTCAACTACACCGCGAAGGGCACGACGGCGATCCGCGTGCGCTGGCTCAAGGACAACACCAACGGCGGGTACACCACGGGCGACGGCGCGGTCATCAACGACCACCAGTACGCCGCCGGGCAGGTGGCCACCCACATCCCCGCGTACTTCAACAGCGGCATGGTCAACATGGGCAGCTACGACCTGGTCACCGAGATCACGCTCGACGGCGACCAGCCCGCCGACGGCCTGATCGGCAACATCGGCATCCGCGGCGGCGGGGGCGGCAACGCGTTCTCGATCAACGCGCTGCGCGTCGAGAAGCTCGGCGCCGGTGGTACTGCCGAGACCGTGGCGCAGTGGCCGGGTGAGGTCGCGCAGCCGCCGGCCATAGCGCCGTCCGCGCCGACGTCCGTCACCGCGACCGCGGGCAACGGCACCGCCGACGTGTCGTGGACCGCGCCGTCCGACGACGGCAGCAGCGCCGTCACGTCCTCGACCGTGACCGCGCAGCCGGGCGGGGCCACGTGCACGACGGACACCACCGCGTGCACCCTCACGGGGCTGGCGAACGGGACCGCGTACACGTTCACGGTGACCGCGACGAACGCGGTCGGGACGTCGGAGGCGTCGGCGCCGTCGGCCCCCGTGACACCGTTCGGCGCGCCGGGGACGCGCGGGTCCGTCGCGCTGGCCGTGTCCGCCGAGGCGGTGTGCGTCGACGGCAAGCCGCGCGTCACCGTGCACGTGCGGAACACCGAGCGGGTGCCCGTGCTGGTCGCCGCGACGTCGCCGTGGCGCGGGGTCGGCGGGTGGCTGGTGTGGCCGGGGTCGAGCGTGCAGAAGACGTGGACCGTGCCGGGCACGAGCGTCGACGCCGGGACGGTGCGGGTCACCGGGGCGGGGATCGTCGCGTGGGGAGCCGGGCTCAGCGGGTACGACGCCGGGTACGCGGGGGTGAGCTGCGGGTGAGGTGATCGGCGGCGCCTGCGGTCGCCGACGACTCTGCCGTCCGCTTGTCCGGTGGTGAGGGTTGACCAGATCCCACATCGCCCGGTGCTCGTCGGTGGTGCGTCGCTCGCGGAGTCCTCATCGTCCGCGGGTGTCGACGCCCTCGGGGGCCGGCGGGCGGAGCACCGGAAGCTCGACGTAGTCGCGGCACCGGATGGGCCAGCGCAGCAGCGCACGCTGGGGTTGCGGGATGCGGGTCATCGCGTCGGCGGGCTCCAGGACGCGCGGCGCTCCGAGACTGAGGATCTCCCGACCCATCCGCATCCGGCACCCACCCGCGTGACGGACGTTCGCCAACCACTGGACGTCCGAGCCGTAGGTCAGCGCGATCGTCACCACGCCGCCGCGACGGAACGCAATGAGCGGGGTGTGCCGCACAGTCCCGGTCTTCCGGCCGACGTGCTCGAGGTCGACGATCGACCCGATCCCCGCGAGCCGCAGCATGACCGGGTTGGTGAACCGCTTGTTGAGGCGGATGATCCCACGGGCCAACGGCATGACGTCCTCCCGGGTGCAGTGCTTCCAGTCTGCACGCCCGCGACGTCCACCGCGTGCGTCCGCGGCAGGCCGTCTACGTCAGGCGACCGGTCGCTCACCCAGGACCAGCCAGCTGGAGGCGGTCACGACCGCAGCACCCACCCGGCCCTGGCCGACGCAACACGACTGTGCGCCTGGGCAGATTCGAACTGCCGACACCCGCTGCAGGAGAGCGGCGACGATCCGACATCTGCCCTGTTCCGGCCGTCGCAGATGGTGCCTGGGCTCCTGTGGGGGGCTGGCGGGCTGCTGCGAGGAACGCCTCGGCGCGAAGCTGCGACCGTGTCAAGCTCGTCGACGCGGTCACAGTCGACATCGCCCGTGACCCCGAGCCCCTTGGGCCTCCTCGACGACCACGGCGCCGAGCACCGCTCGTATGCCATCCGTGCAGTCCTTGACGCGCTCGCCACCCGGGGACGACTCGTCTGATGTCTACGCAGGCGAACACCCCCAACGGCAGGCTCGTCTCACTACCGTCAGCCCATGCGACCCTCATGGATTGCGGCCACTCGTGCACTCACGGTCAGCGCCGTCGTACTCATGATCGCGACCGCGTGTGCCTCGACGCCAACCCCGAGCACCCCGACTTCTCGCGTCCCTCCGGCGTTCGACGGCTACGACATCGCCACCCTCGACCCCTACTTCGGTGGCGCCTGGGTACACACCGGCCCCGTCAAGACGGGCTGCGGCCCCATCGGGACCCAGACGTGCGCACACCTACTGGTCGCGAACGACCCAGCGTGCGCAGAGGGCTTCTACGCGAACGTCCAGTTCAAGGACGAGTACGGCGACACCATCGACAACGTGCGTGGGCGAGCGCTCGGCGTCAACCCTGACACCCTGACCACTCTCGATGTGCCCACCGCGTCCACCCGGACCGTCAAGAGCGTCACCGTCGAGAGCGCCGGCTGCATCTGACACCCCCTAGCAGCACACTCGGGGCATGCCACGCCCCCCAGCCATGTGGGACGACGACCCCATACCGTGTGACAAGTGCGGGACACCCCATGCCCGCTGCACCGCCCACACCCGCCGCGGCGCCCACTGCGGACAGCCCCGCATGGCCGGCCAGCGCGTGTGCCGCCTCCACGGCGGGAAGTCCCCGCAGGCCCTCGCCGGTGCGGAGCGCCGTCAGGGCGAGGAGCGCGCTCGCCGCGCGCTGGGGTCGTTCGGTGCGCCGGCGGGGGTGTCGCGGACCCCGGGTCGGTGCTAATCGGGCTGATCGAGGTGTTGCCCGGCCTGGTGGACGGCTACCGGGAGCAGATCCGGGACCTCGGCAGGGGGCCCTGGCGTGGGGCGTGACGATGACGAAGACGGAGACCGCCGGAGGCATGGGCCTCACGTTCGGTGGCCGTGAGGTCGACGACGAGGATACCGTGGGGCTGGTCGACTTCGGGTCGGTGCCGGCGTCCGAGGTCGAGTCGAAGGCCGCGATGTCGGTGTGGCTGCGGCTGTTCAACGAGGAGCGCGACCGGCTCGCCAACCTCGCCGTCGCGGCGTTGCGGGCGGGGGTGGCTGAGCGGCAGATCCAGCTGGCGGAGCAGCAGGGTCAGGTCGTGGGGAACGTGATCCGGCAGATCCTCGACGCGCCGCTGACCGTGGTCGTGGCTCCGGTGGGGCGGATGGGCCCGGCGGAGGGGTGGCGGGACGCGTTCGTGACGTAGTGGGGTCGGGCTGTGGCTGAGGTGGTGCCTCGGCACCTGCGGCTCTTGGCGGCCGGCGGGGCGTGAGCCTGGCCTTCCCCTCGGGGACTTCCTTCGGTGCCCCGATGCCGAGGAGCGTGAAGGCGATCGCCACGAGGGCGCCCCCCACATAAAAGACCCATCGGGTGTCCGCGAAGGTCCCGGCGATGA
This sequence comes from Cellulomonas sp. HD19AZ1, assembly GCF_004535805.1. Lineage (NCBI taxonomy): Bacteria > Bacillati > Actinomycetota > Actinomycetes > Micrococcales > Cellulomonadaceae > Cellulomonas > Cellulomonas sp. HD19AZ1. The sequence goes on from NZ_SPHX01000005.1 coordinate 357,556, forward strand.
AGGCCAGGACGCCGAGCAGCGAGACCGGGCTGGCGATGCCCAGGAGGTCCTCGTTGCGGCGGCGCTCGGAACGCCGCGCCATGCGTACGACGCGCTCGTCGATGCTGTCCTCGAGTCGATCACGGACCTCGCCGATCGGCAGGGCGTCGCGGATCTTGATGTCGTCGAGGATGTCGTCGCGGGGTGACCGTCGGCGGGCGACTACCCAGCTCGCGGCGGTCACGATGAGGCCGACGACGACCGCGGCGAGAGCGAGCCAGGAGTCGAGTGTCATGCCTTCACGCCGAGCTCTACCCGCGCGGTCAGGGTGTACGCCGTGCGCGCGCTCGAAGCCGCGTCCAGAGCCGCGTGCAGCTCATCAGCCGTGCGGCCCGGGATCGAGACAGTTGCCCCGAGAGCGTTCACGGCCCGGTCGTACTCCAAGCACGTCTTCCCGCTCTGCTCGCTGCACAGGAGCAGGACAGCCGCTACGGCATCATCAGCCGCGCGGAAGAGCTCGCGGGGAACCTCGATGCCGGCGGGACAAGACTTCCCCTTGTCGATTGCATCCAGTGTCCGAAACGCGGGCTCGCGCACGGTGTCTTCGATGGCACCCAGTTGGGTGAGCGCGGTGCGGTGGACGGCGAGGACCTCGTCGCGTCGAGACGTTCGGGTCTGCATCCTGTGTAGCTCGCGCGCTGACCGCGCGGTGAGCGCCTGCTGCGTGAGCAGCGCAAGGGCCGTGATGGTCACGGGGACCGCACCAACGAGGAGCGTCTGCCACCAGGTCATGCCGGCCATTCTGTCGCGCAGACCGCCCCTGCGAGGGTGAACGCGTGACGGAATGAGTGACACCCCCGGCGCACCATCCGGGCATGAGCGCAGCCTTCTGGATCAGCCTCGTCACCCTCCCCGCAGTGGTCACCGCCACCGCGGTCGCAGCGTGGATCGTGGCCGCCGTGTGGCCCACCCTTCAGCGGTGGGCGCGCGCCCGACGCCCCGCACGCGTCGCCGACCATGCCTTCATCGACGTCGGCCGGCGCTGGGGCGGCATGGGCCGCTCGGGCATCAGCCTCCGCGAACGAGCCGTCGCGGCCTCGTCGCTCGTGCAGGCGCCGCGCCTGTGGACGTGGGACCCGTTCCCCGGGTGGAACGTCGTCATCGCGCGCGACTACGAGGACCCGAGCGAGGAGACGAAGGCCGCGTAGGTCGCCGCCCGGAAGGCGTTCGAGGGGCTGTACCTGCCGTTCGAGCACCAGGCCCGAGAGGAGGACGCACGACGATCTACCTCCTCGGCGTCGCCACCCTCCCGGCGCTCGCGCTCGTCGCCTGGCTCGCCCTGCTTGGGATCCACGCGGCGACGACGTCGTCGTGGAGGCGCTGGCGGCCCACGTTCATCGGCGACGAGCACACCCGCGCCCGGCACACCGCCACGCTCGCCACCGCACGGCACGTCCTCGTGATCCGTCTCCCGGCAGCCGGCTCCTGGCCTGGCTGTGAGGATCTCGACGCAGCCTCGTTGAGTGCGGTGGGCTGTGGTCGGTGACTGCACGTGTGACCCTTGGCCTGACTGGCTTCGTGCCTTGCAGCCGACTTGTCCGCGTGTGGTTGCCGGCCCCGGCCCGACCGGAGTTGCTGGCCTGATCAGGAGCTTGACCGCCCGTGGCTGCGGGCGTGTCCCGTCACAGTCCTGCCGTCTCCAGCCGGGCCGGAACCCTTCACGTTCCCCCGGATCAAGGAGATGAACGCGATGCCCAGTCTTGCCGAGGTCGTCGATGTCGTCATCGGGGTCGACACCCACAAGCACACTCACACCGCTGCGGTCGTGGACGCGGTCACCGGCGGTGTGCTCGCCGAAATCACGGTCGGGACCGACGCGGGCGGCTACGACAGGTTGCTTGCGTGGGCCGCGACCCATGCTCAGGGGCGGGCGTGGGCCCTGGAGGGAGCCGGTGGCTACGGCGCGGGCCTGGCCCGGCACCTGGGCGCCGCTGGCGAGCAGGTCGTCGAGGTGGATCGCCCGGCACGTTCTGCGCAACGTCACGGCGCGAAGTCCGACTCGCTGGACGCAGCCCGCGCCGCCCGTGAGGCGCTGGGCCGGGCACACCTGGCGCAGGTCACGTCTGATGGTCCGCGCGGGCAGCTCGCCGCGCTGATGGCTGCTCGCCGCAGCGCGGTCGAGGCGGCCACGCTCGCGCAACGTCAGCTGCACGCCCTGGTGACCACAGCCCCGGAGACCCTGCGTGCTGTCTTCCGCGGCCAGAGCACCGCGGTCATGACCGGCACGGCGGCCCGGTTGCGGCAACGCGCGAGCTGGGACCCGCACATCATCACGACCGCGTCGGTCCTGCGGACCTTGGCCCGGCGCGTCCTCGCCCTGCAGCGCGAGGCCCGCGATCACGAGCAGGCGATGGCCGCCATCGTGCGGGCCTGGCGCCCGGACCTGCTCGAGCAGACCGGGGTCGGGGTGATCGTCGCAGCGCAGGTCCTGATCAGCTGGTCCCACCCCGGGCGCATCCGCTCCGAGGCTGCGTTCGCGATGCTCGCCGGCACCGCCCCGATCCCGGCCTCGTCCGGGATGCGCACCCGCCACCGACTCAACCGCTCGGGTGACCGTCAGCTCAACCGCGCTCTGCACGTCGTGGCACTCTCACGCGCCCGATATGACGCACGCACCCGCGACTACATCGAACGGCGCCGAGCCCAGGGCAAGACCGACCGGGAGATCCGCCGCTGCCTCAAGCGCTACATCGCCCGCGACCTGTTCCGCCAACTCGAACACAGTGCCCTACCGGCTTGACGATCCATAGGAGCGTCGGTCGAACATCCACCCCGGGACCGACAACGCGGCCGCCCGCGCGCACTTCGGCGTCATGGACGCGCTGCTCGAGGAGTCCGACCGCGCGCGAGGGCACCCGTGACCGCGGCGACCGTGGAGTGGTGGGAGCACGCCGCCCGCATGTTCGAACCCCCGCCCCCACCCCGCTGGGCCACCCCCGGCGACCTCGCCCGGTTCCTCGACCCACGGACCATGCAGACGCCCGCGCTCGACGTCATCGACGCCGCACTCGTCCAGACGTTCACCACCCCCGACGCGCGCGTCATCATCTCGATGCCCCCACAGGAGGGGAAGTCCCAGCGCGCGTCCCGCCGGTTCCCTCTGTAGGGCCTCACGCAGAACCCGAACCTGCGCATCGCGATCGCGTCCTCCGAAGCCGGCGTCGCCCGCCGCTGGGGCCGCGCGATCCGCGACGACATCACCACGCACGGCGCCGACCTCGGCCTCCGCGTCCGCGACGACCTGTCCGCGCAGCACGAGTGGCAGCTCGCCGGGCACGACGGCGGCGTGTTCACCGCTGGCGTCGGCGGCGCCATGACCGGACGCCCCGTGGACATGCTCATCATCGACGACCCGATCAAGGGCCGCGAGGAAGCCGACTCCCCCACCTACCGGGAACGCGCGTGGGACTAGGGCGTGTCTCTTAACCGTTTGAGGCAGAGGAGGATCGCGCGTAGGACGGCTGCTCCGCGGTAGGTCACGGCGTGCTTGTCGTAGCGGGTCGCCAGGCCGCGCCATTGCTTGAGGTGGGCGAAGGCGCGTTCGACGACGTTGCGTCCGCGGTAGTCGACCGGGTCGAAGGCCGGCGGGCGACCGCCTGCGGCTCCTCGCCTCTTGCGGTTGCGGATCTGGTCTGAGGGTTCGGGGATGACCCGCGCCGATCCCGCGGGCGCGCAGCAGGGCCCGGTGCGCGCGGGCGGAGTACGCCTTGTCCGCCCGCACCCGGTCCGGGCGGGTGCGCGGCCGACCCGGACCAAGGCGCGCGACGCGCAGGTGCTCGAGCAGGACCGGGAACATCGGAGAGTCGTTGCTCTGGCCCGCGCCGACGAGCACGACCATCGGCAAGCCGCCGCCGTCGACGAGCTGGTGGATCTTCGTCGAGAGCCCGCCTCGGGACCGGCCGATGCCGTGATCAGGGGGTTCGATCAGCAGATTCGTGTGATTCGACCGAGCCCCCCGTGATGCGCGGCAGGGTCGCGGCGTGCTGATGGGCACGGTTGACCGTGGCGTCCACCGACACCGCCCAGTCGATCCGACCTTCAGCGTCGGCCTGCGCGAGCAGTGCGGCGTGGATCTTGTCCCAGGTCCCATCCCTGGAGAACCGGGCGTGACGCTTCCAGACCGTCTGCCACGGGCCGAACGACGCGGGCAGGTCCCGCCACGGCGAGCCCGTCCGGTAGTGCCAGATGATCCCCTCGACCACCCTGCGGTGATCAGCGAACGGCCGACCACCACCGGGGGCCATCGAGGGCATCAGCGGGGCGATCAGCTCCCACTCGGCATCCGACAGAACGGCATCACGCGACACCCGAACAGCCTCGCAGCGGACCCGACCAACCCTTAGGAGACACGCCCTAGTGGCAGGAGACCGCAGCGACCCGCCTCGCACCGGGCGCCCCGGTGGTGCTCATCCTGACCCGGTGGCACGAGGACGACCTCGCGGGCCGGATCCTCGCCGCGGAGGACGGGCACCTGTGGCGGGTCGTGTCGATCCCCGCGCAGGCCGACGACGCGAACGACCCGCTCGGCCGTGACGTCGGCGAGTACATGGTGTCCGCGCGCGGCCGCACCAGGGAGCAGTGGGAGGCGATCAAGACCCGGTCGACCGCGCGCACCTGGGCCGCGCTGTACCAGCAGCGCCCCGCGCCTGTGGAGGGCGCCGTGTGGAAGGCGCCGTGGATCGAGCTCAACCGTGCACGCACCGGCGACGTGTGGCAGGACCTCGCCCGCGTCATCGTCTCTGTCGACCCCGCCGCGAAGTCGAAGCGCACGTCGGGCTACACCGGCATCGTCGTCGTCGGCCTCGACACCCAGGGGCATGGGTGGGTCCTCAACGACCGGACCCTGCGCGGCACGCCGACCGAGTGGGGCACGGCCGCGTGGGACGCGCTCCTGGACTGGAACGGCACCGAGGTCGTCGTCGAGGACAACCAGGGCGGCGAGATGGTCCTCGAGGTCATGCGCACCACGTGGGCCGCGGTGAAGGGCCGCCGCCGCGTCACCCAGCTCGCGCCGAAGGTCACCCCGGTAACGGCCCGACAGTCGAAGCGTGTCCGCGCGGAGGCCGTCGCCGCGTACTACGAGACGGGCCGGGTTCACCATGCCGCGGACGGCACGGACCGCCTCAGCAAGCTCGAGGGGCAGATGCTCTCGTGGACGGGTGATGGGGACTCCCCGGACCGGATCGACGCGCTCACGCACGGGCTGACGGCGTTGTTCCTGCCGGCGCACTCGGGGGACGCGGTCCGCGCTCCGCAGCGGCGCACAGCGTCCCGGTTCCGATGACGCTGCACGTCTTCGAGGACGGGTCGTTCGAGCCGGTTGGCGGGCGACTCCCTGAGGGCTGAACACCGGGGCCGGGTCGCATCGTCGACCCGCCCCTGCTCAGTCGAGTAGCAGCGCCACGACACCCGGTAGCAGACCGCCGAGGAATCCCCACATCGCCGCGAACCACGCCATCTTGCGATCGTGCTCCCGCTGCAGCGCCGCGATCATCCTCCCCGGATCCAGCACGGGCCGCCTCCGCCGCACCCATCGGACCGGCCTCGTGTACATGTCCACCACGTCGGCAATAGCACGGGTCTCGCGTTCCGCGCGCTCGCCGCTCCAGTCGTCGGGGCCGGATGCGACCGCCTGGATGGTCGTCTCCTTTGGTGTGAACGTGACGACCCAGGGGTTCACACCGAACATGCCGTTCGCTAGCGGTGTCGAGCACGCACCTGTGATCTGCAGCTCACGCCTCTCGACGCGCCCATGCTCCGCTGCAGCCTCAGCAGCCGCACCCGGATCGGACGCATCAAACTGATGCACCTCGGCGAGCAACAGGGGGCCGACCACCAACTCCTTGACCCCGAGCGGCTTGAGCCGCTCGAGCAGCAACCGCAGCGAGTCTGTGTCCTCGAACACCACCGGGCGGACCCGGATGAGGTGCCAGCTGAGCCCCCTCGGGCGCCACGTCCGTCGCTCCGCCCAATGGTGGAGCCGTAACCCAGCTCGACCCACCCCCTCACGAACGCGCGCGCGCATCATGCGCCACAACGTAGCGCCAGGAGGTCTCAGCCATGCCTGATTCGCGCTTGATGTTCGTGGGCTCCGCCACGTGGCCGGCGCGCCTCAGCCGGCGACGAGCTGGTGCGCGCGCAGGTGCGACACCCCGAGGATCGCACCCACGTCCCGCAGAGGAACGTCGCGCGCGACCAGGTCCCGCGCGAGCGCCGCGGTGTGCTCGCGCGCGGCCGCCTCGAGGCGCTCCGCCTCGGCGCGCTCCCGGCGGAGAGTCGCGAGGCGGTCAGCGACGTCGACGTCTCCGACTTTCGCGACCTCGACGGTCACGGTCCCGTCGCTGAGGGGGACGTCGAGGGTGACGGCGACGAGCTCGCGTGCCATGCCCTCGACGTCGTCGAGCCGGCGGGACTGGGTGACGCCGACGTCGGGGACTGTGATGGTCCACCAGCGGCCCTCGCGGGCCGCGGTGGCGGTGTAGGTGGTGCTCATCGGGTCTCCTTGAGGGCCTTGGTGATCTGGCGGTAGACGCCGGGGCTGATGGTGCGGTGCCCGTCGGGGACCGTGATGCTCACGCCGCTGGGGCGCTGCCACCGGGTGTGGGACGCGACAACGTTCGCCACCACATCCTGCCGCTCAAGTCCGGGAGTTGGTCCGGTGGCGTCGATCCACACGCCACCGATCGATTCCGCGGTGCGCGCTTCTCCGTCGCGTGGCGTGTCGGTCGATCGCAGTGTTCTGAGCGCTGCTATGTCCGACGATCATCGCCGATGATCAGGCAGTCGATGCCGCACACATCGTTTGGCAGCACGACGGCGTCGAGCACATCCACCCGCGCGGTCGACCGGGTCAGACGCGACGCCCTCGTCGACATCAGCGACCGCCGGTGGCAGACCAAGTACGTGTGGCTCGGCGCGCCGGACATCCGCCGCCGCTGACTACCGGCGGCCGCGCAGCCGGTTCCGGATGACCCACCACAGCACCTCGTCGACGATCTGCGCCGCGGGCTCGGCGAGGACCCGACCGAGGTCTGTGTGGCGCCGCGGCCGCAGCACGGACCTGGTCGGGGGTTCGATCAGGCGCCATCTCTGGGGGCTCCCTAGGTGCTACGCGTCACGGGATGTGGCTGTAAGCCCTGGTCACGGGCGTGCACTCGGGAGCACCCGACGAGCCCCCAGCGGCGTGGTGCTACACGATCTGTCACAGCAGGAAATGGCACCTGACCTGTGGTGATACCGGTGTGCGCCTGGGCAGATTCGAACTGCCGACACCCGCTTTAGGAGAGCGGTGCTCTATCCCCTGAGCTACAGGCGCGCGGGACATGCGGGAATCGTGGTCAGAAACCCGCCGGCGATCTCGACCGGCACTGCTGATCGTGGTCTCGCTGGTCCCGTGCTGCACCGGTCGGGGCCGTGCGGTCCGATCGGCGCGGGTTCAGCCTACCGGTGCCGTGACTCGGGGTGCGCCGACAGCCCCTCGAGAGGGCTGGTGTCGTCACCGTTCGGTTCGGGGTAGAGCCTTACGCGCTACAGCGGTACTGATCGCCGGTCCCGTCGGGGTCTGGATCGGTGACCATGGTCGCGCCGCAGCACACTGAGAGCGCGGGGCGGATCTGAGTCACTTCGGCCATCGCGCCGTCGGCCGCGGACTCGGACATCGCGGGCACGAGACCACCTCCATCCTGGTCCGTCGTCGAGCGAACCGGCTCGCAGGCAACCGACATCCGGCTGCCAACGCAGCCGAACAGGGCTTGCGTGCCGCCGTCCGGGTGAGCGCGACTACATGTGGGCGCGAACGACACACGCCACTCGACTCCAGCGGCCACCATGGTGCCCATGGAGCTCGTCGACGTCGCCACCGCCTCACCCGATGTCCTGGCCACCGCGGTGGAGGCCGAGCTGGCTTCGCAGCACCGGTTGCTACCCCACCGTCGGGACTACGCGGCCCTGCTAGGACACGGCGAGGAGATCGCTCGACTCGTGAAAGGCAGGGCTTCTCTGGGGACGCCGCCGGACCTCGGCGACGTCGTGTTCGCCCAGAAGGACGTCAGCGGCAGCCGTCCGCTCACGGTGATGGGTCTGCTCGACGCCGTCGCCTACCGGCACCTCTGCAACCTCCTGGCCCCGCGGCTCCCTGAGACCGTGACGCGGCGAACGCCGTCCGCCGAGTTCAAACGGGCTTTGATCGAGGAAGCCGAGCGTGCCCAGCCTGGCGAGACTCCACTCTCGCACATCGCGGTGACGGACGTGACTGCTTACTACGAGTTCGTCGACCACGGGCTGCTGGCCGACGAACTCGTTGCGCAGACCGGCGACGAACCGATCGTCGACCAGCTGCTCACCCTGGCGGCCGGCGTGATGGGCCGCAGCGTCGGCATCCCCCAGATTCACGCCTCGAGTGATGTCCTGGGAGACGTCTACATCGATCGCGTCCGCCGCCAGATGCGTCGCCGCGGCTTCAAGACCGTCACGTACTCCGACGACTTCCGGATCGGGGCGCCGAGCCTGAGCGAGGCTCGACGCGCACTCGAGCTGTGCGCCTTCGAGATGCGGCACCTCGGCCTAGTGATGAACGAGCGGAAGACGTTCACCTACTCGCTGCAGAGCTACCGCGATGATCTCGACAAGTTCGCCAGGGCCGAGCGTGAGCTTTTCGTGGGCGCCGAAGAGCTTCAGAACTTCTGGGTGGACACCTATGCGGGTGAGGAAGCGATCGCACAGCCGACGTCGCTCGCGGCGGATCCGCTCAGCGGGAACGACGACGAGGAATCTGCCGCATTTGTAGCCACTGCGGGGGAACTGAGGGAGATCGACGCGACCCCGGTTCTTATGGACGCCGCCGAGCGCGCCCTTGCCAAGTGGGTGGAAGCGGATCGATCTACCGAAACACGATCCCGAACCAGCGTCGCAATCACGCAGTCGCTGCTCGGGCGCGCTTTGCCCATTCTCGGGGCCAGCGGTTCGCCGACGGTACTCGACCACGCGATCGGGATCTTGGCTAGCGCACCGTCCCTCACCCCACAGCTCGCCGACTATCTGATCCGCTATTCGCAGGGTGGACCCGATCACCGCACCAAGGTCCGCGACCTGCTCGACAACGTCGTCACGAGCTCGATCCTCAGCGACTGGCAGGCGATCTGGATCGCGCACGTCGCGAGCTACCAACGCGGCAGCGGCCTCGCTCGACGGCACGTCCTGTGGCTGCGCGAGTGCATCGAGACCAAGCCAGACGCGGTTGCTGCTCACGCGGCCGCAGCTCTCGGAAACATCGGCCGTGGTGACGGGGAAGACCTCGTCACGGCTCTAGGACGTATCGGCCCGACCTGGCGGAGCCTGGCCCTGTGGGGCCTCGCTCGCGTCTCAACCGCGCTGGCGCAGGAAGTCGCGGAGGACGGCGTCGACCGGGTGATGGTCGGGGGGACAGCGCCCCGCAAGGGGAAGCCGACCCGGGTGCGGCGCGGGCACGCGCGACCGTGATCCCCTACGTGGCCACCGAGGCGGCCGAGACTGCGTGCACCCTGATCAACCGCGCGGTCGCCGGGTACCTCACAGCCGAACGCACCGCGGCGAGCTCCCCGCCTGCGCGCCGGCGCCTGCGCTCAGCACAGCAATCCCGCCTCGGGGAGCAGCGCGACGCCGCAGTCATCCGGATCGCCTCGATCACCGAAGCGTTCTGCGCCGACCGCCTGATCGACGAGGTCGAGGCGGAGATGGATCTACCCACGGCGCAACGCCTTTTGGAACTGTGGCAATCCGCAGCAATCAACGCGACATCCTCCTGGAAAAGCCAACGAGACCACTACAAGGACTGGCTCGGCATTCGAGGAATCTCGTGGGATTTCGTGATGGGGGTTGCGACCGCCCGGAACTCGATAGCCCACGGGCTCGGAAGTCTCACCAGGATGCAGTTGAAATCGCGTAAATCCACTGAGACGCAGCTCAAGAACGCGAGCATCGCTCTCGCCGGGGACCGAGTGCTGATCGACGCGAGCTCCTTGCGCTCGATCGCCACCGGCTGCATCGCTCACCTCCTGGCCGTCGATGAAGCCGTCAGCACCAGGTCAAGGTGACCTTCACGACCTGGAGGCGCACCGCGGGCTGGATCGTGGTCGCGCTCGCCTTCCTTGGGATGATCGGTTGCCTGGCCGCCCTCGTGTCGGCCGTCCGAACGGACCTGCTTCACCGTCCTGAGCGACGACATTCAAACCCCCTGGGTGGAATCGGAACTGACCGCCGGAGCCCAGATCGACGTATCGGAGGCAGGGAAGCATGGGCATGTCGACATCCCCGAATGTGGCTAGCCAGGACACCGACGCTCACCTGGTGACAAGCAAGCGGCTGTGGTCGGCGATCTGGGTGGCGTTCGCCGTGACGATGGGCTTGGCAGCCGTCGACTACGTGACGCTGTTCATGAGCGCAGTGATCCCCGGGTGGATCTGGTGCATCACCGCCGACGGCCTGCTACTCGCCGCAGGAGTCGTGGCGGTGTTCATGGACGTCGCGACCGCGCGTCGCGAGCGCGGGCCGCTGCGGCGCGATGTCCTGGCGAAGGCCGTCGCGTGCGTCGTGGTCGCGGTGTGGGCGGTGGCGCTGTGGGCGACGCTGGACGGTAGGTGCTTCGCGCAGGAGTGCACGGCGGTGCCGCAAGCGGTGACGTTGTTCGCGGTGTTCCCGGTCCTTCCGCTGGCTGCTCTGACGTTGATCGGGTACCTGGTTCGCCGCTCGCGGCCCGTGCAAGACTGACGCTGCGCGGCACTCGTCCGCGTGCGTGACCTGTCCTCGGCGGGGCTGGCTGAGGGGACAGGCGAGAGGCGTGGTCAGAGACCTGTCGACGATCTCGACCGGCACTGCTGAGCAGCACGCGGGCCGCGACGACACGAGACGGCCAGCGGCTCACGACGGAGTCCGTCACCACGGCCTCGCGCCGCCGCGCCGAAAGGCAGGCAAGAGAAGCGTCGATTACGGCAGACTTCTCCGATGGAACAGCATCGCCACCCGCAGGCCCAGGGACCGCGCCGGCGCCGCGTGCCTGTGGTCGTGATCAGCGTCGTCGGTGGGCTTCTCCTGAGCGCATGGTCGTGGTTCGCCGTGCGGTGGGTGACCCCTGTCGACGGCACCTGCCTCGCCATCGCACCCGCGCCGGCGGGCTGCGAGCCGCGGCGCGTGGGCGCCGCGTGGCCCCTCACGGCGGCGCTCGCCGTGTCCGTGCTGACGTCCGTGCTCCTGGCTGCGCGTCCTCGCACCCTGAGCGCGGCGGCCGTCGTCGTCATCATCGGAGCGCTGGTCGTCATGACCGCAGTCGCTGCGTGGACTCTCTGGGCGATGCCCTGGTTGTGAACCCGTTCGAGTGAAGAAGAGCCTCATTCGGCGGTCTCTCCTGCGCATGACCCATGACTAGCGTCATCACTCGTCAGGGTCGGGATGACGACGATGTCGCCCGGCGAACCGGTCACATGCCATCCCGGGGAGGGATCGACATGCTCCGCCGTACCCGTTCACTGTCCTGCACCGCTGCCGCGCTGACTCTGCTCGTCCTGGCCGGCGCTTCCAGCGCTGCCGGGGTCGGCCCGACCGCGGCCGAGCCCGCCCAGCCGGCACCCACCGTCGACCCGGTCACGCTCACAGCGGTGCAGAGGCAGCTCAGCCAGATCACCACACCCGTGCAGGTCGACCCGAGCCTGGTCGACGCCGACCAGGCCCTCCTGGAGGCCACCCGCGGCCTCGACGGGTTCGCCGGCGCGTGGCTGGACGAGGAGGGAGGTCGGCAAGTCGTCACCGTCGCCACCACGGCACCGACGTCGCTCCGGCTGCGCTCAGCCGGGGACATCGCCCGCGCGATGACGGCGCGCGCGACGCAGCAGCACATCGAGCGTCTGGACGTGCTCGGCGCCCTGGCCGAGGGAGCGCGCGTGCGCACCACCTCGGCCACCTACACCTTCGACCAGCTCAAGCAGTGGCAGGCGACGATCGACGAGCACCTCTCCGGCCTGGTCTTCTCGGACGCCGACGAACGCCACAACACCGTCACGATCGGAGTCCCACCGGGGTCCGACTCGACCGCGATCACTGCACGAGCGCAGGGTCTCGGCATTCCCGACGACGCTCTGAAGATCGTGGAGGCGGACTTCTCCCCGACGTTGCGCGACGACCACCGTCCCGTCGCCGGCGGTCAGCAGATCCAGTTCGTGAAGCCGATCTTCGGGGACATCGGCACCATCTTCAGCGCGTACAACTGCACTCTCGGCGTCAACGCGCGGATCGTGAACCTCACGACCCCGCTCAACGGGTACCTCACCAACTCGCACTGCTCGATCGACTACGCCCAGGCGGACGGCACCTACCACTGGCAGCCGTCGGTGCCGCTCGGCAGCATCATCAACACGGCCAACCGGATCGGCTACGAGGTCCTCGACCCGCCGCTCTACACGGGCAACCCGTACGGCGACACGTCGGGCTCGGTGAACTGCCCCTCCGGCAACCAGTGCCGCCTGAGCGACGCGGCGTTCGGCGCGTACGACGGCGACTACACCGGAACCACGCGCGGCTACATCGCCCGGCCGTCCTCCCTGAACGACCACAGCACCTGGAACGGGACGAGCACCTACCGGATCACGGCCGCGGGTGCGCCGACCGGAGCCGTCCGCGCGGTCGGGCGCACGTCGGGGATGAGCACCGGCTCCATCACGCAGAGCTGCGTGCGGATCGCCAACATCGACGGCATGCCGGGGATCGCGCAGAACTGCCAGTACATCGGCACCTACTCGTCACAGGGCGGCGACTCGGGCGGCCCGGTGTTCCGGGTCACCAACAGCCCGTCGGCCAACGACGTGACGTTCGTGGGCCTGAACTGGGGCGGCGGGACGATCAACGGCCAGGCGGTCGGCATCGTGTCGTCCTGGCCACTGATGCAGGTCGACTTCAGCCCGTACGACGTCCGCGTGTGCCAGGCGGCCTTCACCTGCTGACGTCGATGCACGGCGCCGTGGTCCCCGGCTCGCGGATGAGCCGGGGACCACGTGCGTGACCGGCGGTACCCGACGGCCAGGTGGCCGGACATCGGCCGGCGCGCCTGCACGCAGCCTCGTCGGCCGGCTCGATGCCCTGGCCCGACCCACCTCATCCCACCGGCGGCTCGACCATCACAGGCACGCCCCAGTCGGTGAACTGCTGCACGGTCGTCGTCTGCACTCCCCCGAACGTGCCGTCCCCTGCGTCCCGACGACCACGTGCCCGTCGGCGAGCCACACGATGAGCTCCTGCATATCGACGCCGGCCATGCTGAACGGTGCGTCGGACTGCAGGCGCCACGCGTGCACCTCGCCGCCGTTGACCAGGTCGATGACGTCCTGGTCGGGCTGCACCGTGTACGTGGGCGACATGGCGATCATGCCGGCGCTGACGGCCGGGTCGGCGAGCGTGCGGTACCCGGTGCCGACCGTGCCGGCGAGCACCTTCTCGGAGTCGCTGCTGGTGACGTCGCCCTCGACCCAGCCTACGAAGCCCCCGGTTGCCCGGCCTGCTGCAGCAGCACCGCGACGGCGTCGGGGCTCGCGTACAGGCCAGGTTCGTCGGGTCCACAGCCGAGCCCTCCCAGGGTGATGCCCTGCAGACGGAGGCGCCCGCCCTTGAGGGTGTAGGCACCGGATCCGCTGTCGCCGATGCAGGTGTTCTGCGTGCCGGTCGGGGTCATGCACACCCACCGGCCGGGTGCGCGGTCGGCGTCATCAGCGGCGGCGAGGACCGGTGTGCACTCGTGGCCGTCCACGACCCGTAGGGGCATCGTCTTGGCCTGGCAGGGCCGCCTCTGGTCGGTGTCGACACGCCCCCAGCCGACGGCGACCGTCGTGGTGCCGATGTCGGGGAGCGACGCGACCTCCGCGACGTCGGCGGCGACGGGCTGCCCGAGCCGCAGCAACGCCAGCTCGGCGGCCGGACCTTCCCCGAGCAGGCGTCGCACGACGGCGCGGCGTTCACCGGCGACGGGGTCGGCGCACAGGTCGTGCTCGCCGACGAGCACGTCGGGCAGGGGGCCGTCGCGCAAGCAGTGCGCGGCGGTCACGACCAGGTCCGGGGCGACCAACGCACCCGAGCAGAAGGTGTTCGCCCATGTGCGGGACGGTGCCGCGCTGGCGTTGAGCACGGCGACGTACGCCCCCGCCGGCAAGCCCTCGGCGGCAGGGCCGGTGCACCCGGCGGCCGCGAGCAGCGTCACCAGCGCGACGGCGGCACCACGTTCAGCACTGCGCACCGGGTGCGACCCCGTACTCGACCAGCACCGGCTCGCGGTACGTGTCCCCGCCGCTGCGGTAGTACACGACGGTTCTGCTGACCGCCGCGTACTCGTCCGGCGACTCGGGCACGGCCTGCACGATCAGCGACACCGTGGCCCCGGGCTCGACGACCGTCCCGTCAGGCGCGGCCATACGTGCCAGCACCTGCTCCTCGGGGCCGATCAGGTCGTCACCGGCAGGCCACGCGAACCCCCCGAGGAGCTCTCCCCGGGCAGGGCCCTCGACGTCGACGAAGTAGTGCACCGTGTCGAGGTTGTCCCCCGACCCGGTGATCCGGGTGATCTCCACCGGCTCGTCCCCCGTGTTGGTCAACGGCTCACCGAAGTACACCTGCCGGTCGGTGCCCGCGGGCAGGCACACGTGGACGTCGTCCGCCTCCGGGCGCGGCCCCGTCAGCGGGCCGTCGTCGGCGGGGGCGCACGCGCTCAGCACCGCCCCCGCGACGACCAACCCGAGGGCCACCGCGGACGCGCGCACCCCCGCCCTGCTCACTTGACGACGATCTGGTAGGCCGTGGACTCCGTCGCGTACCCACCGGACCCGCACACCTTGCCACCGGCGTTCGGGAACTTGACGACGAGCTTGCCCTTGGAGCTCCACCCGGTCTGCGCGCTCAGGCCCACCCCGTACACCGTGACGGCACCGTTCCACTGAACCTGCTTGCTCTTGTCCTTGGTGAAGGTCGAGCCCTTGAGGTAGGACGTGCAGTAGCTCGCGGACGGTGTCGACACAGCAGCGAAGCTCGTCCCACCGACCCACAGATCGGGCCTGACCGTGTAGGTCGTCACGGAGACGGGCTTGGGCTGCTGCCGCACCGTCTGGCACGTGACCGCGTACTTGCCGTACCGCACCTGCGTTCGCGCGAGCTTGCTTCCCTTACCGGACATGGTCGGGTAGTCGACCGTGCTCGTCGAGCTGATGGAGCTGGTGCCGCTGACGCTGAATCCCGTCGTCGGCCCCTTCGTCGAAGCAGCGACACCAAGCGTGCTGGACTGACCGGTGGAGTACTGGAAGTCGACCGACGAACCGGGGTTCGTGGAGAACAGACCGCCGATCGGTACCCAGAAGTTCCCCAGGTTCGTGCGCTTGGCCGTGGAGCACGACTTCTCCACGTAGCCCCCGAGCTCGACCTCGCCGGCAGCAGCAGGTTCCTCGACCAGGTGTCCTACCTCGCTCACGGTTCCGAGATCGACGACGCTGGCGTCGTCGCCGCTCCCCTGGGCGACATCGGCGACAGAGACGGCGAAGGAGCTGGCGAACTCCGACGCGCCGTTGTCGGCGCTCAGGTAGAGGTTCACCTCGCCGTAGCCGGAGGCGTAGCTCTCCAGGGTCTCGGCGTCGTCGACCGTCACCGTGAAGGATCCGTCGCCCGCGACCTCCGCAGCGCCAACAGGTTCGAGATGCACCTGCTCGCCGACCTCGAGGTCGGCGAGCACCTCGTTGGCGGGCCAGGCGAAGAGGGTGGCCGAGGGAGGGGGAGCCGCGTCCGCGTCGCTCAGATCGAAAGTCCCCTCGGCGATCACTTCTCCGCCGGGGGTGTCGACTGGCGCAGCGCCGACGAGCACAGACACGGTGAGCAACGTGACCGTGAGACTTCCCACGGTGCGGATAGTTGTCGAGGCAGCTCGCATGCGGCGCTGGACCTCCTGCTCGACGGGGTGAGCCCCAGGGATGAGCACGCGGGGCATCACGTGGTGAGCGGAACCGTAGCGACACACGGGGGCCCACCGTGGGCGAACGGCAGTCCGATCGACGACAGGCTCTTCGAAGGTCTGCCTCTCCACCCGGACGCCCCACCTCACCCCACCGGCGGCTCGACCACCACGGGCACGCCCCAGTCGGTGAACTGCTGCACGGTCGTCGTCTGCACTCCCCCGAACGTCCCGGTGCCCTGCGTCCCGACGACCACGTGCCCGTCGGCGAGCCACACGATGAGCTCCTGCATGTCGACGCCGGCCATGCTGAACGGCGCGTCGGACTGCAGGCGCCACGCGTGCACCTCGCCGCCGTTGACCAGGTCGACGACGTCCTGGTCGGGCTGCACCGTGTACGTGGGCGACATCGCGATCATGCCGGCGCTGACGGACGGGTCGGCGAGCGTGCGGTACCCGGTGCCGACCGTGCCGGCGAGCACCTTCTCGGAGTCGCTGCTGGTGACGTCGCCCTCGACCCAGCGACCGTCGATCGTGATCCACGACCGGTCCTGCGTGAGCACGAACGACGTGGTGCCGTCGGCGTCGACCATCGTGCCGGTCATGGCGGGCGCGTCGGAGAACACGAAGTCGACCTCGGCGGTGGAGTCGCCGGACTGCACGTGCTCGTGGCCGCTGCCCGCGGCCAGCGAGAACCCGATGACGCACGCCGACAGGTCGGCGCCCGTGACGCTCGCCCCAGGCGCGAGCTCGACCGCGTCGCACTCCGCGGGCGCCGCGACCACGGGTACGTCGGGCGTCGCGGACGCGGTGGGCGACGGCGACGCGACGACCGTCGGCGCCGACGTGCTGGGCGACGCACCCGGCGTGGGCGACGTGCCGGACGAGCACGCGGCGAGGGCCGCGACCGCGGCGACGGCGAGCAGGGCGGGACGGGCCGACGGCCGGTTCAGACGCACGGTCGCGAACGTACCGACACGCGAACCCGCAGGCCAGCCCCCGCGGGCGTGACGTCCGACCCACGCCGCACCGCCCGCTGTGACAGGCGCCGACCGGGCGATCACCCACCGTCCGGGCTGCACCGCCCGGCCCGCACCGCTCGGCCCCCACCGCTCGGCGTGCACCGGCCGGCCGGCACCGTGCGCTGCATCGCGCGCACGGCGCGGGACCTCACCCCCAGCGCACCACGGTCGTCGTCGCGAACCCGTCCGGTGACGGCAGCGACTGCCAGGCGACGACGTCACCCGCGCACATGACCGTGCCGTAACCGCCCTCCACCTCGACCTCGCGCAGGTCGAGGGTCGGCACGTCGAGGACGAAGACGGTGCCGGCAGCCACACCGCTGCCGTCGTTCGTCGTCCAGACGAGCCGGTCGCCGCAGAGCGCGAGGTCCGTGCGCTGGCCGGCGCCCGCGGTCGGGACGGCGACCAGGCTGCCGCTCGACGGGTCGTGCACGTACACCGTGCCCGTGCTGAAGGACGGTGCGGACGTGACGAACGCGAGGCGTGAGCCGTCGGCGACCAGGTCGACGACGTTGACACCGGGTGGCCCGTCCACCGTCAGCAGCGGCGCCGTGTCGCCCCCGCCCGCCGCAGCCGCGACGACGGACCGACCGTCCGCGATCGTCGGGTCGTCGCGGTAGGTGCGCACGACGTACAGCCCGTCGTCGCCCACGGCGGGCCTGGCCGCGCCCCGCGCCTCGACGCTGAGCGGTCCCCTGCCGCGCACGTCGCGTGACACCACCTGCATCTGAAGATCGCCGGCGCCGGCCGGGGCGGGTGTCGCCCAGTACACGCGGCCGTCGGCCACGACGGGGCGGGCGTCGCCGTTCAGCACCGGCATCGGCCCGTCGATCACCTCCTCCGACGTGGCCACGAGCGAGGTCCGCCCCGTGTCGTCCCGCGCGAACACCCGCCAGTTCGACTGGTCGAGCCGGATGCTGGCTGTCTCGGCCCACGCCACGGCGCCCTGCCCTGCGTCCGCGCCGTAGAGCTGACGCGGTGCGTCCCCGGGCACCATGCCGTCCGTTTCAGGCCAGGGTTCGAAACGGTGCCCGTCGTACGTGCCGATGGCCGAGGGCTCGGCGACCGCGGCACCGCCCTGGTACTGGTTCTCCGGGACGCGCTGAACAACCAGATCCCCGGTCGGCAGCACGTCGAGCCCCAGCAGCGTGTCGTCGGCCGGCGTGCGCGACAGCACCGCGAAGTCGGCACCCTCGACGGCGGCGCGCGCGGAGGCGAGCGCGAGCGGCGTGGGGACCACCTCGGCGCCGTCCGGCAGGCGAAGCGTCACCGGACCGTCGACGACGGCCTGCGACGGACCTGGCCCCCGCTCGAGCTCCGCCTCGACCGGCGGCGGTGCGGCGGGCGTGCACGCGACGAGCGCGGCGGCCAGCAGGGCCGCGGGGCCGGCCCACGAGAGTCGTGCCATGCGTCCCGTCCTCGAGCCCGGTGGTGAGCGACGTGCGCCGCCGAGGTCGCGGCGCCGGGTGCAGTCTCTCGGCCCCGCCCTGACCGGCGCGCGGCCCTTTGGTCCTCGCCCCGCACCTCCCGCCCGCCCCGCACCTCCCGCCCGCCCGCCCCGGGAGAGCGTGAGGGGTTGCCGTCGCGAGGCGACGACAACCCCTCACACCCGCAGGCCGGGACGGGGCGTCAGCTCGTCTGCCCCAGCCCCGCGAACCCCTCGGACGGCTGCACGACCACGAAGCCCGGGCCGTGGAACTTGTACTGGAACGCCTCCCCCGTGCCGCCGCGCAGTAGCGAGCTCATGTTCATGCTCGACACGACCTCGGGCACGAGGTTCGCCGACCAGCACACAGCGGCGTTGGGGTCGACGAACGTGGGCTGCTGCGAGCAGTCGAGGATGACGGGCTGGCCGTCGGACGTCAGCGCGACGGACCCGTGGCCTTGGATGAGGGTGTTGAACAGGCCGCCGGTCATCATGCCGGCGCCGCGCGTGCGGTGCAGGTCCCACTGCAGGGTCGCGTCGAACGCGAGCAGCGACGCGCCGCCGACGCTGATCGCGTCGCCCTCGAGGTGGATGATGAACACCGTCTCGGCGAACCGTGCGAAGAACACGTCGCCCTGCCCCGAGACGGTCATGAGCGCCTGGTCGTCGGAGCTGATCGCGCGCTTGACGAACTTCGCCAGCGTGTCCGAGCCCTTGTGGTGGAACTGCACGGCCCCCTGGTAGGCGACCATCGAACCCTTCGCGGCGAGCACGGGCTCGCCGAGGGTCACCTTGAGCATCTTGGAGTTCTGCAGGAAGAACCGCTGTCCGTTCTCGACCTCGAGGTTCGCCTGGTCGAAGATGTCGCTACGCATGGGCGTCATCCTGCACCCCCACGGGGGCACGACGACGCCGCCCGGGTGAGTTCACCCGGACGGCGTCGTGCAGCGGTGGCGGCCGGCGTCGGGGGGGATGCCGGCCGCCACCGGTCCTCAGGCCCGTCGCCTCCGCAGGGCGACGAGCAGGCCACCGGCTGCCAGCAGCAGCAGGGCCCCCAGGCCGGCGCGCAGCACGTCCGCACCGGTCAGCGCGAGCGGGTCACGGTCCGCGGCGGTCGTGCCGCCGTCCGCCGGCGGCGCGTCGAACGTGTTGACCAGCTCGACCACGGCCTGCCCCGGCGCGGTCGTCCCAGCCAGCCCGACGACGGGCACGCGGGCACCCGTCGACCTCACGGGCTCGCGCCCCTCGACGCGCACGGTCGCGGCCACCTGCGCGGCCCCGCCCGTCTCCGTCTCGGTGACCGTGCAGTCCGCGCCGACGGGCAGGCCCGTCCACGACGCGGTCAGCGCGGTCGGCGCCCGCAGCGTGCGCTGCGCACCGCCGGGCACGTCGAGCGGCACGTCCTGGCCGTCGACCGGCCACGTGCACACCAGCTCGACCGTGAACGGCCCGGCCGCGCCCGGCGCCGTCGTGGCGCCCGCGACCTGCTTGACGACCTCGACCGACGTGACGTCGAACGTGTTGGTCGCCGTCACCACGGCCGCCGGGACCTCGCCCTCGTCGGACGCGGGCTCGACCGTCACGACGCCGTCGGCCGGTGCGAGCACCGAGCTCGTGGCGCCGCCCGCGGCCGTCTCCAGCACGCGGCACGACGTGCCCACCGGGAACGGCCCGAACGTCCGCAGCCCGCCCGCGAGCAGGTCGAACGACTCGTCGAGCACCGTGCGCGCGTCGTACGTGCAGACCGCGGAGAACCCGAAGGACGCACCCGCGCCCCACGTGGCCGCACCGGCGCCGTCGACGACCTTGCGGACCTCGAGCACACCCGCGTCGAACCCGTTGACGACCTCGACGCTTGCGCCGTCGGCGCCCACGGTCACGTCGGCCGCACCCGGACCGGTCGGCACGACGCCATCCCCGACCAGCAGCACGCGGTCGGCGCCGCGGCTGTCGGTCTCGGTCAGCGCGCACGTCGCACCGGCGGGGATGACCTCGTCCGGGGCCGTGAACGTCTCGCCGTCGGCGAGCGTGAACGTCAGCGCGTCGGCGCCGTCGAACGTCACGGGCGCACCCGTGCCCGCCGCGGTGCAGGTCAGCGCGAACGTGAACGGCCCCTCGAGGCCCGCGGTCGCGGTCGAGTCCACGCGCTTGGTGACGCTCAGGCCGCCGAACGCGTACGTGTTGGTCAGCGTCGCGACCTGCGCGGTCGGCACGGCGCCGTCCGCACCCGCGGGCGCGTCGACCTCGAGCCGGACCGTGCCGGACCGCGTCGTCTCGCCGTGGCTGCCGGGCTCACCGGTCTCGGTGACGTCGCACCGCGCACCCACCGGCACGCCGTCGACGCGGGCCGTCCAGCCGTTGCCCTCGTCGAGCGTGAGCGTCGCGGCGGCCCCCAGGTCGAGGGTGACGCCGTCGAGCGTGCAGACCACGTCGGCGCCGAACGACGCCGGCGCGTAGCCGCCCGCCGGGCCCTCGACGACCTTGCGGACCTCGATCGGGCCGGTCAGCACCTCGACGCCCATCTTGGGCGGCGCGATCTTCGACCACGTCGGCGCACCCACGTCGTGGTACTTCACGCCGAACTGGTTCCACGCGACCACCGCGTCGGCCGCCGAGCCCGCGGGCACGCCGTCGACGACGTCGTCGCCCGCCAGCACGTTGACGGTCGAGAACGTCACGTCGACGAACTGCCCGCTCAGCAGCGCCCCCGCGGCCGACGGCCGCAGGTCCACGTGCACGCGCAGGCCCGTGACGGCCGACCAGTCGGTCGCGTCGTCGGCCACCGACCACGTCTCGCCCGACTGCTCGCAGACGGCCTGGTCCTGCAGGCCGGCCCACGTGCCGGCGCACACGTCCGCCGTCGTCGTCACCTCGGTCACCACCACGGCACCCGCGGGCGCCGTGACCTGCAGCGAACCGGGCACGACCTGCGGGCGGTACACCGAGCCGCGCTCGCCGCCCGTGATGATCATGCGGTCACCGGTCGCCGCGAGCGGGTCGAAGATCGTCAGCTCGTCGACGCTCGTCGTGCCCGCGTTCTGCGCGCGCAGCACCCAGTCGTCCTGCGCACCGGCCAGCGATCGCGCGATGCACGGCGTGCGGTGGTAGTGGCCGCCCGTCGCGGTCAGGCGCGTCGTGCACTCCTGGCCGTCGGCCGTCGCCGCACCGGGCTGCGAGCCCCGCACGCCCTTGACGGCGAACAGGTTGGACCCCGCGCGCGGCGACACGTGGTCGGCCGAGCCGCACGTGGTCGCGTCGTCCGCCCACGCGCCCGTCACGGGGCGCGAGCCGTCGAGCGGCGTGCACGCCTCGAGCGTCTGCGCGGTGCGCACGGCCATGGTGTTCACCGCGCGCTGCCCCGCCGACAGACCGGGCTGCAGCTCGAGCACCAGACGCACGGCCACGCGCTCGCCCGGCGCCAGGCGGCGCGCGTCCTGCGGCCACGCGAGCACCAGGTCGTCGCCGTCGACCGACACGGTCACCTGGTCACCCATGGCGCTGCCCGCGGGCACCGTCACGACCGGCGCGGTCTCACCCGTCCACACGAGGTGCTCGGGCAGCGTGTCGCGCAGCTCGGCGACGTCGAGGTAGCCGCTGCCCGCGTTGCGGAACGACAGGTCCCACGGCACGGCCGTGCCGACCTGCACGGTGCGGTTGCCCTCGTTGGCGAGCTTGTCGACCGCGAGGCGGTGCGTGCCCTCGAAGAGGTCGACCGCGGCGGCGCTCGCGCGCTCCTGCGACGCCTCGCCGTTGAGCCGGTCCGCCTGGCCCACCACCGTGTTGGTCACCTCGTGGTGGTCGGCGTCCAGCACGATCGGGTCGCCGCCCGTGCGCGTGACGTCCCGCAGCCGCACCTGCAGCTGCGCGGTCGTCGACCAGCCCGGTGCGGGCACCGCGTCCGAGAAGAACGCACCGTCGGCGCGCGACAGCACGAACCGGACGCCGTCGACCTCACCGGCGCGCTCCGCCGCGACCGGCAGCGTCGGGGTCGCCCCCGGCGTACCCGTCACCCAGGCGTCCGCGCCGCCGGGCCCGAACGGCCCGTGCACGTCGACCTGCACCTGGTCGGCGCCCGCAGGCAGCGTCACCGCACCCAGGCCCACCAGGTCGAACCGGTCCCAGAACTCCGGCGACGTCGTCGCGTCGTCCTGCAGACGCACCTGCGCCGGCGCGAGCGTGCCCGCCGGGGCCGTGCCGTTCGTCGCCGTCAGGCGCACCGTCAGCGGCTCGTCGCGCGTCGGCTCGGTGACCACCGCGGGCGAGATCGTCTTGGCGACGCCCACGTTGATCTCGCCGCCCGTGAGGCGCACGTCGACGCCGTCGGTGCCGGCGGCGATCGTCGCGCCCGCCGGGTCCAGCACCGGGTCGTACGACTGGGCGTACATGTGGTTCTCGACCGTCACGGACTCGCCGGCGCGCAGCGTCTGCGCCTGGCCCGTCGACCGGACCTCGGTGCGCAGGCGCGTGTCGAGGTCGAGCCGCAGGCGGTTGCCCTGCGTGATCGTGCCGCCCGTCACCGCCGGGTCGGTGCCCTGGAACGTCGCGCTCAGCGCCACGACGTCCGCGAGCTGCGCGGGCGTCATCGCGAGCAGCGCCGCGACGGTCGTGCGCTCGCTGGTGTAGTCGCCGTCGGCGTACCGCAGCAGCCACGCGGTCGACGCCGCGAGGTCCACCTCGGCCGGACGCGTCGCGGAGAACCGCACCTTCGTCAGGTCGAACCGGTCGAACGGGCTCTCGCCGCTGCCGGGTGCGAGCCAGTCCACGGACGCCGCGAACGGGTCGGCGGTCGGGTCCGCGAGCGCGCACGCCGTGCCCTGCACGTCGACGTCGGAGCAGGCCGGGTCGGTGATGCGCAGGTACGAGGCGCGGGCCACGGCGTCGTTCCACGCCGTGAGGCCGAACGTGCGCGTGGGCCACTGGTCCGCCGGGACCACGCCGGGCCGCGGCACGTACGCGACGTCACCCGTCGACACGGTCTTGTCGACGCGCACGAGCGGCGTCGAGCCCGTGATCGTGATGTCCGCGCGCTCCTGCGCGGTCACGACGCCGTCGGTGCGCTGCGCCGCGATGCCCACGGTGTTGCGCACGACGCCCGCGGCGCCCGCGTTGTAGGTCTCCTCGTCGGTGACCCAGCCGCCCGTGCGGCGCACCTCACGGATCTGCCACTGCAGGTCGAGCGTGCGGTCGATCGACGACGCCGCGACGCCCGTGCCCACGGCCGGCGCGAACGGGTCGAGGGCGGCGCCGGCCTGGCGGGCCGCGGCGCGCGCGGGGCCGTTCTCCTCCAGGACGAGCTGCACGCCCCACGCGTCGGCGCGCTGCTGCGCCGTCAGCGTGTACCCGACGAACCCGCCGCCGTTGGTCCAGCCGCCCGCGGGCGCCGTGACCGACTGCCAGGACCGGCCGCCCGCGCCGTCCGGCAGCAGCAGCCGCACGTCGGTCACGCGGTCGTACCTGAGGTACCAGCCGTTCGTGAACGGCGTCGCCGAGTAGGCGATCGGCTGCACGCGCACCAGGTCGAACGCGTCGAGCAGCGTGCCCGCCGGGTCGGCCGCGGCCGGGTCCGTCGCGGCGGCCGGGTCGGTGAGCGTCACCGACGACGCCCCCGCGGCGGTCCGCCACGCGACGCGCGTCGTGCGCTGCTGGCCCGACTGCGCGGCGACCGTCGGCTGCGTCCACGTCTTGCGGACCTCCACCGGGCCCGTGCCGGGCGGCGGCGGGGTGACCGCCGCGTCGTCGTCCGCGTCGTCGCCGTCGGACACCGGGGTGCCGCCGCCGGTCGTGCCGCTGCCGACCACGGTCGCCGCGTTGCGCAGCGTCGTCGTGCCCTCGGGCAGGGTGCCGCCGCTGCGCAGCGTGCCGCGCGCGGTCGTCACGAGGTACGGCGTGACGGTCGTGTTCTCCTCGAAGCCGTCGGCGTCGTGCAGGCGCAGCTCGACGCCCGTGACGTCGGACAGGGCGGTGCCGCCGGGCAGCCCGGCCGCGAGCTCCGCGGCGTCGAGCTGCAGCAGCCACGCCGCGCCCTGCGCGGGCTCCGTGCGGACCGTGACCCACGTGCCGACGGACGTCTGCAGGCGCACCTCGACCGACGTCTCCGACGGCACCTGCGTCGGCGCGATCGCCGTCAGGTCGAAGCCGTCCCAGAAGCCGCGCGCGGCGCCGTCCCACGCGTCGGTGACGACGAGGTCGCGCGCCGTGACGTACGACGACGACACCGCGAGCGTCGTGCGCAGCTCGGTGACCGCGGTGTCGCCCGGGCGCAGCTGGGCGTTCGGGCGGACCGTCTTGGCCAGGCCCACCTCGATGGACGCGGGCACGACCGTGAGGCGCGCGTTGTCCGTGCCCTGCGCGGTGTTGCCGTTGGGCGCCTCGACGCGCACCGTCGCGGTGTTGTCGAGCTGGCGCACCGGGCCGGTCGCGGTCTCGGCGGTGAGCACCGTGACGCGGGCGCGCGCGGGCTCGGCGGCCGGCGCGATCGAGCCCGTGAACACGAGCTCGAACCCGGTGACGTGCACGCCCGCGCCCAGCGCGGGGGCGGCCGGCACGTCGCCCGCGGCGAACGTGACGGACGGCGTCGAGCCGTCGGACAGGTGGTAGACGACCGACGCGCCCGTCGCGCCGGTCGGCCACGACGGCGCGCCGTCGAACCCGCCGAACGCGGGGTCGGCGCCGAAGAAGTCGAGGTCGCTCACGCGCAGCTCGCGGACCGGCACGTCGGACGTCTGCGACGCCACGAGGCTCAGCACGCTCGGCTCGCCGGCCGAGACGCGCGCCGGCGCGAAGTCCTTGACGACCTCGGTGCCCAGGCGCGCGGGGTCGACGCGGTACGGCGCGGTCGCCGTCGCGGACACCGGGTCCTGCCCGTCGACCTCGACGGTCGCCGCGACCGTGTTGGTGAGCGAGCTCGTCGCGACCGACAGATCGGCGCCGGTCGTGCGGTGCGTCGCGCGCTGCGCGACGCCCAGGTCGAGCGACAGCGTGTCGCCGACGGCCACGGGGCCGTCGCACGTCACGCGCAGGCCCCCGACGGCGTCCGCGTCGACGCCGCCGGGGAGCACGAGACCGCCGTCGCCCGCGACCCACGTCCACGAGCCCGCACGCTGCACGTACGCGTCGACGCGCACCGCGGTGCAGCCGGTCGGCACCTGCACGCCGCTGAGCGACACGAGGTCGACGAGCGTGAACGGGTTCGCGGCGTCGAGGGTCGCGGCACCCTCGGGCGCGACCGCGGGCTCCTGCAGCACGAGCGCGTCGGCCGGCACGTTGGCGGCGTTGGTCGCGCCGATCGTGATGGTCGACGGCGCACCCGCGGCGAACGCCTGCTGGGCCGGCGTCCACGACTTGGCGGGGGTGACGGCCACGGTCACCGGCACCGTGACCTCGACCTGCGCCGACGCGGTCGCGGGCGCCGAGTTGGTCGCCGTGACCGTCGCGGTGTTGACGTGCGTGGTCGTGGTGCCCGGCGGCAGGTCGGTCGGCACGCGCAGCGTCAGCTGCACCGAGAACGTCTGACCCGCCTGGATGCCCTCACCCGTCGGGCTGACGGTCGGCTGCGTGAACGCGACGTCGAGCCGCGTGTCGGCCGCGACGACCGCGGGCGCCGTCGCCGACGTCGTGCCGCCCGACGTCCACGTCGGGACGAACGTCAGACCCGGCGTCGACGGCAGCAGCTCGACGTCCAGCAGCTCGTGCCCCGCGTGCTCGCCCAGCGGGTCCGTCAGCACCGCGTCGAGGCACGACGCCTCCGAGCACGCCACCTGCACGCTGTACGTGTACGTGTCGCCCGGCGCGAGCTCGCCGCGGTCCACCGACTTGGTGATGCCGAGGTACTGGGGGTCTGCCGCAGCCGCCGGTGCCGTGAGCACGGGCAGCGCGAGCAACGCGGCGAGCGCCGCTGCGACGAACGACATGAGGCGGCGCACGGGAGCGCGACCTCGGGACTGCGTGGGCATGCGGGAGCCTCCGACGAGGGGTGGGGGTCGCCCACACCATGGAGGCCCTAGGTCCCCTCACCGGGGTGAGACTGCGCGGTACGTCACGCACGCGCGCACGAATCGTCAACGCGGTCCGGTTCGCCGCATTCGGCTCGGTCGCGGAGGTGGTCGCGGAGGTGAGGCGGCGCACACGGCCGACGGCCCCGCCGGGGCCCTGACCTGCCGCTCCGTCAGCGCGACGTCGGCAGCGGCTGGCCGCGCAGCGCCGCGGCGCGGAACTGCGTGGGCGTCAGCCCGAAACGGTCACGGAACGCCCGGCCCAGCTGGGCGGTCCCGGCGAACCCCGTCTCGCGCGCGACGCGCCGCACCGTCACGCCGTCGTCGGCACCCGCGAGCATCTCCGCGGCGTGCTCGAGCCGGATGTCCCGCAGCGTCGTCGCGAACGAGTCCCGGCTGTCCTCGAACTGCGCGAACAGGTGCCGCTTGCTGATGCGCAGCTCGCGCGCGACCACGTCCGCGTCGAGGTCCGGGTCCGCGTACCGCTCGACGAGCAGCGCCCGGACCCGGTCGCGCATCCCCGGCTCGGGCGGCGCCTGCCCGCGGTCGATGGCCGACGCGACCGTGGCCGCCACGAGCCCCTGCAGCGCCTGCGTCGCGGTGAGACGCACCACGGCATCGACGTCGTCGTCGAAGAGCACCTCCAGCAGGTGCTGCGCGGCCGGCGCCAGAGGCGCGTCGCGCAGCACGAGGTCCTCGTCGCGCAGGATCGCGTCGGGGCGCCGGCCGTAGAGGGACGTCGTCAGCAGCACGACGGTCCGCCGGCAGGGGCCCGTCTCCCACGCGACGCCGTACCGGCCGCGCGGCGGGTGCAGCAGGACGTCCCCCGGGCCGATCGGCAGCTCGTGGTCGCCGCGCAGCACGCGCCCGTGCCCCTGCTCGACGAGCTCCACCACCGCGAGGCGCGGCCCCGCGGGCACGGCGAGCGGGGCGCGGTCGGACACCGCCGTGTACCGCGAGCCGGCGTAGCGGAACAGCACCATGCGGTCGGCGACCACCGGGTGCAGAGTCGCGGACGTCGCGGCGCCGTCGGGGAACGTCAGGTCCCAGCCCATCGGCGCCATGAGCGCGCTGATCTCGCCGCGCCCCACGGCCTGCGGGCCCTGGCCGACCAGCCGCTCGACCCACTCGAGCACGGACTCGGTCGAGCGGTCCTGGCGAAGCACGACCGCCGGACGGGCCTCGTCGGCGGGGCGGGCGTCGCCCGCAGGGGCGGTGGTCGGCGGGGAGGTCGGGTCCGCCGGCGGGGGCTGCGCGTGGGACATGGCCCCGACGCTAACGGGCCGCACGGTGCCCCTCCGGGTGAAGTCGCTGCTCACGACCGCGCTGCACGACCCGCGCGGGCACGCTCACGCCGCCCGGGGCGGCCCGGGCGGCGTGCCGGCTCTCAGGCGTGCGTCAGGCGGCGAGCACGTGCGGCGGGAAGCCGGTGCGCTCGACGTGCGCGCCGTCGGCGATCCGCGCCTCGGGCTCGACGACGAGCGCCGGGTCCAGGTGCGCACCCGCACCGACCTCGACGCGCGCACCCAGGCGGGCGCCGCGGCCGACGACCGCGTCACGGCCGACGTGCACGTGCGAACCCAGTCGCGCGCGCTCGGAGACGACGGCGCCCGGTTCGATCCAGCAGAACCGGCCCACCGACGCGCCGGCCTCGACGACGGCGCCCGGGTCGACCCACGCGGAGTCGGCCACGAACGCGCTGTCGTGCACGCGCGCACCCTTGGCGACGAGGCCGCCGCCGTTCTCGTGTCGCTGGTAGCGGACGACCTTGCCGTCCTCGGTCTCGAGTTCCTCGTATCGCTTCATCCTGCTCATCGCAACGATCCGACCCCATGGTCTGTTCCCACGGGAAGGCCCGTCACACGACCTTCACGCGAGTCCCGCGACCCGGTCCCCGACGCCGTGACCTGCGCCACCGTCCCCCGTCGCCACCCCCGCCCCCCGCACGACGCACGCGGCCCGAGCCAGGGCGGTCGCCGAACGCGGGGAATGTCCGCCTCCCGCGGCCCGGGAGCGGCCGAAGCCCGCGCTCGGCGGGCCCCGCGCGGCGGCCCGTGCACCGTCGCGCACTCACCGAGAACCCGGCGCGACCGCGTGCGAGGATCGCCCCATGACGACCGACCAGGACGCGCGCGACGTCGCCGGGAGCCCGGCACCCACGGGGACGGCGACC
The DNA here is from genome assembly GCF_004535805.1 of Cellulomonas sp. HD19AZ1. NCBI lineage: Bacteria > Bacillati > Actinomycetota > Actinomycetes > Micrococcales > Cellulomonadaceae > Cellulomonas > Cellulomonas sp. HD19AZ1. Next base: position 386,150 of record NZ_SPHX01000005.1, read on the forward strand.
CCCGACCCGCTCGCCAACGCGGGCGACACCGCGCTGTGGCTCGAGCGCACCGGCACGCGGCAGTACGTCGGCCGCAGCTCGCGCGGCGCCGAGGTGCGGATCGGGTCGGTGGGCGACCCCGAGGCGTTCTCCCCCGGCGAGCTGCTGAAGATCGCGCTCGGCGCGTGCAGCGGCCTGTCCGCCGACGCCGCGCTCGTGCACCGCCTCGGCGACGACGTCCGGGTCACCATCCGCGTGGGCGGCGCGACGCACCCCACCGAGGACCGCTACCCCGCGCTGGCCGAGGTCATGGAGGTCGACCTCTCGGGCCTCGACGACGCGACGCGCGACCGACTGCTGACGGTCGTGCACCGCGCGGTCGACCAGCACTGCACGGTCGGGCGCACGCTCGAGCACGGCGCCACGACGACGCTCACGGTGTCCGGGGAGCGCTGACGTGCCGCGGCTCGTGCAGGGCGCGCTCGACAAGGCGGTGACGATCCCGTCAGCGACGATCCACGCGCACGTCGAGAGCGTGCGGCGCCGCAACCCCGACGCGAGCCCGGCCCGGGTCGTCGAGCTCCTCGAGAAGGAGTACCTGCTGGTCGTGGCGGGCACGGGCGGCGCCGTCGGCGCCGCGGCGGCCGCGCCGATCGTCGGCACGGGCCTCGCGACCGCCCTGACCGTGAGCGACGTCGCGACGTTCTTCGGCGCGTCCGCGGCGTTCGCGCTCGCCGTCGCGTCGGTGCACGGCATCGAGGTCACCGACACCGAGCGCCGCAAGGCGCTGCTGCTGTCGACCCTGCTCGGCGAGTCGGGCGCGAAGGTCGTGAGCGACGCGACCGAGCTGACCACGTTCCGCGTGGGCCGCGTGCTGCTCACCCGCATGCCGATGGGCACGGTCAAGAAGGTCAACAACCAGCTCACGCGCAAGCTGCTGCGCACGCAGGCCGCCCGGTTCGGCGGGCTCGCGGTCGGGCGGCTCGCGCCCTACGGCCTGGGTGCCGCGATCGGCGTCGCGGGCGGGCGCGCGCTCGGGCAGGGCGTCGTCAAGGGCGCGCGCCTGGCCTTCGGCCCCGCCCCCGAGACGTTCCCGCGGGTCGTCGAGGCCGTGCCCGTGCACGCGCAGCTCGCGACCGCCCCGCACGTCGTCGGGCAGGCCGACGCGGTCGCGCCTTCGCCCACCTCCGGCCGACCCGCGCGCCGACGGGGTCTGCTGCGCCGACGTTGATCGCCGATCCGAGGCACCTGCTGCTTCCCCAGGCACGGATTCGGAGATATCCTGCGGATATCCGCAGAATATTGCCGACGAAGGTGCTTCCATGGACTGGCCCTACCCCGAACGGGTGTTCGGCCCCTCACTGGACCCGACGGTGCTCCGTACGCTCTGGCGCGCGGGCACGCCGCTGACCGGCGCCCAGGTGCACCGGCTGGCGCGCACCGGCTCGGAGCGCGGCGTGCGCTACGCACTCGCCCGGCTCGTCGCCCAGGGCATCGTCACGACGCACGCCGTCGGCGCGTCGAACGTGTACGAGCTCAACGACGCGCACCTGGCGTACCCGGCGGTCGACGCCGCCTTCCGGGCCCTCGACCCCTGGCAGGCGCTGGCACGCCGCGTCGCCGACCTCGTCGCAGAGAGCCACCCTCCGGTCGCCGACGGCGAGACCGGCGAGACCTTGACGCCCCAGGTCACCGTGAGCGTGTTCGGGTCGGTGGCGCGAGGGACCGCGGACGAGAAGTCGGACCTCGACCTGCTCGTCGTCGTCCCCGACGGCACCGGGGGCGACCACCTCGCCGACCGGCTCGAGGTCGAGGGCAGGCGATGGACAGGGCAGGCCGTCCAGGTCTACCTGACGACACCCCGCCGCCTCGCCCTCGCGCGCGACGCGGGCGACCCCCTCGTGGAGTCCCTGCGCGCGGACGCCCGTCGGGTGCTCGGGCCGTCCGTCGACGAGCTGCTCCGCCCCGCCTCGTGACGCCGCGCAAGGAGGACCGCCATCGCGCGATGTCGGCCACGGACGTGCGGATGCGCGCCCGTGTGGCACGCACCTACCTCCAGGTCGCCCAGCTCGCGGTCGAAGAGGACGAGGCGTACAGGCAGGTGGCCGCCGGTCTCGCGGCGCTCGCCGCCATCGCGGCGGCCGACGCGGTCTGCGGGCACCGCTCGGGCGAGCGGTACGCCGGTCAGGACCATGCCCGCGCGGGCGAGCTCCTCGAGCGGACGCAGCCTGACGGCGCTCAGCTCGCCCGCCACTTCCGATCCGTCATCCGGGACAAGTCCGCGGCGCACTACGGCACCGAGTACCTGACGGTCGAGAAGGTACGGACCATGCTGCGCCACGCCGAGCACCTCGTGGAGGCGCTCTCCTCGATCGACTGAAGCGCCGCGGGCGGCGTCACCAGCGTGCGTGCACGTGCTCCCGCACGTCGCGGTCGTACACGTCGGCGAGCGCCGCGAGGGTCTCGTCCGACAGGTCGGGGAACGCGTCGGCAGCCGCGTTGGCCTGCGCCTGCGCGGGCGTGCGTGCGCCGGGGATCACCACCGAGACGCCGGGCTGCTGCACGATCCAGCGCAGCGCGAGCTGCGCGGTCGTCATGCCCGACGGCGTGAGGGCGGCGACCTCGCGCGCGGCGCGGACGCCGACGTCGTAGGGCACGCCCGAGAACGTCTCGCCGACGTCGAACGCCTCGCCGTGGCGGTTGTAGGCGCGGTGGTCGTCGGGCGCGAACTGCGTCTGCTCGTCGTACCTCCCCGACAGCAGGCCGGACGCGAGCGGCACGCGCGCGATGATTCCGACGCCCGCCTCGGCCGCCGCGGGCAGCACCTGCTCGAGCGGCTTGCGGCGGAACACGTTGAGGATGATCTGCACCGACGCGACGTGCGGGCGCGCGATCGCCGCGAGCGCCTCGTCGACGGTCTCGACGGACACGCCGTAGGCGGCCGCGCGGCCGTCCTCGACGACCCGGTCGAGCGCGTCGTACACGTCGTCGCTGCGCAGCACCGCGCTGGGCGGGCAGTGCAGCTGCACGAGGTCGAGCGTGTCGGTGCGCAGGTTGACGCGGCTGCGGTCGGTCCACCGGCAGAACGCGTCGTACGTGTACGCCTCCGCGACGTGCGGGTCGGCGCGGCGGCCCATCTTGGTGGCGACCGTGACCGACCCGGCGAGGTCGGGGCGCGACGCGAGGAACGCGCCGATCGCGCGCTCGGACCGCCCGTCGCCGTACACGTCCGCCGTGTCAAGGAACGTCACGCCCGAGGCGACCGCGGCCTCGAGCACGGCGTGCGCCGTGTCGTCGCCGACCTCGCCCCAGTCGCCGCCGAGCTGCCAGCAGCCCAGCCCGATCACGCCGACCTCACGACCCGTCCGTCCCAGCACCCTGCTCCGCATGCCGACGACCGTACCCCGGTGGAGGATCGACGCATGCCGACGCCCCCTGCTGCCCCCGGTGCCGTCGCGGTCACGCGCGCGCTGCCCGTGCCCGCGGCCGCCGCGTGGACGGCGCTGACCGACGCGCGCCGGCACGCGGCGTGGGTCCCGCTGACGCGCGTGCGCACCGACGGGCCGCCGCGCCTGGGCACCCGCGTGGAGGCGGTGTCGGGGCCCGGAGCGCGCCGCGGGCTGCCGGGGTTCGTGGACCGCATGGTCGTCACGCGGTACGACGCCCCGGGCGCCGACGCGGGCGGCGCGGCGGGTGTCGCGGTGTTCACCAAGCGGGGCCCGGTGCTGCTGGGCGAGGCGACGATCGTCGTGCTGCCGACGGGCCCGGGTGCGTGCCGCGTGACGTGGTCCGAGCGCGTGCCGCTCGCGGGGCCGCTGCCCGCGGCGCTCACGGCGCGCCTGACGGCGCCCGTGCTGGGGCTCATGCTGCGGGTGGTGCTGCACCGCGCGGCGCGCGACCTGCGCGCGGGCTGAGCCTCGCGGCACGCCGACGCGCGGGATCGGTGTTTCGCAGGCGTTTCGACGCAACGGATCGACCCTGCGTGCACCCACAGCGCAACGGATCGCGCCCGCACGCGCAACGTCACCTGTCCAGGAGGACGCCGCGACGCTCGTACCCTCGAAGGGTCGGCCGCCCCCACCCCCGTGGCGGCCCCGTCCCCCTCGAGGAGCCCGATGACCGCGCACGCACCCGGTGCCACGCCCCGCCACTACCTCATGTGCGAGCCGACCCACTACACGGTGTCCTACCGGATCAACCCGTGGATGGACCCGCAGCGCGTGACGGACACCGACCTGGCGGTGCGCCAGTGGCGCACGCTGCGCGACACGTACCTCGAGCTCGGCCACACGGTCGAGACGATCGACCCGATCCCCGGCCTGCCCGACATGGTCTACGCGGCCAACGGCGCCACCGTCGTCGACGGAGTCGTGTACTCGGCACGTTTCCGCTACCCCGAGCGCGCCGCCGAGGGCCCCGCGTACCAGAAGTGGTTCGCGGACCGCGGCTTCGTCACGCACACCGCCGAGCAGGTCAACGAGGGCGAGGGCGACCTGCTGGTCGTCGGCGACCTGATCCTGGCCGGCACCGGGTTCCGGTCCGACCGGGCGTCGCACGCCGAGCTGCAGGAGCTCGTCGGCCGCCCCGTGATCTCGCTCGAGCTCGTCGACGACCGGTACTACCACCTCGACACCGCGCTCGCCGTGCTGTCGTCCGACCCCGCGTCCCCGCAGGTCGCGTACTACCCGCCCGCGTTCTCGGCCGGGTCGCGCGCGGTCCTCGAGCGCCTCTTCCCCGACGCCGTGGTCGCGACCGACGACGACGCCGCGGCGCTCGGCCTCAACGCGGTCTCCGACGGTCTGCACGTCGTCGTGGCACCGCGCGCGACGCACCTCGCGGGCGAGCTGCGCGACCGCGGCTACACCCCGATCCCGGTCGACACGTCCGAGCTGCTCAAGGGCGGCGGCGGCGCGAAGTGCTGCACGCTGGAGATCCGCCGGTGACCACCACGCCCGTCGTCGGGTCGGCCCTGGCGCCCAACTACCACCCGCTGCCCGTCACGCTCGCGACGGGTGAGGGCGCGTGGGTCACCGACACCGACGGTCGCCGCTACCTCGACATGCTCGCGGGGTACTCGGCGCTCAACTTCGGCCACCGGCACCCGGCGCTCGTGGCCGCCGCGCACGCGCAGCTCGACCGGCTCACGCTGACCTCCCGCGCGTTCGACCACGACCTGCTCGAGCCGTTCGCGCAGGCGCTGGCCGGGCTCGTCGGGCCGCTGCTGGCCGGCACGTCGCACCTCGTGCTGCCCATGAACACGGGCGCCGAGGCCGTCGAGACCGCGATCAAGGCGTCCCGCAAGTGGGGCTACGAGGTGCGGGGCGTGCCCGCCGACCGCGCGACGGTCGTCGTCGCCGACGGCAACTTCCACGGCCGCACGACCACGATCGTGTCGTTCTCGTCCGACCCCGACGCGCGCCGCGGGTTCGGTCCGTTCACGCCGGGCTTCGTCACCGTGCCGTACGGCGACGCGGCGGCCCTGGCGCGCGCGATCGACGAGACCACCGTCGCCGTGCTGCTGGAACCCGTGCAGGGCGAGCAGGGCGTGGTCGTGCCGCCGCTGGACTACCTCGCGGCCGTGCGGCGCGCGTGCGACGACGCGGGCGTCCTGCTGGTCGCGGACGAGATCCAGTCGGGCCTCGGCCGCACGGGGTCGACGCTCGCGTGCGAGCGGTTCGACGTGCGGCCCGACCTCGTGACGCTCGGCAAGGCGCTGGGCGGCGGGATCGTGCCCGTGTCGGCGGTGGTCGGCCGCGCCGACGTGCTCGAGGTCCTGACCGCCGGCACGCACGGCTCGACGTTCGGCGGCAACCCGCTCGCGTGCGCGGTCGCGCTCGCCGTGGTCGACCTGCTGACGCCCGGCACGCTGCAGGCCCGCGCCCGCACGCTCGGCGAGCACGTGGGCGACCGCCTCGACCCGCTGGTCGACCGCGGCCTGCTGTCCGACGTGCGGACGATCGGCCTGTGGGCCGGCGTCGACGTCGCACCGTCCGCCCCCGGGGGCCCGGCGAGCGGTCGCGAGCTGTGCGAGCGGCTGCTCGCGCGCGGCGTGCTCGCGAAGGACACGCACGGCGCGACGATCCGCCTCGCGCCGCCGCTCACGGTCGACGTCGCGGACCTCGACACCGCGCTCGACCGCCTCACGGACGCGCTCACGGCGCGCTGAGCCCGCCCGGGTGCGCACCGCGCGCGCCCGGGCGCCGGCCCGCCGCGCGTCCGGCTCAGCCCGCGGCGGTCAGCCGCAGGTGCAGCAACGGGTACGACCGCCCGGCCTCGTCGGTCGCGCTGCGCCCCACCACCGTGAACCCGCGCCGCGCGTAGAACTCGGCGGCGGCCGCGTTCTGCTCGTTGACGTCGACGCGCGTCACTCCCTGCTCGTGCACGACGTGCGCGAGCAGCGCGCCGCCGACGCCCCTGCCCTGCCAGGAAGGGTCCACGAACAGCATCGCGAGCTCGTCGCCGCTCGTGCCGGCGAACCCGACGGGGACGCCGCCGGCCTCGGCGACCGTCAGCCGGACGCCCGGCAGGTACGCGGGCACGAGCTGCGACTCGATCTCGTCGAGGTCGGCGGGCGCCACGAAGTCGTGCGTCGCGTCGACCGCGCGCCGCCAGACGCGCGCCAGGGCCGCGTGCTCGGCGGGCCCGGCGCACGGGCGGACGGTCGCTGCGAGCACGGCGTTCTCCTCGCGTGGGCGGCGGGTGGGCGGGCGCCATCCTGCCACCCGCCCCGGCCGACCCCCGTCGCACGACCCGCCGCGCGGCCCCGTCAGCCGAACGTGATCGACGTGTACATCCACCCGTCGTGCATGACGACGCCGACGTACGCGGTCGAGTACGCGCCGAGCATCTGCGCGTTGTGGCCGCTCGAGTTGGCGTAGGCCCGGATCATGCGGGTCGCGTCGCCGGGGCTCACGCGCCCGACGATCTCGGGCCGGGCCTTCGCCGACCCCGCGCGCGTACCCGAGTGCCAGATGCTGTCGGACGCCGCCATCTGCATCGCATGCTCGACGCGCGCCCCCGACCGCACGATGCTCAGCTCGCCGAGCCCGTTGGCGACGCGGTGCGCGTTGAGCGCCGCTCCCACGGCCCCCGCGGAGCCCTCGGAACCGGCCACGGGCAGTCCCGCAGCGGCGGGCGCGGCGGGTGCGGCCGCGGCGGCGCCGCCGCTGCGGGCGGGAGCGGGCGCGCGACGCGTGGTCGCGGCCTTCGGCGCGCGCGCGGCGGCCGCCTGCGCGGCGGCGGCACGTGCCGCCTCCTCGGCCGCGACGCGCGCGTCCTCGGCGGCCTGCCACGCGGCCTGCGCGTCGACGACGCCCTTCTCGGGCGCCGCGAGACCGGCCGTCACGGTCCGGAGCGTCGTGAGCGAGACGGCCGGTGCACCCACCGCCCCGGACGTCGCGTCGATCGCCTGCTGGAGCGCGCCGCGCGGTCCGTCGCCCGCCTGCGGTGCGGACGCGAGCGTCGCCGACGCGTGCTCGACCGCCGCACGCGCCTGGTCACCGGCCGCCGCGCGCTGCACCGTCGCGACCGCGGCACCCGCCACGACGCCGTCGACGCGGGCGGCCGCGAGCTCGTCGCCCACGCCCGCGCGCACGGCGTCGACGCGGGCCTGCGCGGCACGGGCCGCGTCCGCGCGCGCCGCACGCTCCTGCTGCACGGCCCACACGCCGCCCGCGGAGACCAGGACGGCCGCGGCGGTGAGCAGCGCGACGACCTGGCGCCGGTGCGACGGGTACGCGGGCGACGCGGCGTCCGTGGCCGGGGGCTCGCCGGGGTCGCCGTTCGCGGGCGTGCGCTGCTGCGGCACACCGGACGCGGGGACGACCGGGACGGGGCCCGACAGCACGTGCCCCGCCTGGGTGGGGATCAGGGGGACCGCGCGTGCAGGTGCCTCGACGGGCGCCGCGGCACCCCCCGCGGGTCGGCCGTCGCGGCCTGCCCCGGTGCCCTGCCGTTCGCTCATGGTCTCCCCCACGTCGTCGCGCCTGCTGGACGCATCGGCACGTGCAGCCTCCGACGTGAGGCTGCGTGTCGCAATCGGTGGCACATATGGCCAGATGTCCTGCACATCCGTGCATTTGCGGCGATCAGGGCGCGGTCGTCTCGATGGACCACGATGGGTGCCGTGGACCCCGACCGGCTCGACTCCCTCGACCGCGCCATCCTGCGCGCGCTCGCACGCGACGCCCGCGCGACGTTCGCCCAGGTCGGGGCGGAGGTCTCGCTCTCGGCACCCGCCGTCAAACGACGCGTCGACCGGCTGCGCGAGCGCGGCGTGATCCGCGGCTGGACCGTGCAGCTCGACCCCGCCGCGCTGGGCTGGCACACCGAGGCGTTCGTCGAGATCTTCTGCCAGGGCTCCACGAGCCCCGCGACCATGCGCACGGCCGTCGAGCGCTACCCCGAGGTCGTCACCGCGTCGACCGTGACGGGCGACGTCGACCTCGTCGTGCAGGTCCGCGCACGGGACATGCGGCACCTCGAGGAGGTCGTCGAGCGGCTCGCCGCCGAGCCGTTCGTGGCGCGCACCCGCTCGACGGTCGTCCTGTCGGCACTCGTGCGCCGACCCGACGCCGTGCCCGCGACCGCGGTCGCCGCGCCGGACGCGCCCCGGGACGCCTGACCCCGGACCGCGCTCGACCTCAGCCCGCGGCCGGGTCCTCGCAGCGCGTCGTCACGACCATCACCGGGCACCGCGCGTGGTGCAGCACGGCCTGGCTCGTCGAGCCCAGCAGCAGCCCGGCGAACCCGCCCCGACCGCGCGACCCCACAACGATGAGGTCGGTGGCCTCCGAGAACTCCGTGAGCAGCTCCGCGCCCGTGCCGTCCAGCACGCGCCGCTGCACCACGACGCCCGGGTGCCCGGCCAGCGCGCGGTCGACGACCACGTCGAGGCCCTCCTGCGCGTCGCTCAGGACCTGCTCGTGGTCGACCGCCGACGGGAGCCACGCGAGCGCACCCGCCATCGACGCGATCGGCACGCCCGACACCGCGAACAGCTCGGCACCCCACGCGGCTGCCTCGCGGATCGCCGCGCGCAGCGCCGCCTCGGCGGGCGCCGACCCGTCGACGCCCACGACGATGCGGCGCACGGGACGCAGCAGCGGGACCTCCCCGTCGGGCAGCGGGTGCCCGTCGTCGCCCCGCAGCGGGACGACGACCGTCGGGCACCAGCCGTGCGCCGGCAGCGCCGACGACACGGTGCCCAGCAGCCGGTCGGCGAAGCCGCCGCGGCCCCGCGTGCCGACGACCGCGAGCTCGACGCGTCGCGACTCCTCGACCAGCGCCGCCGCCGCGTCGCCCGTGACGACACGCCCCTGCACGGGGACCCCCGGCGAGCCGAGGTGCCCCAGCGCCTCGTCGAGCACGGCCTGCGCACCCGCGCGGATGGTGTCGTCGTCGAGCGCGGCGTAGCCCCCGTCGAGGGACGCGGCGGTGAACGACGGCAACGAGTAGGCGACGAGCACGCGCAGCCCCAGTCCGCGGGTCCGCGCCTCGGCGGCGGCCCAGTCGAGCGCGTGCAGGCTCGCCGTGGACCCGTCGACCCCCACGAGGATCTCGTGCTCGCGCGTCATGTCGCCCTCCTGCGTCGCGTGCGGCGCCCCGGTGCGCCCGATGGTCCGGCCCTGCCATCGTGGCACAGGGCGCGGCGCCCGACGGCACCGGGTCCGCGCGGGTCGCGCGTCAGGCGACGAGGTACGGCGACCACGCCGGCTCGGGCCGCCCGGCGGCGCCGCCGACCGTGACGGACCAGCGCGGGGCGCGCGGCAGGAAGGGCAGCTCCCAGCCGAGCTCGTGCAGCGTGCGGTCGGCCTTGCGGTGGTTGCAGCGCCGGCACGCCGCGACGACGTTGGTCCACTCGTGCCGGCCGCCGCGCGACCGCGGGTGCACGTGGTCCACGGTGTCGGCGCCGCCCCCGCAGTACGCGCAGCGGTGGTCGTCGCGCTGCAGGACCGTGCGCCGCGTCGGCGGCACGGGACGCCGCGTGGGCACGCGCACGTACCGCGTGAGCACCAGCACGACGGGCGCGGGCATCTGCACGCGCGCGGAGTGCAGCACGTGACCGTCGGACTCCAGGACGGTCGCCTTGCCGGTCATGACGAGCACCACCGCGCGGTGCAGCGTGACGATGCAGAGCGGTTCGCCGCTCGCGTTGAGCAGCAGCGTCCGCGCGGGCACGTCCGCGCGCGCGTCGGTGCGGGGGGCCTGGTCGGCGGCGGTCGTCAGCACGGTGCACTCCCGGTGGTCGGACCGGCTGGCTGCCGGCCGTGGGCGAGGAACAGCGTGAATGCCGGACCAGCGTACGCGCACGTCCTTTGCGGCCCGGGAGAACGCGACGAGGCCCCGACGACGTGGACGTCGTCGGGGCCTCGCGGCATCGGACCGGCTCAGCCGATCCGGATGAACGTGGGGTTGCTCTGCCAGATCGACCGGAACTGGATCGTCTTGCCCGGTCGAGGGGCGTCGATCATCTGGTTGCCACCGGCGTAGATGCCGATGTGGCCGGGGCTCCAGATCAGGTCGCCCGGCTGGGCGTCGGCGCGGGAGACGACCTGGCCGGCGTTGCGCTGGGCGGACGAGGTCCGCGGCAGCGAGATGCCGAGCTGGGCGTACACGTACGACGTGAAGCCCGAGCAGTCGAACCCGTCGGGCGTCGAGCCGCCCGAGACGTACGGGACGCCGACGTAGCGCGCCGCGACCTCGAGCACCGCGTTGCCGGAGACCGACTGCGGGATCGGGTTGTTGGTCGCCTGCGTCTGCGCCGCGGGGGTCGCGGCCGCACGCTCGGCCGTGCGGGACGCCGTCCGCGTGCGGACCGGCTCCGGCGGCGGCGGCGGGGCCGGCTTCTCGGCCGTGACGGCCGGTGCGTCGACCGTGAACACGGCCTCGGCGGGCGACGCGACCACGGGGGACGTGTTGAGGACCGCACGCGCGGAGGCCGTGAGGGCGGCCGTGTCGACGGCGGCGAGCGCGGGGGCGGCGACGTGGTCCGCGGCGGTCGCGGGGACCGCGACCATCGAGACCATGAGACCCGACGAGGCCGCGACGACGGCGGTGCGCCGACCGACGGTCCCCATCTGCTCCGACGCGGCGGAGGCCAGCTCGGTGAGCGGCGTCGAAGGACGACGCGCGGCGCGGTGTCGCGCCCGGGTGGTGCTTTCGGACAACGTGGTGCCTCTCCTGGCGCCTACGAGGTGAGCTGTCGGGTTCGGGTGGGAGATCACCCGGCCGGTCGTCCGCCACGGCCACCCGCACCTTCGTGCGTGCTGCCGTACCGTCCGCCCGGCTTCACCCCAAGGGCACCGTCACCGGTACCCGCAAAGTGGTTCCCCCGCCCCTGCCGGCGAGTCGTACGGACCTGCGAGCGGCGGCAGGGTTCGGCGTTCCGCTCGAGGGCTCCACGGAGGAGGGTTCCGAGAAGCAGGACGAACGTACATGACCCCCGGCGCGATTGTCACGCTCTGGTCACGAAGATCTCGGGGAGGTCATGGACCGACGTCCGACACGCCGCGCGACACGCCAGGCCAACCTTCGAGTCGTCGACACCTGACGCGCGCACGTCGACGGCGGCACGACGGCACGACGAGGGCGGCCCCGCACCGGTCCGGTGCGGGGCCGCCCTCGTGGGTCCCGACGGGTCGACGACCTGCGCGACGGGCACGGCCCGCGCGCGGGCTCAGACCCCGACGAAGATGTGGCGCGCGACGTCCTCGGGCAGGTCCAGGACCGTGCCGGAGCCCGCGACGCCGACCGTCACGACGCCCGCCACGCGCTCGACCGTGATGTGCGCACCCGGCTGCACGCCCGCCTCGGCGAGCCGCGCGAGCAGCTCGACGTCGACCTGCAGCGGCTCGGCGATGCGCGCGACGACCGCGGTGCCGCCGGCGGCGGCCCGCTCGCCGGTGAGCGGCACGACGCCGTCGAGGAACCGCACCTCGGTGCGCGCCTCCCCGATCTCGTCGAGCCCGGGGATCGGGTTGCCGTACGGGTCGAAGTGCGGGTGGTCGAGCAGCGCCACGAGCCGCTGCTCGACGCGCTCGCTCATGACGTGCTCCCAGCGGCACGCCTCCTCGTGGACGTGGGGCCAGTCCAGGCCGATGACGTCGGTGAGGAGCCGCTCGGCGAGACGGTGCTTCCGCATGACCCGCACGGCCTTCGACTGGCCGTCGGGCGTGAGCTCCAGGTGCCGGTCCCCCGTGACGACCACGAGGCCGTCGCGCTCCATGCGGGCGACGGTCTGCGAGACCGTCGGGCCGGAGTGCCCGAGCCGCTCGGCGATGCGCGCACGCAGCGGGGTGATGCCTTCCTCGGTGAGCTCGTAGATCGTCTTGAGATACATCTCGGTCGTGTCGATCAGGTCGCTCACCGCTCGGCCTCCCACGTCGCGTGCCACGGCCCGTGCTGCGGGACCGCCTCAGGTGCCCAGGGTAGTCGGACCCGCCCACGTGAACGGGCTGCGGGCCGCAGGTCGGGCGTCGTTATCCTCGCCTCGTGCCCGCCGCCGACGCCCTCGCCCGTGTGACGATCCCCGCCGACCTCCTGCCGCGCGACGGCCGGTTCGGGTCCGGCCCCTCGCTCGTGCGCCCCGAGCAGGTCGAGGCGCTGGCCGCGGTCGGGCGCACGGTGCTGGGCACGTCGCACCGGCAGGCCGCCGTGCGGGACGTCGTGGCGCGCGTGCGCTCGGGCCTCGCGACGCTGTTCGACCTGCCCGACGGCTACGAGGTCGTGCTGGGCAACGGCGGCTCGACCGCGTTCTGGGACGTCGCCACGCTGTGCCTCGTGGAGCGCCGCGCCGCGCACGCGCGGTTCGGCGAGTTCGGCGCCAAGTTCGCCGCCGCGACCACGCGCGCGCCGTTCCTCGAGCCGTCGCACGTCGTGTCGGCACCGGCCGGCGAGGTCGCGGTCCCCGCGTTCGTCGACGGCGCCGACACGTACGCCTGGCCGCACAACGAGACGTCGACGGGCGCGATCGCGCCCGTGCGGCGCGTGCCGGGGTCGCGCGAGTCCGGCGCGCTCGTGGTCGTCGACGGCACGTCGTCGGCCGGCGGCACCACGCTCGACGTCGCGCAGACCGACGTCTACTACTTCGCGCCGCAGAAGTCGTTCGCGTCGGACGGCGGGCTGTGGCTCGCGCTCGCGTCGCCCGCGGCCGTCGAGCGCGCCGCCCGCGTCGAGGCGTCGGGCCGCTGGGTGCCCGAGTTCCTGTCCTTCACGACCGCGGTCACCAACTCGCGCGCCGAGCAGACCCTCAACACGCCCGCGGTCGCGACGCTCGTGCTGCTGGCCGAGCAGGTCGAGTGGATGCTCGCGCACGGCGGGCTCGCGTGGGCCGCGGCCCGCACCGCCGAGTCGTCGGGGCACCTGTACGCGTGGGCCGAGAGCCGCGACTGGGCGACGCCGTTCGTCGCCGACCCCGCGCTGCGCTCGCCGGTCGTGGGGACCGTGGACCTCGCGCCCGAGATCGACGCACCGACCGTGACGGCCGTGCTGCGCCGGCACGGCGTGGTGGACATCGAGCCGTACCGCAAGCTCGGCCGCAACCAGCTGCGCGTCGGCATGTACCCCGCGGTCGACCCGCAGGACGTGCGCGCGCTCACGGCGTGCGTCGACCACGTGGTCGCGCAGCTCGTCTGACCCGCCGGCAGGACGACGCGACGGAGCCCGGCACCGCGCGGTGCCGGGCTCCGTCGCGTCAGGCGCGACCCGCGCGTCAGGCGCGGCGACGGCGTGCGACCAGCACCCCGGCCGCCCCGGCCAGCACCAGGCCGGCCCCGACCAGGACGACCGGTCCCGCGGTCGCCCCCGTGGCGGACAGCACCTCGGCACGGACGCGCGGCCCGGCCGCCGACGCGACGTCGCCGCCGGCGACGAGCACGTCGGACCGCTCGGGCGACGTGAGGCAGCTCGCGGAGGACTGCGGGTACGTCGTGACGGCCGACGCGGTCGGGTTGACGTGGAAGTCGACCTGGACCGAGCCGCGCGCCCAGTCGTACTCGTCGCCCTCGACCCAGCGGCCGCCCTCGAGGCGCCAGCCCGGCCAGTCGACCCCGCGCCCCGACGCGTCGGTCACGGCGCCGGGCCACGGCACCGAGCCGGACAGCGGCTGGTCGGCGTAGACGACGTCCGGCCCGCCGGTCGGGTTGACGAACGTGATCGTGACGGTGCGGTGGTCGGTGCCCACGGGGTCCAGCGCGTACTGCAGGCGCGGGACGTCGGCGTCGCACACCGCGCTCAGCGCCGCGACGTCGACCTCGCAGGGCAGCTCGGCCCCGTAGTCGTCGGTGCCGCGCGTGCAGTCGTCGGCCGCGGCGACGTCGCTCGGGGCGGCGGTGGCGACCGTCGGGGCGAGCCCGGTCATGAGCAGGAGAAGGCCTGCGACGGCGCAGACCCGGACGGACGTGCGCATGGCTGCCTCCCGAGACGGGGTGAGAAGAAACGGACAATTCGGGACCATCTTCGCGCGTCGAGAGCCCCTGGCCTACTCCTGGACGGGTGATTCGGACGTCTCGGGCGTCTTTCACCCGTCCGGGCGTGGTCGACCGGTCAGGAGGGGCACCGGAAGGTCGCCGCACCGGGCGACGTCACGGTCGGCGTGGTCCACAGCGTCACGGCCCCGTCGTGCAGCGGCAGGTCGACCGCGAGCTCCTGGGTCGCCCCGGGCGCGAGCCGGGACGCGACCTGCACGACGACGCGACCGTCGGCGCGCGTCACGCGGCCCGTGGCCGGCGCGCCGTCCCGCCGGACCACGAGCGGCTCGCCGTCGCGCCCCGACCACGCCGACACCGACGTCAGGAGCGTCCCGGGCGCGACGCCCTCGCCCGGCGCGCCGACGACGACCGGCAACGCCGACGCGACGGCGCCCGGCGGCTCGAGGTGCAGGCGCACGACCGCCGTCACGGAGGGGTCCGGCCCCACGCAGCGGGCGTCACGGAACGTCACGTCGGCGTCGAGGTAGGCGCCGAGCTTGCCCTGGGTCGCGTCGTCGAGGAAGAGGCCGGGGTCGTCGGCGAACGGGCCCGACGTGAACGCTCCCCCGGCGACCGTCGCCGCCAGGACGCGCTGCTCGTCGGCACGCGCCGACCAGACGCGCAGCCGCCGCTCGTCGACCGCGCGCCGCCCGGCGGCGAGCAGGCGCTGCGGGTCGCCCTGCCCGGCGCCGACCGCCGCCACGACGTTCGACGCGACGTGCGCGAAGTACGCGTCGGAGGCCTCCGCCCCCGGGTGCCGCACGTACGCGTCACGCAGCAGCGCCCGGACGAGGCCGTCGCCCGCGAGCGCGCCGCCGTCGGGGTCGGGCACGGGGCCCGTGGCGTCGACCAGCGCCGCGACGGCGACCGGGTCGGTGCCGAGCACGCCGTCCACCGGGTCGCCCGACACGGTGGCCCAGTGGGCCGCCACGAGCGCCGCGGTGCGCGGGAAGTCGGGGGTCGAGGACGCGTTCTGCACCCACCGGCCCAGCCCGTCGCCCCACAGCGCGCGCTCCTCGTCGGTCAGCGGCAGCACGGGGTCGCGCACGCCGCGCAGGTCGGCCGTGGTGCGGATCGCCACGACGTCGACGGCGCCGTCGGCCACGCGCACCTCGACGACCGCACCCACGATGCCGCCCGCCGCGCGCAGCTCGGCCGGGTTGAGCGCGAGCACCAGGTACGTGCGCGGCCCGTCGGCCCCGAGCATCGCGGGCAGCACGCCCGCCACGCGCGCCGCGGGGCCGACCGCGCGGTCCAGGCGGTCCACGGCGCCCTGCGCCTGCCGCACCGGGCCCGCGAGGGGCCCGACGAGGGCGTCGGGCTCCACGCGGTCGAGCCGCTCGCGCGCCGCGGAGACCGCGCCCGCCGCGTCCGCCACGCGCGTCGCCACCGCGCCGAGCGCCGCCAGGTCGAACCGGCCGTCGGCCCCGCGGGCGCCGCCGTCGAGCAGCACGGCGAGGTCGTCGGCCGCGGGCAGCGCGCCGGCGACGACGTCGTCGAGCGAGGTCGCGACGACGCGCACGGCCGCGAGCTGGTCCCCGAGCCACGGGACGTGCTCGGCGAGCCGCCACACGGGGTCCTCGGCGGCGGCCGCGGCCCGGGACGTCGCGGCGTGCAGGCCCGTGAGGTCCCCGGCGGACGTGAGCGCCGCGGCGTCGAGGTCGACGCCCGCGAGCTGCCGCCGCGCGTCCTGCAGCGCCGTCGCCGCCTGCCACGCGCGGAAGCCGACCCACGCACCGGCGAGCACCACCAGCAGGAGCAGCCCGGCGAGCGCGCGCCGCACGGTCCGCCCCCGGTGCGGGCGCGGGGTCCCGCCCGCCTGCGGCGGCCGGAGCGGAGGGGCGGCCTCGGCGGGCCGGCCCGTCACCGTCGGCGTCACGTCCATGCGTGGATCGTGACACAGCACGCTTTCCGGACATGTCGGGCGTGGCGGCTTTCACCCCGCAGTTCGCCCGGTCGGACCACGGCGCCCCGCGTGCGACGCCGTGGCGTCAGGCGGCGTGCTGCGCGTCCGCGGCGTCCTGCGCGGCCACGCGCTGCGACGCCCGCGCCCGGTCCGCCGGGTGCAGCACCTGCAGGTGCGGCCGTGCGCCCACGCGGTAGCGCACGCGCACGTCCCAGCGCCTGCGCGCCCACCACGCCGCACCGACCGACACGAGGAGCGCCGTGATCGAGCCGATGCCGATCGACCAGCGGGCCCCGAACGTCTCGCCGATCCACCCGACGACCGGCGACCCCACGGGCGTCGCCCCGAGGAACACGATCATGTAGAGCGACATCACCCGGCCGCGCATCGCCGGGTCGGTCGACATCTGGATGCTCGAGTTCGCCGCCGTCATCATCGTGAGCGACGCGAGGCCCACGGGGATGCAGGCGACCGCGAACGACGTGTACGTCGGCATCAGCGCGAGCACGCCCGTCGCGACCCCGAACCCGAACGCCGCGCCGATCACGAGGCGCACGCGCGGGCGGTCGCGCCGGGCCGCGAGCAGCGCACCGGTGAGCGAGCCGATCGCGAGCACCGAGCCGAGCACGCCGTACTCCTGCGCGCCCCGCCCGAACTCGGTGCGCGCCATGAGCGCGCTCGTGAGCTGGAAGTTCAGCCCGAAGGTCGAGACCACGCCGACGACGACCATGATGACGAGGATGTCGGACCGGTTGCGCACGTAGGCGATGCCCTCGCGGATCTGCCCCTTGGCCCGCGGCGCGTGCGGCATCGGGTAGAGCTCGGACCGGCGCATGAGCGCGAGCGAGCCGATGGTCGCGGCGAACGTCGCCGCGTTGATGACGAACACCCAGCCGCTGCCGACGGCCGCGATGAGCAGGCCCGCGAGCCCCGGTCCGATGAGCCGTGCCGCGTTGAAGGACGCGCTGTTGAGGCCGACGGCGTTCGAGAGCCGCGACTGCGGCACGAGCTCGGCGACGAAGGTCTGCCGCACGGGCGCGTCGATCGCCGTCACGACCCCGAGCAGGCCCGCGAACGCGTACACGTGCCACAGCTGCGCGTGCCCGGACAGCACCAGGGCACCGAGGCCCGCCGCGAGCGCGCCCTGCGCGACCTGCGTCAGCACGAGCAGCTTGCGCCGGTCGAACCGGTCGGCGAGCAGCCCCGCCCACGCGGACAGCACGAGCGTCGGCGCGAACTGCAGCGCGGTCGTGATGCCGACGGCGACGCCCGACTCGTCCGAGAGCTCGGTGAGGACGAGCCAGTCCTGCGCGACGCGCTGCATCCAGGTGCCGACGTTCGCCACGAGGGCGCCGGCGAACCAGAAGCGGTAGTTGCGGTACGACAGGGACGAGAACGTGGAGCTCACGACGCGGCGATCCTCCGGAGCAGGTCGGACGCCGCCACGAGGGTCGCGCGCTCGGCCGCCGTCAGCCCGGCGAGGCGGGCGGACAGCCAGGCGTCGCGGCGGCGGCGGGTCTCGGTGACCTCGCCCTCGCCCTGCGGCGTGAGGGACACGACGACCTGGCGGCCGTCGGTGGGGTGCTCGTCCTTGCGCACGAGCCCGCGCTCGACGAGGCAGTTGACGGTGCGGGTCATGGCGGGCGCGGCGATGCGCTCGTGCTCGGCGAGGCGCCCGGGGGTCATGGGGCCCTCGCGCAGGAGGATCGCGAGGACGTTGAACTGAGGGTCGGACAGGCCCGCGTCGCCGCGTTCGCCCTTGAGCCGGCGGGTGGTGCGGCCGAGCGTGACGCGCAGCTCGGTGGCGAGCGCGAGGTCCGGGTGCACGGCCGCGTGGGCGTCGGGAGCGGCGAGCCCGGCGGACTGCGGGGGATCCGGTGCGATGGTCACAGGTCATTACTTTACATCATTACCTGCAGTCACGACCTGCCGTGGACCCGCCTTGCGCCCGCACCCGTCGGTGCGGAACAGTCGGACGATGGGGAGGGAATCGTGACGAAGGGCTCGGACTGGGACGTCGCGAGCGACGCCCTGGCGGTCGAGCGCCTGCTGGCGTCGTCGACCGACCCCGTGACGCACCGCGCCACGCCCGTCTCGCTCGGCTCCGAGTGCGACCGCATCCGCAGCGAGTCCGCCGTGCTCACCGTCGTGGCCCTCGGCTTCGACACGCCCACCACGCGCGCGCTGCCCGGCCGCGCGCGCGGCCTCGACGCCGCCGAGCGGGTCCTGTGCCGCGACCTCGAACGGTGGGCCGACCGCGCGGGGTCGGTCGTCGCGATCGGCGAGGCCGCCGCGGCCGCCCTCGTCGTGTCGACCCCCGAGGACGCCCGCACGCTGCGCGCGCGCCTGCCCGAGCTGCACGCCCAGCTGGACCGGGCCGCCGGCCCCGCCCCGCTCGTCACGACGGCGCAGGGGCCCGCGCGCGACTCGTCCGACGTCGTCGCACGCGCCGTCGAGCGGATGGTCGCACCGCGCGGCTCGCTGCCCGCGCAGGACCCCTGGGCCGACCTGCGCGCGACCCGTCGCCCGCTGTGGGACGCCACGACCGGCGCGCGCTTCGGCACGCAGGTGCGGCTGCACGCCTACGGCGCCGACGGGCCCCACGCCGAACGCGCCGAGGGGCTCCTCGCCGTGACCCGGTCCCCCCGGTTCGCCGACGCCGCCGTCGCGACGAGCGAGGCCGTCGCCCGGGTCGTCGTGCCCGACGTCGACGACGGACCCGTCGTGTGGGACGCGACCGCCGTGCTGTCCGGCACCGGCCCGGCGCGCGGCACGCTCGTCCAGGCGCTCCTCGACCGCTGCCCGCCGGACGTGTGGGTGGGCGTCGCCGCCTGGCTCGCCGACCTCCCCGAGGTCGTCGAGGCCCTGCGCACGCTGCGGGCGCGCGGGCACCGCGTGGTGCTCACCGGGTACGGGGCCGGACGCGAGCCGCTGGTCGCGCTCGACGAGCTGCCCGTCGACGCGCTGCTGCTCGACACGCACCTCGAGCGCGGCGCCCGGCTCGGCGCCGAGGACCACGCGGTGCACGCCGCGGTGCTCGAGCACGCCGCACGCACCGACGTCGTCGCGCTGACCGCCGCCCGCGGCGCGGTCGACCGGCACCGCAGCCCCGCGCCCGCGCGGGCGCCGCGGTGGGCCGACCCGGGCGGCGAGGTGCTGGCGCGGGCCCGCCTGCTGGGCCTGACGCTGCGCGAGACCGCCGTCCTGGTCAACGCGACCCAGGCACCGGCGTCGGGTGCCGCGCGCTGGGACCGCTACGACGTCGCGATGCACTGGGCCCGTGCCTCGTCCTGACGCCGCGCGCGCGCCGCGCCGGTCGCGCCCGGGCCTGGTGGCGACGGGGCTGCTCGTCGGCGCGGCGCTGCTGGGCGGCGGGGCGGTCGCCGCGGCCGCGTTCCGTGACGCGGCGCCGCGCCCCTCCTCGTCGCCGCGCACCGCGTCGTCACCGTGGCCCAGCACGGACCTCGACGCCTACGCGGCGCAGCTGCTCGCGGCCGCGGACGCGGCGCGCACCGCCGCGGGCCTGCCCGCGTGGCAGGCCGCACCGTGCGCGCAGGGCCCGGCCGGCGAGCGCGCCGCCGCCCTCGTCGGGGCCGATCTCGAGCACGCGCCGCTCGGGCCCGTGCTCACGGCGTGCGCACCCCTGGGCACCGCGGCCGAGAACCTCTCGCGCGCGGCCGCTCCCCCGGCCGACGTCGTCGACGCCTGGCTGGGCTCGGCCGGGCACCGCGCCAACGTCGAGGACCCGGCGCTCACGCAGGCCGCCGCCGCGTGCGTGCCCGACGCGGACCAGGTGCTCTGCTCGCTCGTGCTCGTCGGCCCCTGACCCCGCCCGTCGAGGTCGGGGGCCGACGACCGGTCGTCAGGGGCGCCCGAGCGCCCGGTAGGTCCACCCGGCGGCACGCCAGGCCGCGGGGTCCAGCACGTTGCGGCCGTCGACGATCGCGCGCCGCGCGACGAGGCCGCCGAGCTCCGCGGGGTCGAGCGCGCGGTACTCCGCCCACTCGGTGGCGAGCACCACGACGTCCGCCTGCTGCACGGCCTCCTGCGCGGAGGACGCGAACTTGATGTCGGGCCACTTCGCGCGCGCGTTCTCGACGGCCTGCGGGTCCGTCACGGTGACCTGCGCACCCTGCAGCTGCATCTGCGCGGCGACGGACAGCGCCGGCGAGTCGCGGACGTCGTCGCTGTCGGGCTTGAACGCGGCGCCGAGCACCGCGATCCGGCGCCCCACGATCGACCCGGCGCTGACCTCCCGCACGAGGTCGACGACGCGCACGCGGCGGCGCATGTTGATCGCGTCGACCTCGCGCAGGAACGACAGCGCCTGGTCGACGCCGAGCTCACCGGCGCGGGCCATGAACGCGCGGATGTCCTTGGGCAGGCAGCCGCCGCCGAAGCCGAGCCCGGCGTTGAGGAAGCGCCGGCCGATGCGCGCGTCGTAGCCGATCGCGTCGGCCAGACGTGTCACGTCGGCGCCCGTCGCCTCGCACAGCTCGGCCATCGCGTTGATGAACGAGATCTTCGTCGCGAGGAACGAGTTGGCGGCGACCTTGACGAGCTGGGCCGTCGCGTAGTCGGTCACGACGAGGGGTGTGCCCTCGGCCAGCGGCGTCGCGTAGACCTCGTCGAGCAGGGCGCGCGCCGCGTCGCCCTCGGGCGTCGGCACGCCCTCCTCCGACGGCAGGCCGTAGACCAGCCGGTCGGGGTGCAGCGTGTCCTGGACCGCGAAGCCCTCGCGCAGGAACTCGGGGTTCCAGACGAGCGTCACGCCCGTGCCGACGAGGCGGCGGGCGAGGTCCTCGGCGGTGCCGACCGGCACGGTCGACTTGCCCGCGACGACGTCGCCGGGCGCGAGGTGCGGCACGAGCGCCTCGAACGCCGACTCGACGTAGGACAGGTCGGCGCGGAACTCGCCGTGCTGCTGGGGCGTCCCGACGCAGAGGAAGTGCACGCGGGCACCCGCGGCGTCGGCCATGTCGGTGCTGAAGGTCAGGCGCCCGGTGTCGCCGACCTCCGCGAGGAGCTCGGGCAGCCCGGGCTCGTAGAACGGGGCCGTGCCGGCCGCGAGGCGGGCGACCTTCCCGGGATCGACGTCGACCCCGACGACGTCGTGGCCGAGGGACGCCATGCTCGCCGCATGGACCGCCCCGAGGTAACCGCAACCGATGACTGAGATACGCACATCGCCCCCCGATGTCGAGTGTCCTCGTGTGCGAGGGTACCGGGATGAACCGGTCAGACCGCCAGTGACGCCCGTCACACTTCGCGCGCGACGCGTCGTCGTGGTCGCGCTCGTCGCCTACCTCGCGGCCGTGGCCGCGGTGACGCTCTCCCCCGCACCTGCGGACGACGGGACGCTCGGCGCGGTGCGGGCGGCCGTCGCGTGGCTCGCCGCGCACGGCCTGCCCGTCACCTACCTCGGCGTCGAGGCGGCGGCGAACGTCGTGATGTTCGTGCCGTTCGGCGTGCTCGTCGGGCTCCTGGTGGCGCGGCCGTGGGCCGTGGTGCTGCTGGGCGCCGCGACGTCGGCGCTCGTCGAGACCGTGCAGCTCGCGCTGCCGACGCGCGTGTCGACCGTGCAGGACGTCGTGATGAACACCCTCGGGGCGGCCGTCGGGGTCGCGGCGCTCGCGCTCGCCGCCCGGGCGCGGGCGCGCCGGGGCGCGTGACGGCCCGCCCGCACGGACGACGACGGGCCGGGACCCCGCGCGGTGCGCGGCGCCCCGGCCCGTCGGGCCGTGCGGGGGTGGGTGGGACCCGTCAGAGGCCGAGCGCCTGCTGGATCGGCCCGAGCGCGAAGTAGACGACGAACGCCGCCGCCGCACCCCACATGAGCGGGTGGACCGTGCGGGCCCGGCCGAGCGCGACCTTGACCACCACGTACGCGATGAAGCCCGCGCCGATGCCCACCGAGATCGAGTAGGTGAAGGGCATGAGGGCGAGCGTGAGGAACGCCGGGATCGCGACCTCGGGCGACTTCCAGTCGAGGTCGGCGACCTGCGACACCATGAGGAACCCGACGACCACGAGGACCGGCGCGGCCGCCTCCGACGGGACCATCGCGACGAGCGGCGACAGGAACGTCGCGAGCAGGAACGCGACACCCGTCACCACCGACGCCAGACCCGTGCGGGCGCCCTCGGCGACGCCCGACGTGGACTCGACGTAGGCGGTGTTCGACGACACCGAGCCCATGCCGCCGGCGACGGCGGCGAGCGAGTCGACCACGAGGATCTGCTTCGACCGCGGCGGGGTGCCCTCGGCGTCGAGCAGCTTCGCCTCCTGGCCGACGGCGACCATCGTGCCCATCGTGTCGAAGAAGTCGGCCAGCAGGATCGAGAAGACCAGGACGACGACCGCGAGGACGCCGATCTTGCCGACGGCGCCCAGCAGCGAGAACTGGCCCAGCAGCGACAGGTCCGGCACCGCGAACGCGGAGTCCGGCAGCGAGGGCACGTTCTGGTGCCACCCGGTGGGATTGTCGGCACCGGCCGCACCGACCTTCGCCCACGCCTCGACCGCCAGCGCGAGCACCGTGGTCCCGACGACCGCGTACAGCAGGCCGCCTCGCACCTTCTTGACCAGGAGGACGACGGCGGCGACCAGCCCCACCACGAAGACCAGGACCGGCCAGCCGGACAGCGAGCCGCCCGTGCCGAGCTCGAGGGGCGTGCCCTGCCCCTGGTGCACGAAGCCCGCGTTGACGAAGCCGATGAGGGCGATGAACAGGCCGATGCCGACGCCGATCGCGCCCTTGAGGCTGCGCGGCACGGCGCGGAAGACGGCGGTGCGGAAGCCCGTGAGCACGAGGGCGAGGATGACCAGGCCCTCGAGGACGACGACGCCCATCGCGTCCGCCCAGGTCATGCCGGGCAGCTGCGCGATCGTGTACGCGACGACCGCGTTCAGGCCCAGGCCGGCCGCGAGCGCGATCGGGAAGTTGGCGACCAGGCCCATCGTGATGGACAGGACGCCGGCGATCAGCGCCGTGGCGGCCGCGATCATCGCGAGGTTCGGGGAGTCCCCGCCACCGAGGAACTGACCGGTGCTGTCCGGCAGGGTCCCGATGATGAGCGGGTTGAGCACGATGATGTAGCTCATCGTGAAGAAGGTGACGAGACCGCCGCGGATCTCGTTGCCGATGGTCGAGCCGCGCTCGGTGATCTGGAAGAAGCGGTCGATCGCGCCGCGCGGGGCAGCGGGGGCGTCGCCGACCTTCTCCTCGGGGGGAGTAGTGGCCATGGCGCGCAGTGTGGCAGAGCACAGGTCCTCCACACATGGGACGTCCAGGCACTGACCTCCGCGCGCGCCCGCGCGCCGGACGCGCGCCCGCCGCCCGTCGCCCGCAGGACGTGCGTCCAGAAACGCAGCAGGACGCACGTCCACATTCTTGCAGGACGTCCGTCCAGAATTGCAGGACGCTCGTCCAGAAAATGCCGTCAGCGACGCCGCCGGCCACTCCCGCGTGTGAAATGAATGTTGCGCCCAGGGGAACACCGCGCTCACGCATGGCTGTGACCTGCGATGACGCCCGAGAGGGTCATCACTGACTCGTGGGGCAATCATCCCACCCATCGCTCTTTGCCCGGTTCCGGTGATAGCGTCCGCATCCAGCATCTGCTTGAACTGGGGGGTAAAGCAGAATGACGTCCACCACGCACGCCCAGCCACTGTTCCTGGCACGTCGACGCGCTCGCACGGCACCGCTGACCTGGTCCGTCACGCTCGCGCAGCGCCTCGCCGTGACGGACGCGCTCGCGCTCGCGCTGGCCGTCGGCGTGGCCTACCTCGTGCGGTTCCCGCTCGACGGCCACGCCTACGTCTCGGGCGAGTTCTCGCCCAGCTACCTGGCGGTCTCGATCTCGCTGTTCACCACGTGGTTCGCCGCGCTCGCCGTGGGCCGCACGCGCGACCGGCGGCTCCTGGGCGGCGGGTCCGCCGAGTTCGCCCGGGTCTTCGAGGTCACGTGGCACCTGTTCGCGGGGGTCGCGATCGTCGCCTACCTCCTGCGCATGGAGATCGGCCGGGGCTATCTCGGCGTCGCGGCACCGCTCGGGCTCGCGCTGCTGCTCGCCGGGCGCGTGTACTGGCGGCACGACCTGCGCCGCCGCCGCGCCGCGGGCGAGGCCCAGGTGCCGATCCTCGTCATCGGGCCCTGGCACAAGGCCGCCAACCTCATCGGGGACTTCCACCGGCACCCCGGCGCGGGCTACCGCGTCGTCGGCGTCTGCCTGCCCGACGGCGCCCGGCCGGAGGTGCGCTCGATCGACGGCGTGCCCGTGCTGGGCACCCACACGCAGGCCGCGTCGCTCGCGGTGCGGCACGGCGTCGCCGCCGTCGCCGTGGCCGGCTCCGACGCGATGGACCGCGAAGCCGTGCGCCAGCTCGGGTGGGACCTCGAGGGCACCGGCGTGGACCTCGCGCTGACCATGGCCCTGACCGACGTCGCCGGGCCACGCGTCCTCATGCAGCCCGTCAACGGCATGCCGCTCATGTACGTCGACGCACCGCAGTTCCGCGGCTCCAAGTACGTGCTCAAGTCGCTGTTCGACTGGTGCGGCGCCGCCGCCGTGACCCTGCTGCTCGCCCCGGTCCTGCTGGTGCTCGCCGTGCTCGTGCGGCTCACCAGCCCCGGTCCGGTGCTCTACGCGCAGGAGCGGATCGGCAAGGACGGCGGCACGTTCCGCATGCTGAAGTTCCGCTCGATGCACGTCGGCGCGCACGACCGCCTCGCCGAGGTGCTCGCCGCCGAGGGCGTGGCCGACGTCGGCGCCTTCTACAAGCCCAAGAACGACCCGCGCATCACCCCGCTCGGCCGGGTCCTGCGGCGGTACTCGCTCGACGAGCTCCCGCAGCTGTTCAACGTGCTGCGGGGCGAGATGAGCCTCGTGGGGCCGCGGCCGCAGATCGCCGCCGAGGTGGCGACCTACGACCGCGCGGCGCACCGCCGGCTGCTCGTCAAGCCCGGGCTCACCGGTCTGTGGCAGGTCTCGGGACGGTCGAACCTCGACCCCCGCGCGGCCATGCGGCTGGACGTCGCGTACGTCGAGAACTGGACGCTGTTCACCGACGTCGCGATCCTGGCGCGGACCGCGCGCGCGATGGTCGCCGCCGAGGGGGCGCGGTGACCGGCGGGCCGCCGGTCGGGCACGTGCCGACCGCGCGCACCGAGCCCGCCGTGCCGCTCGTGTCCGTCGTCCTGCCCACCTACCAGCGCGCGGACGTGCTGGGGCGCGCGATGCGCAGCGTGCTCGCCCAGACCGTCACCGACCTCGAGCTGCTCGTCGTCGACGACGGCTCGACCGACGGCACCGCGGAGCTCGTCGCCGACATCGCCCGCACCGACCCGCGGGTCCGCTACCTCGTCCAGCCCAACGGCGGGGCGCCACGCGCCCGGAACCGGGGCGTCGCGCACGCGCGCGCCCCCTACACGGCGTTCCAGGACAGCGACGACGAGTGGGAGCCGACGTTCCTCGAGCGGCTGCTGCCCGTCGTCCGGTCACGTCCCGACGTCCTCGCCTTCACGTCGCACGACGTCACGCACCTCGACGGCCGCGTCGTCCGGCTGCCCGCGGCGCACGTCCCCGACGTCCGGCGACGCATCCTGCACCGCAACCTCGTCTCCACGCAGACGGTGCTGCTCCCGACCGCGCTGCTGCGCGACGTCGGCGGGTTCGACGTGCACCTGCGCAGCGTGCAGGACTGGGAGCTGTGGCTGCGGCTCCACGGGCGCGTCGAGATCGTGCACGTCGACGAGGTCCTCGTGCACCTGCACCGCCAGGCCGACTCGATCTCGGAGACCGCCGGCTACCGGCGCTCGCTGCGGAGGGTCGTGCGGCGGCACTGGCGGCTGCTCGCGACCGAGCCCGGCGCCCTGCGCCACGCCGTCCGCCGCGCCACGATCGGGTCGCGACCGCTGCCGACGCCCTGGCGGGCGCTCGCTCCCCGCCGTCACGCGGTGGAGGCCCCGTGACGCGGACGCTGTACGTGCCGCTCACCGGCCAGGCGGACAACGTGGGCGACGTCGTGCTGCGACGGCGCCTGGTGCAGGCCGTGGCGCCGCTCGGCCGGCTCGTGGTGCTCGTGGAGCGCGCCGACGACGACTACGTCGCGGGCCTGCGGCTGCCGCCCGGCTCCGTGGTGCACACGTCCTTCCTGCCGTGGGTGCGCGCCGCGACCGCCGGCGCCGCCGGCCGCGGGCCTGCGGCCCTCGTCCTCAACGCGGGCGAGATCGCCTCGAGCCGCAGCCAGGGCCGCCGAGCCGTGCTGACGCTGCCGGCCGTGCTCGCGGGGCGCCTGCGCGGCACGCCGACCGTGCGGGCGGGGCTCGGCGCGCGCGACCGGATCGTCCCGTGGGGGCTCGCGCACCAGGCCGTCGTGTCGGCCGCGACCCTCAACGTGTGGCGCGACCACGAGTCGCGACGGCTCTACCACCACGGGTGGGTCGCACCCGACTGGGCGTTCGACGACGCGGACTCGCGTCCCGCCGACGGGCCGCGCCCCGTGCTCGCGCTCGGGTTCCGGGGCGACCGCCCGGCGCCCTCGCCGGCGGCCCTCGGGCACGTCCGCGACTGGGCCGGGTCCCGCGGGCTCCGGCCGGTCGTGGTGTCGCAGGTCGCCTCCGACGTCGAGCGCAACGAGCAGGTCGCGGCCGCGCTGGGGTGCGAGCACGTCGGCGACCGGCACGTCGACCTGGCCGAGCGCGAGCGCGCCGCGCGCGACGTGTACCGGTCGGCCGCCGTCGTCGCGAGCAACCGCGTGCACGCGCTCATCATCGGCTTCACCGAGGGCGCGTCGCCGGCCGGCCTCGTGCCGACGCCCGACGTCAAGATCGGGCGCACGCTCGACGCCGCCGGCCTGCCGCCGTGCGTCCTCGACGCCCCCGCCAGCGGCACGGCCGAGGTGCGCGGGTTCCTCGACGGCGCGCTCACGCACGGCGCCGGCCTCGCGACGGTCCGCGAGCGCGCGGCCGGCTGGGTGCGCGAGATGGAGGACGCGGTCCGGGCCTCCGTCGTCGACGGTCGCGCCACGGGCGGGCGCAGGAGCACCGGGGCGGTCACCGGGGTGGCGGCGTGAGGTGGCAGAGCGCGCGGCTCATCGGCGCGCAGGCGCTCGGGCAGCTGAGCCTCGTCGCCGTGATCCCGGTGCTGACGCGGCACTACGACCCCGGCGTGTTCGGGGCGTACCAGCTTGCGCTCGCCGCTGCGACCCTCGTGCAGCCCGTCGCGACGCTGCGCATCGAGCTCGTGCTGCCGGCGACGCGCGCCGACGACCGCGTCCGCACCCTGCTGCGGCGCGCCGTCGCCTCGACGCTCGCCGTCACGGGCGGATTCGTCGCGGCGTGCACGTACCTCGCGCTCACCGGGCGCGCCGACGCCGCCCTGATGACCGCGATGGCCGCGACGCTCGTGCTCGTCTACGGCTGGGTCAGCATCGACAACGCCCGGCTGATCCGCGCGCAGCAGGTGCAGGCGCTCGCGACCCGCAACCTGGTCGCCGGGCTGCTGTCGGCCGTGCTCCAGGTGGGTGTCGCGCTCGCGGGGCTCCAGGTGGTGTGGCTGGCCGCCGCGGTCGGGATCGGGCGGGGCGTGGCGGTGCTGCTCACGCGACCGCGCCGGGCCGTCGCCGCGCCGCAGCCCGAGGACACGTTCGACCTCCCGTTCGGCGGTGCCCGCGCGGTGCGCACCGTGCTGTCGGGGCTGCTGTCGAGCACGGTCCTGCAGCTGCTCATGCTGGTGTCGGGCGGGTTCCTGGGCGCGGCGGCGGCCGGCTACGTGGGGGCGGCGCAGCGCGTCACGGGAGCGCCCGCCTCGCTCATCGGGCAGGGCGTCGCGCAGGCGGTGCAGGTGCGCTTCTCGCGCGCGCTGCTGACCGGGACGTCGCTGCTCGCCGAGGTGCGCGCCGTCGGGCGGGCCCTCGCGGCGCTCTCGGTCACCGTGGCGGTCGGCCTCGCCCTCGTGGCGCCGCTCGGGTCGGACTGGTTCTTCGGCCCCGGCTGGGAACCGGTCAAGGACGTGCTGCGGCTGCTCGCGCTGCCCGTCGCGCTGCAGCTCCTCGTCGCCCCGCTCAACCCGCTGCTCGTGATGATCGGTGCCGAGCGCGCGCTGCTGCGCGTCCAGGCCGGCCGGCTCGCCCTCAGCGGGGGCGCGAGCGCCGCGGCGGCCGCCGCCACCGGGTCGCTGACGACCGTCGTCGCCGTCTTCGCCGCGACCACGGTCGTCGCGTACCTCGGCAACCTCGCGGTCGTCGTCCACCAGGTGCGCGCGCACGACGCGACGACGCTGCAGCAGACGCCCCCGGTCCCCGCGACCGGGCACGAGACCGTGCCGGCCCTGGGCGCCGTGCACGCCGCCGAGCGGACGGAGGGCACGCGATGAGCGAGCAGACGACGACGGGCACGACCGGGCTCCCGGCCCCCGCCCCGGCCGGCACCGCCGTCCCGCCGCTGGAGGTCGTGGTCGTGACCTACCGGTCGCGCGACCTGGTGGACAGGTGCCTGGGCTCCGCGCTCGCGCACACGCCGCCGGGCACGCGGGTGCACGTGGTCGACAACGGCTCGACCGACGGGACCGTCGAGCACGTCCGCGCGCGCTACCCCGACGTGGCCGTCACGGTGCGTCCCGACAACCCGGGGTTCGCGGTCGCCAACAACCTCGTGCTGCGGTCGGTGCACGCGCCGGTGGTGCTGCTGCTCAACCCCGACTGCGAGCTGCACGCCGGCACGGTCGACCACCTGCTCGCGCGGCTCGCCGCAGAGCCGGACGTGGGCGTGCTGGGGTGCCGCCTGCTGACGGCCGACGGCACGCTCGACCACGCGGCCAAGCGCATGATCCCGTCGCCGCTGGAGGCCGCACGCTACTTCGCCGCGCGGGTCGTGGGGCGGCGCGGCGGGCGGTACACGGCACCGGACCTCGACGAGCACGCGAGCGGTGACGTCGACGCGGTCAACGGCGCGTTCATGCTCGTGCGCACGAGCGCGCTGGCCGAGGTCGGCCTGCTCGACGAGGCCTACTGGATGTACGGCGAGGACCTCGACTGGTGCACGCGGTTCCGCCGTGCGGGGTGGCGCGTCGTGTACGACGGGACCGTCAGCTCGACCCACCTCAAGGGCGGCAGCGCGGGCGTGCGCTCGGTGCGGCTCAACTACCACTTCCACCGCAGCATGGCGCGGTACTACCGCACCCACGGCGGCGCGCCGGTGCCCGTGCGGGCGGCCGTGACCGGTGCCGTGTGGGCGCGGTTCGCGGCCGTCGCGACCGTCGACACCGCCCGGCGGGCGCTCGCGGCGGCCCCCGGGGGACGGCGCGCCGCATGACTGCGACGACGACCGCCCGCACGATCGGCGTCGTGCTGCCCACGCGCGACCGGCTGACGACCCTGCCCGCGGCGCTCGACAGCGTGCGCCACCAGACGCTCCCCGCGGCGCGGGTCGTCGTGGTGGACGACGGCTCGACCGACGGCACGGCCGAGTACCTCGAGGCCTGCCGACGCGAGGACCCGCGCCTGGAGGTGCTGCGCACCGGCGGCGTCGGCGCACCCCGCGCGCGCAACCTCGGCGTCGCCGCGTGCGCGACCGACCTGGTGGCCTTCCAGGACTCGGACGACGTCTGGTCGCCGCGGTTCCTCGAGCGCCTCGCGCCGCACGCCGGCCCGGGCCGCGTCGTCTTCGCGAGCCACCGTCTCACGAGCCTGGACGGCAGCAGCACCGTGGTCCCCGCGGGCGTCGTGCCCCGGCCCGACCGCAGCATGCTGCGCACGAACGTCGCCTCGACGCAGACCGTGCTGGCAGACCGGGAGGCCGTCGCCGCGGTCGGGTTCGACGAGGACCTGCGCCGTTTCCAGGACTGGGACCTGTGGCTGACGCTGCTGGCGCACGGCACGCGGTTCGTCCACGTGCCGGAGGTGCTCGTCGAGGTGCGCCGCCAGCCCGACAGCATCTCGGAGGGCGCGACGACCGTGCGCGCGCACGCGCTGCGCCGGATCATGCGCAAGCACGGGCTGCGCGTCGCGCGCGACCCGTACGCCCTGGCGCGGCTCGCCGCCCGGGGGTGGCTGCGCCCGTGATCACGTCGCTCACGCCGTACCTCACGCTGCTGCTGCTCGTGACGGTCACCGCCCTGACCGGGCTCGCCGTGACCCGCGGGATCGCGGCGGCGCGGCCGGCCGGGCCCGACCGGCCACGCGCCGGCCTGCGTGCCGTGCCGGACCCGTTCGTGCTGGTCGCGTGCGCCGCGCTCGCGCTGTTCTCGGGCCTGCGGTGGTACGTGGGCAGCGACTTCGACCTGTACGCGCGCACCTACCTCACCGAGGTCGACCCGCACGACCTCGCGGCGACGCTCGAGGTGTCCCGGTTCGAGCCGGGCTTCGCGCTGCTGTCGTACGGCCTGCGGCAGGTCAGCGACGACCCCCGCCTGCTGTTCCTCGTCTGCGCGGTCCTGGTGACGGGCCTGACGTACGGCGCCTACCGGCGGCTCAGCCCGGTCCCGCACGCGTCGCTCGTGCTGTGGGTCGCGATGGGCTACTACCTCGGGTCGATGAACCTCGTGCGGCAGAGCCTCGCGGCCGCCGTGCTGCTCTACGCGTTCTCGCTGTGGCGGACCCACCGGGTGGTCGCCGTGGTCGTCGGCGCGGTGGGCATCTCGATCCACAGCTCGAGCCCGCTGTTCGTCGTCGCTGTCGTCGCGGCGTCGCTGCTGCCGTTCGCGTGGCGGACGATGTACGTCGCGCTGGCGGCGTGCCTCGTGGCGGCGTCGGTCATCGTCGCGCTGCCGGTCGTGGCGCAGGCCGCCGCGCTGCTCAACGAGGAGTTCGCGCGTTACCTCAACCAGCGCGGCGGCGGGCTCGGGGTGCTGCTCGCGGCCGGCTACCGCGTCGTCCTGCTGGTCGCGACCCACCGGCTGCTGCGCGGGCGCGAGCTGGACCGTCCCCTGACGACGGCGCTGTGGATGACGACGTTCGGGACGTGCGCGTGGCTGGTGAGCGCGTCGGCCATGTGGACGCTGCGGCTCGACGACTACTTCGGGCTGTTCACGCCCGTGCTGATCCCGCTCGCGGCGCGTGCGGTGCCGGCGGGCGGCGCACGCACGACGTACCTCGTGGTGACGTCCGCCGCGACGCTCGTCTACTTCACGTTCTACGTCCTCAACTTCTCGGGCCTGGTGCCCTACGCGTGGACGCCGTTCTCCTAGCCCTGGGGGTCTCGTGCACATCGTGGTCGTCGCCAGCGACCTGGCGAACAACTCGCTCGGGCGCGTCTACTGCCTGTGGCTGCTCGCGCGGGATCTGGGCTGGCGCTGCGACGTGGTCGCGACGCGCGGCGAGCACGTGTGGGGGCCGCTGGACGGCACGCCGTTCGCGGCGGACTGCCACCTCGCGACCGACGCCGCGGCCGCTGCGGACCTCGCCGCGGGTGCCGACCTGGTGGTCGCCGCCAAGCCCTTCCCGACGTCGCTCGGCGTCGCGGTGCAGGTCGCCCGACGTCTGGACCGCCCGGTGCTGCTCGACGTCGACGACCCCGACCTGGAGCTCGCGCTCACGAGCGGCTACTCCGTGACGAGCACCGCGAAGCGCGTCGCCCGGGAGCTCCTCAAGGCGCGGTACATGGCGGGCATGCGCCGCATGCGCGTCCTGGCCAGGACCGTGCCGGCGATCGCGAGCAACCCGCACCTGGCGGCGACGTACGGGGCGGACGTGATCCCGCACGTCCGCCCCGTCCCGCCCGCCGACGACTGGGTCGCGCCGCGACCCGACGGCGAGGTCCGCGTCGCGTTCGTCGGGACCGTGCGCGCGCACAAGGGCGTCGCGCAGCTGCGCCGGGCGGTCGCCGGGCTCGCGGGCGAGGGCTTCCGGCTGACGCTCACCGCCCCCGCCCCGCGGCGTCCCGCGCCGTGGGAGCGCTGGGTCGGGGTCACGTCGCTCGACGAGGGCCGCCGCCTCGTGGCGGACTCGGACGTGGTGGTGATCCCCAGCGTCCGCACCGTGTACTCGGAGGGACAGCTGCCGGCCAAGCTCGTCGACGCCATGCTCGCGGGGCGGGCCGTGGTCGCGTCCGACGTGCCGCCCGTGCGGTGGGCGCTCGGCGGCACGGGCGTGCTGGTGCCGCCCGGTGACCTCGCGGCGCTCACGACCGGTCTGCGCGCGTTGCGCGACCCGCAGCTGCGCGTCGACCTCGGGCTGGCCGCGCGCGAGCGCGCCCGCCAGGAGTTCACCACGGCCGGCGTGGCCGACAGGTTCGCCGACGTGTGCACGCGCGCCACGCAGGCGTCGCCCGCTCGCACGGCGCGCTGACCGCTCCACCGCCCCGTCGCCCGCCGTCCTGTCTACCGGTCCCGCTCGTCCAGCACCGGGGCCCGCGGTCCGCCCGCCCACGCGCGCCGCCCCGGCGGGCGGCGCGGCGCGTCACCGCCTGCGCGCGTGGTGGGGTCGGACCTCACGCTGCTCGGCCTCGGCCCCGGCGTCCACGGTCAGCACCGGCTCCCAGGGCACCGCGACTCCCCCGGCCGGGTCCGGCGTCGTCGCCGGACCCGGCGCCCCGGACGACGGCGCAGGCGCCTCCCCCTGCGCACCACCTGCACCGTCGGTCGCCTGACGCCCGGGCCACCTGCTGCCCACGCCCCCGGAGCGCCGCCCTGCGCGCCCGCGGTCCGTGACGGGCTCGGGCGCCCCGTAGCGGTAGTACCGGTACGACGACTCGCCCTGCCGGCGGGGCTCGCGGTTGACGACGACACCCAGCACGTGGGCGTCGACCTTCGACAGCGCACCCATCGACTCCGCGAGCTGCCCGCGGGTCACCACCCCGGCGCCGACGAGCACGATCGCGCCGCCAGCGGACCGGCTCAGCACCGCCGCGTCCGTGACGGGGAGCAGCGGTGGGGCGTCGAGCAGCACGACGTCGTACTGCGAGACCAGGCGCGCCAGCAGCGCGGTCATCGCCTTCGACCCGAGCAGCTCGCTCGGGTTCGGGGGGATCTGACCCGCCGGGAGCACGTCGAGGAACCCGTTGCCGAACGGCTGGACGACGTCCTCCAGCGTGGCGCGACCGATGAGGACGGTCGTCAGCCCGACCTCTCCCTCGATTCCCAGGTAACGCGCGACCGACGGTCGGCGCAGGTCCGCGTCGACGAGCGCGACGCGCGTTCCCGCGTCCGCGAGCGCGATCGCGAGATTGATGGTGGTCGTGGATTTCCCCTCGCCGGGCAGCGAGGACGTCACGACGATCGAGCTGGGCCGGTCGGCGACGTCCAGGAACTGCACGTTGGTCCGCAGGCGGCGAAATGCCTCGGCGCGCGGGCTGTGCGGGTCGGACTGCACGATGAGCGGTCTCGAGGCGGCGTCCTCGTCGTAGACGATCACCCCGATGACCGCGCTGTCGGTGACCTGGGCGACGCCGGCCTCGTCCCGGATGCGCGTGTCGAGGACCTCGCGCACGAGCGCCGCCGCGACCCCCACGACCAGACCGCCCACGAGCCCCAGCAGCAGGACCAGCCGGGTGTTCGGCGCCGACGGCGCCGACGGCGCGGCGGCGTCCCGGACGATCGTCAGCTTGACCGTGGACGCCCCGCCCCCGTCGGGCCGCTCGATGTCCACGACGACCGTGCGGAACTGCTCGGAGATCGCGTTGGCCAGCGCGGCCGCCACGGCCGGCGACTCGTCGCTCACGCGGATGTTGATGAGCGACGAGTTCAGCGGGGAGTCGACCTCGACCCGCTGCGCGAGGTCGTCGGCGCGCATGTCCAGCGCGAGGTCGTCGATCACGGGCCCGAGGACGGTGGGGGTCGTGACGAGCTTGGTGTAGGACGCGACCTGCTGACGCGTGAAGCTCGACCCCTGCAGCAGGTCGGCCGTCGTGCTCGCGGCCGGCACCGACACGTACAGCTGCGTCGCGGCGGTGTACACCGGCGTGGTGAGCACGTTGACGCCGAGGGCGGCGAGCAGGCCCACCGCAACGGCCAGCGCGACCACCACCCACCGCTTGCGGAGGACGGACACGTAGTCACGCAGGTCCATGTGCTGCTCCCTGGGGTCGTCGGGCACGCCGGGCCGCAGGGACGTTGCCTGCGGACGGTCGCGCGGGCGGTGGCACGGCGGCCACGGGAGGTGCCTCCCGTGACCGTCGACCACCGCCCGCGCGGTGTCCTGCGGTCAGCTCTGGTGGGACTGACGGCGCTGCCGCGCGTACACGGCCGCGCCGGCACCCGCGGCGAGCAGCGCGCCCGCCCCGAGCGCGATCGGCAGCGGGTCCGAGCCGGTCTGGCTCAGCCAGCCCCGGCTCGACGACCCGCCCGTGCCCGCCGCAGATCCCGCGCCCCCTGCCGCGGGGCCGGGGACCACGAACGTCTGCGTGGACAGCGCCTCGCCCGAGACGCCGTCGGTGATGATCGCCGTGTAGGTGCCCGGCTGGCTCAGCGTCACCGTGAACGAGACGGCGCCGGAGGCGCTGGTCGTCTTGGTGAGCGCCTTGGTGCCGGCGATCGTGATCGCGGAGTCGGGGATCGACGCCGGGTTGGTGGTGATGGTGATGATCACCGGGGTGTTGGCGGGGCCCTGGACCGTGATGGTGAAGGGCTGGCCGACGGTCGGGGTCGTGGTCGACGCCGTCCCGGTGTTGCTGTAGTCCGCGGCGCCGTACCCGAAGGCAGCGCTGGGAAGCAGCGCGAGCGCGGCGGCCGTGAGGGTCACGGCAGCGGTGCGACGGATCTTCATGGAATTGCCCCCCTGGTGCGACGACATGGGCGGGTCCGGGGTCGATTTCCTCACCCCGGACCGCGGTGTCGAGACGAGGCTAACCGCGATCCGCGCACTTGGAAACAGATGTCACATGATCGAAACCCGACGCGGTCGGGGTGCCCCTCAGAAGCACCTCGCCGGACTGTTCTGGACCACTGACCAAATTGGCCGTCAATGTGAACGACTGACCAGGAGAGAATGTCCAGGTGAGAGCGGCCACGGCGAGTCCGTCGTGCGCCTGCGCGTGCACCTCAACTGGTCGACCGTCCACCATGATGTCCTCCAGAAAAGCCCCCTCGGGAAGATAGAGCAGGACGTTCGTCCGGAAGTCGCCGGGAGGCACGACGCCGTCCAGCCCGAGCACGTACGGCGGCAGCGACGCCACGTCGGCGGGGGGCGCGTAGCGGTACGTCGCCGTCAGCGCGATGCGCTGCGCGTCCCCGTCGACGCACGCGGTCGACGCGACCTGCGCGTCGACGTCGAGGTAGTAGCCGAGCTTCGCCTGCGTGCCGTCGTTGAGGTACAGGCCCACCACGGGGCTGTCCCCCGCGCGGCCGCGCAGCTCGCCCGCCAGCACCGTGCCCGCGAGGTGCGCCTGCAGGTCGGCGTCCGCCGACCACACGAGCAGCCGACCCCGCCGCGCCGCCTCCGCGAGCGCGTCGACGACCCCCGCCGGCTCGCCCTGCCCGCTGCTCACCGCCGAGAACACCGCCGACGCCGCGTCGGCGAAGTACGCGTCCTGCCGGGCGGGCTCCGGGAAGCGCAGGTAGACGTCGTTGAGGAGGACCCCCACGGCGTCGTCGGCGCCCAGCGTGGAGCCGTCGGCCAAGGTCACGGGCCCGGTCGCGCGCAGGACCAGCGCGAGGGCGACCGGGTCGACCGACAGCACGCCGTCGACCTGCGTGCCCGTGGCCCGTGCCCACAGCCCGCGCGCGAGCTGCGCGGACCGCGGGAAGTCCGGCGTGAAGTTGACGTCACGCATGTCGGTCACGAGCAGGGGGCCGAAGAGGTCCTGCTCGGCCGGGCTGAGCTCCGCGTCGGGGTCGTCCAGGCCCGTGAGCTCGTTGCCGCTGCGCTGCTCGACGACCTCGAGGCGCCCGTCCTCGGCCCGCAGCAGCAGCACCGCCCCGGAGATGCCGCCCGTCGCGCGCGGCTCGGCGTTGTTCTGCACGAGGACCAGGTACTGCCGGGGGCCGTCGCCGCCGAGCATGGGCGGCAGCAGCGCGGCCGCACGCGCCGCCGTCCCGGTGTCCGCGGCCACGCGCGCGAGCTGGTCGCGCAGCGCGTCCACCGGCTCCGCGACGGGCGCGACCACGGCCCCCGTGTCGACCTGCTCCAAGCGATCGAGCGTCGCACGCACGGCGACGTCGGCGGCGGCGACCTGCGACGCGACGTCCGCGAGCGGCGCCACGTCGACGCGCCCGTCGACGGGACGCAGGGCCGCCGGGTCGACCAGGGCCGTCGCCTCCACCAGCGGCGGCAGCGCGTGCTGCGCGAGCTCGTCCACCGCCTCGGTGACGGCCTGCACGGCCCGGACGTTCGGCCCCGCCCACGGCACGGCGCCCGCCACCGACCACAGCGGCCCCGTGGTGCGGCGGTGCGCGGCCGCGGCGTGCTCCCGCAGGGCCGGCAGCGTCTCACGCGCGCCCTCGACGTCGCCGGCGACCACCTGGTCCTGCAGGCGCGCGACCGCGTCCCGCGCCGTCTCGAGGTCGCTGCGCGCGCGGACCGCGTCCCACGCGAGCCACGCCACCGCGACGACGACCAGCACGAGGAGCCCCGCGACGGCGAGCAGGACCGCGCGCCGGCGCGTGCCCCGGCGGCGCCGTCGTGCGGGCCGCGCGCCCGCCGGACGTCGACGCGCCGAGCGCGGGTCCTGCGCCCTGCGCGGCCGCGGGACCGCCTGGCCCGACCACTGCGAACCCCAACCCGGGTGCGTCACACCCAGCCCCCTTCGCCCCCTGCGCGCCGGAGGGGTGTCGCCGACGCGTCGTCGGCGATGCTAACCGTACGAACCGGGCGCTGTCCGCGTCCGGTGCGACCGACGTCCGCCCGCACGGGCCGTCCGGCATGATGGGGCCGCATGACGACGCCTCCCGACCCCGCGCTCGTGGTGGCGGTCTGCACGGGCAACATCTGCCGGTCCCCCGCGGTCGAGCGGCTGCTCGCGGCCCGGCTCGCGGGGACGGACGTCGTGGTCGCGTCGGCGGGGACGCACGCCGTCGTGGGGCACCCCGTCTCCGCGCCGATGGTGCCCCTGCTGACGGGCGCGGGCGCCGACGTCGACGGGTTCGCGGCGCAGCAGCTCGACGCCGGTCTCGTCGCCCGCGCGGACCTCGTGCTGGCCCTGACGCGCGGCCACCGGTCGGCCGTCGTGCAGCTCGCGCCGGCCGCCGTACGCCGCACGTTCACCCTGCTCGAGCTGGCCCGGCTGCTGCCCCACGTGGACCCGGCGGCGCTGCGCGACGCGGGCGCGACGCCCGGTGAGCGGCTGCGCGCCCTGCCGGCGCTGGCGGCGGCCGCACGCCCCGCGGCGGGCGCGGGCGTCGACGACGTCGAGGACCCGATCGGCCGCGGCGACGACGTGTACCGCGCGTCGTTCGCGTCGCTGGCCCCGGCCGTGGACGCGCTGGCGACGGCGCTGCTGCGCTGACGACCGCGCCGCCGGGCCGGGCCCCCCGGCACCCCGGACTACGATCGGGGCGTGCCCCCCCTCGTCGACACCCTGATGCACCCGCGGCGCACGCCGCCGCCGCCGATCGACGTCGACCTCGCGCGGGTGATGGGGACGGGGACGGCCCTGTGGGGTGCCGCGCTCGTGGTGATGGGCGTGCTGTGGCTGCTCGACGTCGCGCCGCTGCGCTGGTTCGCGGTGTGCGCCTCGGGTGTCGTGCTGGGGCTCGTCGGCATCCTGTGGGCGCGTCGCAACGGGCGGCTGTCGCCCGACGGCACGGGCGCGATGATCGCCCCCGCGCCGCACCGCGACGCCGCCTGAGGCCCCACGCGGCGGGCGCCCGGGTGCGTCAGCCGACGAACACCTGCGCGCACAGCCAGCCGCGGCCGCCCGGCACGCAGCCGACGCCGACCTGCGCGTACGACGCCCGTAGGATGTTCTCGCGGTGCCCCGGCGAGCCCATCCAGCCGGCCACGGCGGCCTGCGCGGACGGGTAGCCGAGCGACAGGTTCTCCCCGACGGTGCCCGCGCGGCAGGCGCCGAGGACGGGGCCGAGCGGGTCGTGCTCGAACCGTCCCTCCGCGACCAGGACGCCGGCGCGCGCGACCGCCTGCTCGGTGGCGCACGCGGAGACCCCGAGCGGCGCGAGCCCGGCCTCGGCGCGACGCTCGTTGGTCAGCGTGACGACGTCGGCGGCCATCGCGGCACCGGGGTCGTCGGCGGAGGCCACCGCGGCCGCCGGCTGCGGCTCGGGCTCGGCAGCGGGCCCGGGTGCGGGTGCGGCGGCCCCGTCCCCGCCGGACGCGGCCCCGTCCACCCCGGGTGCGGCCGGGCCGGACCCGTCGGGAGCGGGGTCCGGCGCAACCTCGGCACCGTCGGACGACGTCGGGTCGCTCTGCGGCGCGGCCGGCTCCGCCTCATCGGTGCGCTCGGCGCTGCGCGACGCGGCGTCCTGACGGTCGGCGGGCCCGTCGGGCGCGAGCGCGGACGTGGCGGGCCCGGTCGGCGCCGACGCGCCGGGGGCGGTGGCCAGGACGATCGCGGACGCCACGGCGACGACCGCGAGGCCGCCCGTCAGCGCGCCTGCGGGCCCGCGCCGACGGCGGCGGTCGTGCCAGCGGCGGAGGTCACGTCGTCGGGCGTCGGGCACAGCCGGATGTTACCTGATCGTGACCTTTGGTGGTAGTTCGTCCGGATCCCGCGGCACCGCGTCCGCGCACGTCCGCACGGGTCAGCCCAGCACCACGTCGAGCGCCGCGGACCCGTCGTCCGGGTCACCCAGCAGGTGCTCGAGCGCGCCGCGCGCACCCCACCGGCCGGCCGCCCACGCGAGCCCCGCCGCGAGCCCCGCGACGTGCACGGCGTGCACGTCGCCGTCGTCGGCCACCCACCAGTCGACCGCGTCGCCGCCGACCAGCAGGTCGTCGTGCCGCCACCAGCGCACCGGCGCACCGGGCAGCAGCGCGAGCACGGCGTCCGGCACGTCCTCGGGCTCGCCGTCGTCCGCGACGTCGGCGTCGAGCTCGTCGGCGGCGAGCGGCAGGTCCAGCAGGTCCGCGACCGCACCGGCGCCCGGGCGCACGCCGTCCGGCCCCGACGGCGGGACGGGCACCACCGGCACCGCGTCGGACGCGCGCTGCCACCAGCGCGGGTCGTCGGCCACGACCGCGTCCTCGACCACCTCCGCGACGCCCGGCGCCGTGAGCGCGACGACGGCACCCGGCGCCTCGCCCGGCCCCGCGCCCGTCGCCCACGCACGCCACAGCCCGGCGGCGACCTCGAGCGGCACGACGGTGCCCGGCGGACCGAGCCGCTCGAGCAGCGCCGCCCACCCGACGGCCGGGACCTCGGCGAGCGAGGCGACGCCGCCCAGCGCGCGCAGCACACCCGCGTCCAGGCCGTCCAGCACGGCCGGTGCGGGCGGCACGAGCGCCGCCGGCAGGCCGTGCGCCCCCGGCAGGGCGAACACCGCAGGCAGCGGCAGCCCCGCCCGCGTGCGCAGCCACCACGCCGTGTACGAGTCGGCGGTCGCGCCCGAGCCCTCGCCACGGACCGGCGTCACGAGCGCGGCCCGCAGCGCCGGCGTGCGCGCGACGTGCGCGAGCAGCGCGTCCCAGCGGTCGTCGGCCACGGCGTCCAGGTCGGCGACCGCCGCGACGTCGCCGCACCCCGCACCCGGCCCCAGCACCGCCGCGAGCCGCAGCACGTACGCGTCCCAGCCGTCCAACGAGGCGGCCGCGAGCGCGCCCGGGTCGTCCGCGTCCTCGTCGGGCGCGACGCCCGCGACGACGTCCGGCACGGTCGTCACGGCGAGGTCGTCGCGCACCCCGACGGCCGTCAGCACCTCGCGCGACCAGCGGTCGAGGGCCTCGACGGCCACCGGGGCGAGCACGCGGTCGTCCAGCAGGTCCGCGGCGCGTCCACCGGGCAGCACGAGCCCGTGCGCGGGCGCCGCGGCACCGTCCGCGGCCGTGAGCGTCAGCAGCCCGAGCCAGGCCGCCGCGTCGTCCGGCACCGTCCCGGCTGCCGCGACGACGTCGAGCACGGCGGCCGTGACCTGCGCCGCGTGGTCCAGGTCGTCGTCGTCGGCCTGCCCCAGCACCGCCGCGCGCAGCACCGGGTGACGCAGCAGCGCGTGCGCGTCGACGCGCTCGGCACCCAGCCGCAGCAGCAGCGGACGCGCGACCCGCGGGTCCGCCGCGCGCAGCCCCCAGTCGCCCAGGGCGTCGAGCGTCGCGAGCGGCAGCGCGGCGACGTCCGCGTCCAGCACGACGACGCCCCGCGGCCCGCGGACCACGCGGCCGTCGACCAGGGGCACGGGCAGCGCCGCGAGGCCCTCCCGGGCCGCGGCGTCGTGCGCCACCGCGTCGAGCGCGTCGTACAGGGCCGCCCAGTCGACCGCGGCGCCCGTGGGCAGCTCGTCGACCACCTCGGCGAGGGTGCGCTCCTCGACCCCCAGCGCACGGGCCGCCGCGGCCGCCGCCGGGCCGGGCGGCAGGCGGACCAGCCCCGCGACCAGCAGCCCCAGCGCCGCGACGGCCGGCCCGTCCGGCAGGTCCCGCACCGTCGTCGCGCGCATCGGCGCGACCAGCGGGTCGTCGGGGTCCGCCGGCACCAGCAGCGGCGTGCGCGCCAACGCGGCGAGCACCCGTCGGCGCAGCGCCGCGTCGAGCGCACCCGACGCCAGCCCCGTCGGCACCAGGCCCGTCGGGTCGGCGCCGGACGCCGCGACCCGGCCCGCCAGGTCGGCGTACGCGGCGGCCGCGTGGTCGAGCACCGCGTCCGTGAGGGCGCCCGCCGTGACGTGCCGCCGCGACGGGTCGAGCGGCAGGGTCGCGACCAGCAGCGCCGGCAGCGAGCACGGCTCGTCGGTCGGCGTCGGCGCGTGCACGACCCCCGGCAGGGGCACCCCCGTGCGCGGCAGCGCCCACGTGACGCGCCACGTGCGGGCGGACCGCTCCTCGACGGGCCGGTCGGCGACCAGCGCGAGCGGCAGCTCGCCCTCCGCGGTGAGGACGTCCCAGCGGCGCTCGACGTCCGCGAGCCGGCGCGGCGCGGCGTCCTCGACCTCGACGACGACCTCGACGAGCCCCGGCAGCGCGAGCAGCAGGACGTCGTCGACCGCCGCCAGCAGCGCACGGACCTCGTCGTGCGCGACCTCGTCGCGCAGCGTCAGGACGACCGCCGTGTCGTAGCCCGCGGGCGGGCGCCCCTCGGTCGGCCACGGCAGGCGCAGCGCCGGCAGCGAGCCGTCGCGCCGGCGGACCTCGTCGGCCAGCTCGCCACGACCCTCGGCGGCCTCGTGCGCGGCGACCCGTTCGAGCTCGACGCGCGTGTCGGCCAGCGCGAACCGGACCGCGCCCGTCGTCGAGCAGACCACCACCTCGTCGGCGACCGCGCGCACGGCCGCGAACCCGACGCCGAACCGCCCGACCTCGCGCGTGCTGGTGCCGCGCTTGGCCGACGCACGCAGCGACGCGAGCGACGCGACCCCGGGGGCGTCGAGCGGCGCGCCCGTGTTGGCGGCCACCAGCACGGGGCTGCCGCCGTCGCCGTGCGCGAGGCGCAGCAGCAGCCGGCCCGGCGTCCCGGCGCGCGTCGCGGCGTCGGCCGCGTTCTGCGCGAGCTCGACCACGACCCGGTCGCGGTAGTACCCGCGGGCGTGGTCCTCCTCGCCGTTGGCGTCCTCGCGCAGCCGCGCGGGCGACGCCCGCCACGCCTCCAGCACCGCGCCGCGCAGCGCGGCCGTGCCGAAGACGTCGGCGGTCACTGCCCGTCGGGGGTGCGCTCGGCGTCCTCCGACGGACCGTCCGCGGCCTGCTCGGACGCGGCCTGCTCGGACGCGGGTTCCTCGGCCTGCGGCTCCGGGGCGGGCTCGCCGGCCGTCGCCACCTCGGCAGTCGCCACCTCGGCAGTCGGTGCGTCGCTGCTCGGCTCGTCCGCCGGCGCGTCGACGGGCGACGCCTCGGCGGCCGCGGACGGCTCGACCGCGACGACCTCGACCGCGTTCTCGTCGAGCAGCGGGTCCGGTGCGGGCCACTCGGTCGGCGCGGGGTCGACGTCGGTCTCGGAGTGCGCACCGCACCCGTGGTCGAGGCTCACGACCTTGCCGTCGTCCGGCGACCACTCGTTGGCGCACACGCCGAACAACGTCCCGAGCGAACCCTGCAGCGGCACCAGGAACCCGCACGTCATGCACGCGGCGCTCGACGCGACGGCCCCCGGGGCCGTCGGGCCGCGCGACCCGCGGTACCAGCGCTCGGCGGCCTCGTCGCGTCCCTGCGGCGAGAGCACGCGCACGCGCGCCAGCGCGAGCTCGTCGATCGCGACCTCGTCGACCTCGGGGTCGCCCGTGGGCGTGAACCCGGGCTCGAGGCGCGGGTCGTCGGGGCGGAACGGCAGCACGTCCCCGGGGCCGATGTCGCCCGGGCGCAGACGCTCGGACCACGGCACCCACGTGCGCGCGAGGATCGCGTCCTCGCCCGGCAGCAGCTCGGCCTCGCACACGGTCGCGGTGCGGCCGCGCGGCACGCGCGCGACCGTGACGGTCCACGCCCAGCCGCGGTACCCGCGCGCGGTGCACGCGAACCGGTGCGACACGAGCCGCTCGGCCTCGCGCACGGCACCGAGGTACTCGCCGACGTGCTCGGGCTCCTCCGCGATCTCGACCGCGACCTCGCGCGCGAGGTCCACGGCCCGCTCGAGGACGGCGTCCTTGACGGCTGCCACGTCAGGCCTCGAGCTTGTCCGCGACGGCCCGCAGGAGCGTCGCGTACTGGGTCGCGCGCTGCCCCTCCGGGTAGCGGCCGCGTCGCAGGTCGTTGCCGACCTTGTCGAGCACCTTGATGAGGTCCTCGACGACGACGGCCATCTCGTCGGCGGGCGCCCGCTTGGCCTTGACCACGGACGGGACCGGGTCGAGGAACGTCACGGACAGCGCCTGCGGGCCGCGGCGCCCGTCGGCCACGCCGAACTCGACCTTGGTGCCGGGCTTGGGCGCCGTGACGCCTGCGGGCAGCGCGGACGCGTGCAGGAAGACCTCGCCGCCGTCGTCGTCGGCGATGAAGCCGAAGCCACGCTCGGTGTCGAACCACTTGACCTTGCCGGTGGGCACTGCCGCTCCTCTTGCGCCGGGCACGTCCACGGGGCATTCCGAGGACCACCGTCCAGGTTACCGGGCCGTGCACGTCGTTTCGCGTCCGTCCGCCCCGGCGCGCGCCCGCGGCGGCGGCGGTGTGGACTGCTGGGCGTGGACGACGGACGCGCACGGGCCCTGCTGGCGGAGCTGCGCGCCGACGCGCTCGCGCGGCTCGCGGCGCTCGGCGAGGCGCACGGGGACGTCGTCGACGCCGCGCGCGGCGCGAACGTCGACGACGAGCACGACCCCGAGGGCGCGACGATCGCGTTCGAGCGCGCACAGCTCGAGGCGCTCGCCGCCGACGCCCGGCGCCGGCTCGAGGAGGTCGACGCGGCGCTCGCGCGCGTCGCCGCGGGCACGTACGGGACGTGCGCCGTGGGCGGCGAGCCGATCGACGACGCACGCCTGACCGCCCGCCCGACCGCCACGACATGCGTCGCGCACGCGTGAGGCGTCAGCCCTCCGCGAGCCGGTCCAGCGCGAGCGCGGCCAGCACCGCGGGGCCGGTCACGAGCGCCTCGTCGGCGAACCGGGCGCGCGGCGAGTGGTTGTAGGCCGCGGCCGCGGGGTCCTCGCCGGGCGGCGTGGCGCCGACGAACACGAACGCGCCCGGCACCTCCTGCAGCACGTAGGAGAAGTCCTCGGCGCCCGGCACCGGGTCGCGCGCGTCCACCCAGCCGGCCTCCCCCATCATCTGCCGGGTGAGGCGGCGCGCGCGGTCGACCTCGGGAGCGTGGTTCACGGTCACCGGGTAGCCGCGCCGGTAGTCGACCGTCGCCGTCATGCCGTGCGCCGCGGCGACGTGCTCGACGACCCGCGCGAGCCGCTCCGGCACCGCCGCGTGGGTGGCCTCGCTGAACGTGCGGACGGTCGCGTCGAGGTGGGCGTCGTCCGGGATGACGTTGTCCTTCGTCCCCGCGGCGATCCGCCCGACC
Source organism: Cellulomonas sp. HD19AZ1 (assembly GCF_004535805.1). Lineage (NCBI taxonomy): Bacteria > Bacillati > Actinomycetota > Actinomycetes > Micrococcales > Cellulomonadaceae > Cellulomonas > Cellulomonas sp. HD19AZ1. The sequence goes on from NZ_SPHX01000005.1 coordinate 430,479, forward strand.
GTCACCACCACCGGGTCGAAGACGTCGAACTGCCGGGTCACCATCGCCTGCAGCGCCAGCACGACCTCGGCCGCGACGGGCACCGGGTCGGCCGCCAGGTAGGGCTTGGAGCCGTGGCCGCCGCGGCCGTGCACCGTGACCCGCACCGTGTCGGACGCGGCCATGAACGTGCCCGGCCGGCACGCGACGACGCCCGTGGGGATGCCCGCGGACATGACGTGCACGCCGTACGCGGCGACCGCGCGCTCGCCCGACACGTCGAGCACGCCCTCCTCGATCATGAGGCGCGCGCCGTGGTGTCCCTCCTCGCCCGGCTGGAACATCAGCACGACCGACCCCGCGATCTCGTCGCGCCGCGCCGCCAGCAGCCGCGCCGCGGCGACCAGGCCCGCGACGTGCAGGTCGTGCCCGCACGCGTGCATGACGCCCGCGTGCTGCGACGTGAAGTCCTCGCCCGTGTCCTCCGTGACGGGCAGGCCGTCCATGTCGCCGCGCAGCAGCACCGTCGGACCGGGACGCGCGCCGCGCAGCACGGCCGTCACCGAGCTCAGCGCCCGCCCCGTCGTCACCTCGAGGTCGAGGTCCGCGAGCGCGTCGAGCACGAGGCGCTGCGTCGCGGGCAGGTCGAGCCCCGTCTCGGGCACGCGGTGCAGCGCGTGGCGCAGCGCGGCGGTGCGCGGCAGCTCCCGGGTCGCGTCGTCACGGAGGGCCGTCAGGGTCCGGTCGTCGAGCGCCATGCCGTCACCCTGCCACAGCGCGGTGCGGACGTGTCCCGTGGGTCGGAGGGCGTGCGGCGGCAAACGTTGCGTTGGGTACCGTGAAGGTCCGGCGAAGACGATGTGCCGACGTGTGAAGACAGCTGAAGGGGTTGATCGAGGCGTGCACGTGCTCCTCGTGACCCACCACTACGCGCCGGAGACGGGTGCCCCGCAGCGCCGCTGGTCGGCGTTCGTCCGGCGGTTCGTCGGGGCCGGCCACCGCGTCACGGTGCTCGCTCCCCCGCCGCACTACCCCAGCGGGCGCGCCGGCGACCTCGCCCCGCACGACCGGGTCGGCACCGTGACCCGGGGCCAGCACGGCGAGACGGTCGTGCGCGTGCGGTTCCGCACCCACGACCACCGCCTCGTCAGCAGGTCGGTCGACCAGGCCGTCGCCGCGACGGACTCGCTGGTGCGGGCCGTGGCGCGGTACGCCGGGCGCCGCGACCGCCCCGACGTCGTGATCGCCACCGCCCCCGGGCTGCCGTCGATCCCCGCCGGCATGGCCGTGGCGCGGCTGCTGCGGCGGCCCGTGGTCGTCGAGATGCGCGACGCGTGGCCCGACCTCATCGGGTCGAGCGGCATGCTCGGCCCGGGCCACGGACGGGGCCGGCGCGCGCTCGCGACGACGGCCGCGCACCGTGCCATGACGCACCTGCAGCGGCGCGCCGACGCGGTCGTGACCACCACGGTGTCGTTCGCGGAGGTGCTGCGCGAGCGCGGTGCGCGCCGCGTCGAGGTGGTGCGCAACGGCACGTCGGTCGCGCACCTCGACCCGCTGCCGCCGGCCGTCGGCCCCGCGGGCTCGCTCCGCGTCCTCTACCTGGGCACGCTCGGCCGCAGCCAGGGCCTGGCCGCCGCGGTCAAGGCGGCCGACGTGGTCCGCGAGCGCGGCGTCGACCTCGTGATGCGCGTCGTCGGCACGGGCGCGGACGAGGCGTACCTCTACGACACGGCGCGCCGCCTCGGCGCGCCCGTGCAGTTCGTGGGGCGCGTCCCGCAGGGCGACGTGCGCGCCCACTACGCGTGGGCCGACACCTCGCTCGTGTCCCTGCGGGACTGGGGCCCGTTCGAGTGGACCGTGCCGTCCAAGCTGTACGAGGCGCTGGCGGTCGGCCGGCACGTCACCGCGTCGATCGCCGGCGAGGCGGCGCGGATCGTCACCGAGTCCGACGCGGGCGACGTCGTCGCCCCGCAGGACCCGGCGGCCCTCGCGGACCTGTGGACCCGTCTCGCGGAGGACCGCGCACGCCTCGACGTGGGCCTGCGCGGCCGTCGCTGGGTGCTCGACAACGCCGACCACGACCGGCTCGCCGCGCACTACCTCGACCTGCTCGGGGGGCTGACGACGTGACGCGCGCGACCGCGCTGGCGCGGCACGCGGTGCTGGGCGTGACCACCGCCGCGGCCATGCTCGTGGAGGACCCGGCCCTGCTCGCGGTGCAGGCGAGCCGCCGGGCGCCGCGGTCCCTCGCACGGCGCGCGGCGGCGCTGCTGCGGCGCGGGGCCCGGGGGCCGCGCCGCGACGCCCGGCTGGGGCTCGCGGCGTGGTTGACGGGGCACCGGGACGTCGCGCGCACGCACGTCGGCGCGGCGCTCGCCGCCCCCGGCGGCCGGGTGGGGCGTCGCGTGCTGGCGGAGGTCGCGGTCGAGCTCGACGTTCCCGACCCGGGGGCGCGCGGCGCGACGGCGGCCCGGCGCGCGTGGCGCGAGGGCCGCGTGGACGACGCGGTCCGGCTCGCGCAGGGCACCGCGCTCGGGCGCCGGCTCGCGTCCGAGCGCGACCTCATGACGCCGGGGCTCCGGCTGCCGACGCCCACGGTCCCGCCGACCCGGCCGGCACCCGACGGGGCACCCCGGGCGCTGCACGTGCTGGTGAACTCGCTGCCGCACACCGCCAGCGGGTACGCGCTGCGCAGCCACGCGGTGCTGCGGGCGCAGGCCGCGGCGGGGGTCGACGTCCTGGCCGCCACCCGGATCGGGTACCCGGTGTCGGTCGGGCTCGTGGGCGCGCGGGACGTCGACGTGGTCGACGACGTGGAGTACCGACGCCTGCTGCCCTGGGCGACGGCCCGGACCCCCGGCGCCCGGCTCGAGCAGCACACGCGCGCGCTCGCGCAGGTCGCGGCCCGGTGGCGGCCGACCGTGCTGCACACGACCACCAACTACACGAACGCCCTGGTCACGCAGGCCGTCGCCGCCGCGCTGGGGGTGCCGTGGGTGTACGAGGTGCGCGGCCTGCTCGAGGACACGTGGGCCGCGTCGTTCCCGACGCCCGCGCTGCGCGACGCCGCCCGCGCGAGCCGGCGGCACGCGATGCTGCGCGCCCGCGAGGCCGAGCTGGCGTCCGCGGCGGACCACGTCGTGGTGCTGGGCGCGACCGTCCGTGACGACCTCGTGGCGCGCGGGGTCGACGCCGCACGGATCACGGTGGTGCCCAACAGCGTCGACACGGCCCTGCTGGGCCGCCACGTATCCTCGGTCGAGGCGCGCCGTGCGTTGGGGCTCCCCACCTCCGGGTTCTGGGTGGGCACGGTGACGAGCCTGGTGGACTACGAAGGGATCGTCACGCTGGTGGACGCGGTCGCGCAGCTGCGCGACCGGGGGGTGGACGCGCGAGCGGCGGTCGTCGGTGACGGCGTCGCGCGCCCCGCGGTCGAGCGCAGGGTCCAGGAGCTGGGTCTCACGGAGCACGTCGTGCTGCCCGGGCGCGTCCCGCCGGGCGCGGCGACGTCCTGGTACGAGGCGCTCGACGCGTTCGCCGTCCCCCGCCGTGACACCGCGGTGACGCGCACGGTCGTGCCGCTCAAGCCCATGCAGGCGATGGCCCTGGGGCGTCCCGTCGTCGCGAGCGACCTGCCCGCGCTGGCCGAGGTCGTCGCGGCGCCCGGTGCGGGTCTGCTGGCGGCGCCGGACGACGCGACGGCGTGGGCCGACGCCCTCGAGCGCCTCGCGGGCGACGACGCGCTCGCCGCACGGCTCGGCGCCGCGGGCCGCGAGTTCGCCGCGGGGCGCACGTGGGCCGCCGCCGGTGCGCGCTACCGCGCCCTCTACGAGGAGCTCGCGGCATGACCACGGCCCCGCCGAGCACCGACCCGCTGCCCGACGTCCCCCGGTTCACCAAGCCGCTGCTCTCCCGTGAGGGCAGGCGCCCCGTGCGGGTCGAGCCCGTCGACGGCACCGCGCTGCACCCCGTCGCCGACCGGCCCGCGCTGGGCGACTACCTGCGGCTGCTGTGGCAGCGCCGGCACTTCATCGTCGCGGACGCGCGCGCCAAGGTCATCAGCGGCACGAGCGGCAACCTGCTGGGGCAGGTGTGGCTCGTGCTGAACCCGCTGCTCGACGCCGCCGTGTACCTCGTGATCTTCGGGCTGCTGCTGCGGTCGAGCCGGGGCATCGACAACTTCCTCGGGTACCTCGTCATCGGCGTCTTCATGTTCGGGTTCACGACGCGGTCGGTGACGGGTGGTGCACGGTCGGTCATCGCGGCCCGGTCGCTCGTGAAGTCGTTCTCGTTCCCCCGCGCTGCCCTGCCGATCGCGACCGTCGCGCGCGAGACGCTGAGCTTCGTCCCGGCGCTCCTCACGATGCTCGTCCTCCTGCTGTTCACCCGCCCGGGCGCGGGCGAGGCCTGGTCGACGCCGCTGCAGGAGATCAGCTGGCGGTGGCTGCTCGTACCCCTCGTGCTGCTGCTGCAGATCGCGATGAACCTCGGCCTCGCGCTGCTCGCGGCGCGGGCGACGACACGGGTCCCCGACCTCAACCACGTCATCGGGCTCGCCATGCGGTTCTGGCTGTACGGGTCCGCCGTGTTCTTCTCGTTCGACCGGTTCATCTCGCACCCGCAGGTGCTCGAGCTGGTGCAGCTCAACCCGATGTACCGGGTGCTGGAGATCACGCGGGACTGCCTGCTGTACGGCGTCACGCCGCCGTGGCAGGCGTGGACGATCGTCGCCTGCTGGGCCGTGGGGCTGCTGACCCTGGGCACCGTCGTGTTCTGGCGCGGGGAGGAGTCCTATGGCTCCGTCTAGCGGACCCGTCACGTCGGCCGTCACCGCGCTCACGCCCGTGCAGGTCGCGGTCGACGACGTGCACGTGCGCTACCGCACGCCGTCGTCCGACACGTCCGCCGCACGCGACGTCCCCCGCCCGCTGCGGGTCGTCAACCGGCTCATCGGCCGGCAGGCGAACGTCGCCGTGCGCGCGCTGGCCGGGGTGTCGCTCGTCGCACGGTCCGGTGACGCCATCGGCGTGGTCGGCCTCAACGGCTCGGGCAAGAGCACGCTGCTGCGCGTCATCGCGGGACTCGAGCGCCCCATCCGCGGCCAGGTGCTCGCGCGCACCCAGCCCGTGCTGCTGGGCGTCAACGCCGCGATGGTCCCCGAGCTCACGGGCCAGCAGAACGTGCGGCTCGGCTGCCTGGCCATGGGCATGACGCCCGAGCAGGCCGCGGCCGCGTACCGGGACATCGTCGAGCTGTCCGGGCTGGGCCCGCAGATCCACCACCCCATGAAGACGTACTCGTCGGGCATGGGCGCGCGGCTCAAGTTCGCGATCGCCGCCGCGGCCAACCCCAAGATCCTGCTCATCGACGAGGCCCTCGCCACCGGCGACGCCGCGTTCCGCGAGCGGTCGCAGGACCGCATGGACCGGCTGCGCGCCTCCGCTGGCTGCACGTTCCTCGTGTCGCACGCCGCCAAGACCATCGAGGAGACCTGCACGCGCGCCGTCTGGCTGCACAAGGGCCACCTCGTCATGGAGGGCGACGCGTACGCCGTCGCGCAGAAGTACCGCTGGTGGGCGTGGAACCTCGCCAAGGGCGAGGACGAGAAGGCCTCGAGCCTGCTCGACGACGCGTTCCGCGAGGGCCACGACACGGCCGTGCGCGTCACCGACCTGTACGACCCGTCCGCACCACCCCGGCACGTCCGTGCCCGCTGACCCAGGAGAACGCCCCGTGCGACCCCGCATCATGACCGTCTACGGCACCCGACCCGAGGCCATCAAGTGCGCCCCGCTGGTCAAGGCGATCGAGGCGAGCGACGACCTCGACGGCGTCGTGGTGGTCACGGGTCAGCACCGCGAGATGCTCGACCAGGTCAACGCGCTCTTCGAGATCACGCCCGACCACGACCTCGACGTGATGAGCCACGGCCAGACGCTCGCGCAGATCTTCAGCCGCGTCCTCGACGGCCTCGACCCGATCCTCGCCGCCGAGCGGCCCGACGCCGTCGTCGTGCAGGGCGACACCACCACCTCGACCGCCGCCGCGCTCGCCGCGTTCTACCGGCAGATCCCCGTGGTGCACCTCGAGGCCGGGCTGCGCTCGGGCGACCTCGCGTCGCCGTTCCCCGAGGAGGGGAACCGGAAGATCACGTCGCAGATCGCGGCGCTTCACCTCGCGCCGACGGAGACGAGCCGGGAGAACCTGCTGCGGGAGGGCGTCGCGGACGGTGACATCGTCGTCACCGGGAACACGGTGATCGACGCGCTGTACGCGACGGTCGGAAAGCAGGTGGAGTTCAGCGACCCGGGGCTGGAGGAGCTCGCAGCCCAGCAGGCCCCGATGCTGCTTGTCACGACCCACCGCCGGGAGAACTGGGGCGAACCCATGGCGGGGATCGGACGCGCCGTTGCGACCATCGCACGCCGCTTCCCTGACCTCACGATCGTGCTGCCGGCCCACCACAACCCCCTCGTCCGCGACGCGCTGCTGACAGCACTGGAGGGCATCTCCAACGTGGTCGTGACCGGGCCGCTCCCTTACGGCGAGTTCACGCGCCTGCTCTCCCTCGCCTGCCTGGTCCTCTCGGACTCCGGTGGTGTGCAGGAGGAGGCGCCCTCCGTCGGCACACCCGTCTTGCTGATGCGGGAGAACACCGAGCGCCCCGAGGGCCTGACCACCGGAGTCGTGCATCTCGTCGGGACGGACGAGACGCAGATCGTCGAAGAGGTTGCTCGGTTCCTCGCCGACTGGCCCCGACGGAGGGCCGCAGTCGGCGACATAGCCAACCCGTTCGGCGACGGGCTCGCGAGCAGCCGTGCTCTCGCGGCCCTCGAGAGCAGGTACGCCCGGCAGCAGCACGTGGCACCGTGACGTCCCGGTCGCCGCTCCGTGCGTTCCTGTACGGAAGCTGCGTCGCGCGCGACACGTTCCGCACGCTGGGCGCTCGGGCGGAGATCACCGGCTACGTGGCCAGGCAGTCCTTGGCCAGCGCGTACGGGCCTCCCGTCGACGGTGTCGGGGCTCCTGACGTGAATCTCACATCCAGCTTCCGGCGGCGCATGGTGCTCGGCGACCTGACCTCCGACCTCCGGTCCCATCTGCTGCGAGAAGCACCACGGAGCGACCTCGTGGTCTGGGACCTCACGGACGAACGCCTGGGGCTGTACGTCCTTGCCGACGGTGGCGTCGCGACCAGGAGCATAGAGAGCATCGACGGTGGCATTGACCCGGTGCTCACCGACCGCGGACGACACGTGCCCTTCGGCTCCGGGGAGCACCATGCCCTGTGGTCATCGGCGGTGCCCCGATTCCTCGGCGACCTCGATGCCGTGGGCGCCCGCGACCGGCTCGTGGTCCTGGGTCCGCCGTGGGCCCGCCGGATGGACGACGGCACGAAGACCCCCGCCAGCTTCGGAATCGAGGCGGCCTCGGCGAACCGCGCGTACCGGCGGTACTACCGGACGCTCCACCGACACGGTGTCCAGGTGATCGGAAACCGCTGGCGCGGGGTGCGCGCGGCGCACGACCACACGTGGGGGCCGGCACCGTTCCACTACACCGACGCCGTCTACGAACGGCTCACCAGCGCGCTCGCAGCGGCCTCTGGAGCACGGCACGCGAGTCGGCTCTCACCCGGACGCCGCTGAGGTCATCGGGCAGGAACCGTCGGCAGGAAGCGCTCGACCGTCTGGGCGATCACGACGTCCGGCGACACGGATGCCATGTAGTCGTCATCCATCTCTGGCGACCAGATGAAATGGAACTCGCGGAAGAGCCTTGCGAACCACCAGCTCAGCTTCGCTGGGGTGGTGCGACCGGCACCGAAGAAGGAGTTACCGAAGACGACCACCCGTTCTCCGTAGAGCGACGAGGGGTTCCTCCACACGTGCTTGGTCCCGATGTGCCGCCCCGGACCCGGGTTGACGGTCTCGACGAGGACGAGCTCGGCCTCCGCCCTCGCGAGGACGGCCGACGACGGCTCGAGGCGCACGTCGGACAGCCCACGACCGAAGAACCGCTCCGACAAGTCCCCGACGTAGAGCGAGCGACGGGACATGGGGACGTCGCCCACTGCGTCCTCGAGGCCCAGCCGGTCGAGCATCGCTCGCGCCAGCGCCAGCGAGCCGCTGGGTGAGCAGTGCGAGTCCAGGCGGGAGTACGGCGCCTCAGGACCCGCCCAGCCGTCGAACACGGTGCGCGCACTCATGAAGCTCTCCACACCGCCGAGGGCCGCCTCCAGGTGCCTGAGGAGACGGGTGGGCGCGGCTTCCTCACGATCGAGCAGCGACCTCAGGACCGTCGCCTTCTCGGGCACCACGACCTGGGCGAACCGGCAGCCTGCGCTCCGCGCACGCCGCTCCCGCGCACGGACCAGGTCGTTCCACCCAGCCACCGCTCGGGCCGTCGACTCCCTCGCCGCATCCGACGCGGGCTCCGCGTACTGGGCCGCGAGGGCGTTCGAACCCCCCACCAGGAAGAGGTGCCCATCGTGTCCGAGGACCGCGGACCCGTCGGGCGACGTCATCCCCGCCGCGAAGGGCAGGAAGGACAGCTCGTCGGGGGTGGCCGGCGGGTCGAGCTGCGGCAACGACGTCGGCTCGTCCGGCAGCGGGGTGTCGGGCGGGCACGGCACGGTCACGCCCACCGCACGCACCTCGTCGAGCAAGAGGGCTCGCTCATCTGCACGTCCACCGGCCGACAAGCCGAGCTCGACCTGATCCGCACCGGCCGACACGACTCGGAAGCGCCCACTCAGCAGCGCGAGGGGGTCCAACGGCTCATCAAGGGAGACGACGAAACGCACGTTGCCGAGACCGGTCGCCGTCCGGACGTCGACGCGCTCGGGGCCGAATGCGACGGTGCCGACAGGCGTCCCACGGAGCAGAGCCAGCACGCGCGGCGGGTCGATCGGGTCCGCTGCCGCGACCCACCCGGCGACCCGCGTGCGGTCGGCGGAGACCTGATCGATGTACCCGCGCACTAGCGCTCACCTTCGCTCGACACCGACCCCCGGGACAGCTCCAGAACGCGGATCTCGCGGGCCGCCGGTTCGGGTCCGTCAATCGCCCGATCACGCTGCACAGGCATGGCGACCCACTCCAGGAGCCGACGCGTCAAGGCACCCTCCGAGGCGGCGTCCGCGACGTAGAAGGCGCGCAGCCCTCCGGAGTCGGCAGGACCCGGTGTGAGTGGCGAGAACTCTCCCGACGCATCGCAGCAGGACACCAGCTCGAGGTCGGGCCCCACCTCGAGGACTCGTCGGCGGTCCCCTACACCGACCTCCACCGTGAATCCCACGGCGGACGGCCGCGGAGTGTCGATCCGCACAAGGAACTCGAGACTGCCGTAGCCCTCGAAGTCCCAGACCACGTCCCAGTTCGTGAGCCGCCGACTGATCCACGACGAACCCGCCCACGAGGCGGCGTGCACCTGGAGGCGCCCGTCCTCGTCACGAAGGTGGTACACCACCACCACCCGCCCACCACGGTCGAACCCGAGTCGCACGTTGTTGTTCAGAAGTCCACGACGCACCCCGACCGGGTCGATGACGTCGGCGCTGTCGAAGGTCAGCCCCCCTGTCGGTGAGCCGTCCGCACGAGACCACTCGACGAGGTCTCGCGAGGTCGCGTAGCTGACGGTGTGGTTGTCCTCGGCGGCGGGGGTGTCGCGCCACACCCAGACCATGTGGAACCTGCCGTCCGGCCCTGGGATCGGGCCGTCTCCGTCGACGTAGGCGCTGCGCTTGCCCTCGCCGTCGATCAGGGGACCTGGGGCCGCCGCGACCCAGCGGCCTGTGTCCTCGTCGTAGCCGTACGCGAGCAGGTCGCCCTGCCCGCTCCCGCCGTCGCGGAAGTAGAAGTGGAGCCGCCCGTCGGGAGCCGTCCGGAACCGGGGGTAGGTGACCCGTTGCTCGCGAGCGACGTCGACCATGGACGGCACACGGCGCAGCGAGGTGACGTCCCACGGTCTCGACGAGCGGAAGTACGTCAGCGGGGTGACGTGCATGTTGCCTGCGACGTGCAGGTGCCCGGCACGGTCGACCCCCACGGCGACGTAGTTGTGGCTGTCCCAGCCGACGGTCGTGTCAAGAACAGCGGTCCACCAGTCACCGTCCGGGAGCGTGCGCAGTGCGACTCGCAAGCCCCGATCCGACCCGTAGTAGGCCACGATCTGGTGCGATCCCACAGTGAGGAGCGCTGGTTGCACGTTGACCGCAGCGACTCCTCGGCCGACCACGTCCGCCCGCACCAGCCGGTACGCGTCCCTCTCCCGTGCGCCGTCGTCGCCGTGAGCGGGCATCACAAGAGCTCCTCTACACGTCCCACGAGCCGACGCGCACGCGCCTCGAACGAGTGCTCGCGCGCGACGAGCGCCGCGATCTCGCGCATCCCCGCAGCGTCCGGGTACAGCTCGTCGGAGCCGGGTCCGCAGAGCCTGCTCAGGTCCTCGGGCGACTCGTAGACCTGAACCGCGTCGCCGAACACGTCGCGCAGACCGTCGACGCGGTCGCTGACGACGCGGCATCCTGCCGCGACGGCGTCGAACAAGCGGTTCTGGATGAACCCCTGCTCGGCCATCTCGCGCCAGTGGTCCGCGAGGACCCGCGTGCCCCCGCGGTACACGGCACACAGATCGGCATTGGGCACGTAGGCACCTCGAAGGTCGCTCTCGGGAATCTGCCCCTGCCAACCAGGGCCGTACACCGCGAGCCGCACACCGGCGGTCACGGCGTCATGAACGATCTTGCGCTCCCGCCCCGGGTGCGTTCCACCCACGAACACGGGAGCCCCCTGCTCCACCGGCGAGACGTCGGCGCGGAACAACCTGGTGTCCGTGGCCTGCAGCAGCGGCTCCACGAGCACACCGGTGGCGGCCGTGGTCTTCCTCGCCCACGGGACGGACGCGGCGAACACCGCATCGAACTCGCGCAGCTCGTCCTCCGTCACCAGTTCAGGGTGGCTGATGACCCAGAGGATGTTCTGCTTGCCGGGAATGGGGCGCACACGATCGAGACCCCGGATCGCGAGCACCACGTCGTCCAGCGCCACCGCATCGGTGTCGTGGGCTCCGTGCCGGTGCACGACTGCCTCCTGCCCGATTGCCTCAAGGCTGAAACGCAGGGAGTCCGCGAAGTGAGTGTCCCCCCATCGGTCGCCCAAGGGCCCCGGGATCGAAGCGATGTGGAGGCCCCAGCGGCGCGGGGCCTCCATCGCGCGGACAACCACCGGGCGAGGAGCAGGGACGGGCGACCTGTCCGAGCCGACGTGCGCGATCCGCAAACCGAGCCGCGCGAAGACGTCGTGCTGAGGTGCGGGTAGGGAGCCACGCCACCGGTCGAGGAAGATGCGCCGGTTCTCTGTCTGGTTCGCGGTGCGACCCGGGGTCTTGCTCTCGTGATGCGTCACCACAGCGCTGGGGCGCACCCGCCAGTCTCCAGCGCGCTGCTTCGACAGCCGCAGGCACAGGTCCACGTCCTCCATCCCGTTGACGAAGATCGGGTCGAAACCGTCCACCTGGGCGAAGTCCTCGGCACGCATCATCAGCGCGGCAGCCGTGACGGCGGTGAAAGCGAGCGACCCCACACGCTCACCGTCACTACGGGGATGCCCGGCGAGGAAGTGACCGGGCAACGCGTCGGCGGCCGTGAAGACCGTGCCTGCGGCCTGGACGGTCTCGTCCGGGTAGAGGAGCAGCGGCTGCACGCCGACGACGCCATCACAGGTGATGGTCTCGGCCAGGTCGCCCAGCGCCCCGGGACGCACCTCGGTGTCGTTGTTGAGGAACATCAGGAGCTCGCCCGTGGCGTGCGCCGCCCCGACGTTGCTACCGATCGCGAAGTTGAGGTTGCGCGGCAGACGTACGAGATGCACGCGGCCGTGACCCGCGAACGCGCGCACCAGCCGCTGACCGACCTCGAGGTTGGACCCGTTGTCCACCACCACCACCTCGACGTCGTCGAATGAGTCGTCGTCGAGGACCGCCCGGACGGCCCGGACGGTCATCACGTGGTCGTTGTAAGTCGGCATCACGACCGACACCCGGCCGGCGACGCGCTCACGGGCACGGACCGCGCGCCAGTCGACCCAGTTCCGTCCGAGCGCTACCCACTGCCAGTGATCCGACTCCCGAACGGTGATCCGATCGTCACCACCCGACGAGTCGTCGTAGTCGCACCCGATGACGGGCACGAGCACGGGCTCGACCAGCCGGGCAACGCGGATCGCGAAGTCGTGGTCGACCCATCGCCGCATGGTCTCGTCGAAGCCGCCGGCGGCGCGGGCGATATCCAGGGACACGACGAGCACGTTGAGATCGATGTGGTTCAGGACGAGCAGGTCCTCCAGGCCGCCCACGTGCGCACGGTAGGTCGGGCCCGCGTTCTCGCGGCCGTGCAAAACCGTCGCGGCGTAAGCGGCCGACAGGCCGTCACGTGCCATGACGCGCAGCATCGTCTCGACGAAGTAGGGGCGCCATGCGTTGTCGGAGTCCAGGAAGGCCACGTACTCGCCCGTCGCCGCGCGCAGACCGGTGTTGCGCGCACTGCACACGCCGACCCCGTCGCTGCGGAGCACCGTGATGCGGGCGTCCTCCTGCGCGAGCCGTCTCACGAGGTCCCACGTGCCGTCGGTGGACCCGTCGTCCACCACCAGGATCTCGGTGTGCCGGTGCGTCTGCGCCTGGATGGACGCGATCGCCGCCCCCACCTGGTGCACGCGGTCCTTCACAGGCATGACGACGCTCACCAGCGAGTCCGGCTTCGGTGTGGATGCCCGCACCTCGACCAGCAGCGCAGCCTCAGCCGCGTCGTCCCACGTTTCCGTCGCCCGCGGCGCTGCAAGCTGCCTGCTACGGCGGACCGAGCGAGCGTGGGAGATCAGGGCCGCGCGGCCGTCGAGCGCGAGGAGCTCTCGCTCGGGGTCGTCGTCAACGAGAGGCGCGACGGTCCCGTCGCGCAGGTGCTCGAGGAAGTGCCCGAGAACTCCGCCGGGGTGCTCTGCTGCCGCGGCCGGGTCGACCTCCACCTTGCGGGGATCGAACCACGGCCCCGCGGGAGCCTCCCACGCCTGCGCCGATCTGAGATGGGCCAGCAACGCGTCGACACGTCCGGCCCGCATGGCCGCTCGCACCGGCTCTGGCATCACCGCGGGGTCGAGAAAGGCGTTCGGTGCCACGAGGTCACGCATCCCGAGACTCAGGAAGTGCGAAGCGGCGTCGGCGTCGCGATGGAACGCGGCGCCGGTGACCGCCGTGTAGTACTCAGCGTCGAAGATGCCCGAGGCCATGAGCCTGCCCACGTCGGGGTGCTTCTTCCACGACCCCTTCCTCACCGCGGCTGCGGCGGGCGACGGCACGGGCGACGGCCGCGGCGAGAGCCCCGCGGCGGTGAGCCGTTCGTTCAGTCGCCAGTCCCACTCGGACGCGCGCTTGTGGTTCCGGGTGACGAGCGCGCTCAGCCGCGCCGTCTCCCGGACTGCACCACGCTCCGCGAATGCGATCGCCGTGACTACCGGAACGACGACCAGCGCACCTCCCAGGGCCGCGACGAGGGCACGAGCCGCCGGCAGCCCGGCGGCAACCGCGACCAACGCCGTCCCGACAACCGACGCACCCGCCAGCGACATCCAGACAAGGCGCTTCCGAAGGGTCATGCGGACCACCGCGACCCAGTCCCGCCTACGCTCGCGACGCCGCACCGCGAGCAACCCGTCACCCGACCTCGGAACACGCCACCGCGCGGTGGCTCCCCGGCACTCGTGGACCGTTCCGCGTCCATCGTGCTGCTCATCCGCAGGTCTCCTGTGCTCTTCATGATCCTGAACCCTCGTCACCCTCAGTCGCGGCCGTAGATGTCACGCGTGTAGACCTTGTCCGCGACGTCGGCGAGCAGGTCCGACCGCCGGTTAGCGACGATCACGTCGCACCGCGCCTTGAACGCGTCCAAGTCGCGCACGACCTCGGAGCTGAAGAAGTCGTCCTCGGCCAGCGCGGGCTCGTACACGATCACCTCGACGCCCTTGGCCTTGAGCCGCTTCATGACTCCCTGGATCGAGGATGCGCGGAAGTTGTCAGAGCCGGACTTCATGATCAGGCGGTACATACCGACGACCGTGGGTGACCTGCGCAGGATGTCCGCCGCGATGAAGTCCTTGCGAGTCGTGTTGGCATCGACGATCGCCGAGATGAGGTTCTGTGGGACGTTGCGATAGTTCGCCAGCAGCTGCTTGGTGTCCTTCGGAAGGCAGTACCCGCCGTACCCGAACGACGGGTTGTTGTAGTGCGTGCCGATCCGCGGGTCCAGTCCAACGCCCTCGATGATCTGCGCAGTGTCGAGGCCGTGCGTCGCCGCGTAGGTGTCGAGCTCGTTGAAATAGGCCACGCGTAGAGCGAGATACGTGTTGGCGAAGAGCTTGATGGCCTCCGCCTCGGTGGGGTTCGTGAGCAGGACAGGGACGTCCGTGTCGAGCGCGCCCTCGAGCATGAGGTCCGCGAACAGTCTGCCGTGCGCGGTGAGGTCTCCGACGACGATGCGCGACGGGTGCAGGTTGTCGTGCAGGGCCAACCCTTCGCGCAGGAACTCGGGCGAGAAGATGATGCCGGCGTCCGGGTACTGACGTCGCATCCTCTCGGTGAAGCCGACAGGGACGGTCGATTTGACGACGATGATCGCGTCAGGAGCCGTAGCGAACACCTGGTCGACGACCGACTCGACGGACGACGTGTCGAAATCGTGGGTCTCCGGGTCGTAGTCGGTGGGCGTGGCCACGACGACGAGCTCGGCGCCCGCATACGCCGCGGCGGCCTCGGTCGTCGCGCGTAGCCGGAGCGGCACCTCGCGCAGGTAGCGCTCGAGGTCGTCGTCGATGATCGGTGACTCGCGCCGGTTGATCGTCTCGACCTTGCGCTCGTCGATGTCGACCGCGACGACGTCGTGGTGCTGGGCCAGCACGACGGCGTTCGAGAGCCCGACGTAGCCGGTGCCGGCGACGGCGATGCGCATCACTTGCTCCCAAGTGCGACTGGAGGCCCCGCCCGCCGGCTCGTGCCTCGACCGCCGACGACGTCGATGATGTCGAAGCGGCGGGCGGCGCTGGCGTCGCCGAGCTCGGCGAAGGACGAGTGACCCACCAGCAGGAGGACGAGATCGGCTCGTGCAAGCGCGTCGTCAAGTGGCACCAGAACGACGTTGCTTCGGTTCGCGAGCTCGGCAGGCAGCGTGTCCACGTGCGGCTCGACCACAAGGATCTCTGACCGCGGGAGGGCGTCGGCGACGTCGGCGACGATGTGACGAGCGGGCGATTCCCGCAGGTCGTCGATGTTCGACTTGAAGGCGAGGCCCAGCGCCGCAATCGTGAGCGCGTCTCTGCCAGCAGCGGCGTCGAGCGTCTTCCTGACGACCCACGCAGGCTTGGCGTCGTTCACCTCGCGCGCGGTGCGGATGAGGCGCGCCTCCTGCGGGGCGGCGTCCACGATGAACCACGGGTCGACGGCGATGCAGTGCCCGCCGACGCCGGGCCCGGGCTGCAGGATGTTGACGCGCGGGTGGTGGTTGGCGAGCTCGATGAGCTCCCACACGTCGATGCCGAGCTTGTCGGCGATCACCGACAGCTCGTTGGCGAACGCGATGTTGACGTCGCGGTACGAGTTCTCGACGAGCTTGGCCATCTCCGCGGTGACCGCGTCGGTCAGCATGATCTCGCCCTGGCAGAACATCGCGTACAGGGCCTTCGCCCGCTCGGCCGCCTCGGCGGTGAGGCCGCCGACGATGCGGTCGTTGGTGACCAGCTCGATCATGACCCGCCCGGGCAGCACGCGCTCGGGGCAGTGCGCGACGTGCAGGACGGGTCGGCCGTCGGTGCCGTCGAGGCTCAGGTCGGGCCGGGCCGCCAGGATCCGGTCGGCCATGTGGCGGGTCGCCCCGGGCGGGGACGTGGACTCGAGGACCACGAGCTCACCGCCGCGCAGGCGCGGCGCGATGCCGTCCGCCGCGGCCTCGATGTACGCGAGGTCGGGCGCGTGGTCGCCCGTGAACGGGGTCGGCACGGCCACGATGAAGACGTCGGCCTCGGGGGTCTTGGTCTCGGCCCGCAGCCGGCCCTGGGCCACCGCGCCGGAGACGGCGATCTCCAGGTCCGGCTCCACGAACGGCACCTCGCCGCGGTTCACCGCGTCGACCGTGGCGGCGTTCACGTCGACGCCGACCACGTCCGCGCCGTGCATCGCCAGCACGGCGGCGGTCGGGAGCCCGATGTACCCCAGGCCGATCACCGCCACCGTCGGCACCGGCACCTCCGTCGTGGGTGTCATCCCCCGACCACTCCTCACACCATCGCGTGCCCGGGTACCCACCCGGCCACCTGAACGTCGGAACCGGCCAGGAGCTCGGCGTCGCTGACCGTCCACGTGTGCGCCGCGGGGTCGCCGCGCCGCACCTGGACGAAGTTGAACCGGTCCGCCGAGTACACAGACCCCCCGGCCTGCCGCACGGCGGCCAGGAACCCGGTGTCCTCGCCGCGGTCGAGCGCGGGGAACGGCACCGCGGTCGCGGTCTCGCGGCGGGCCACGATCGTCGGGCCCATCACGAGGTGCGTGAACCGGTGCTCACGGTCCGGCAGCCGCAACGCGATCACGTCCGCACCGCCCACGTACACGTAGTGCGCCTGCTTGCCGACCACGTCCGCGCCCGAGTACCCGAGCGCGTGCACCTGGTCGGCCAGGTACTGCTCGCCGTACACGTCGTCGTCGTCGACCTTCGCCACGACGGGCGCGTCCGACGCCGCGACCAGGCGGTTGAGGCACTCCCCCAGCGGCACGGTCGCCTCGGCGTGCAGGAGCACGACGTCGGTGAGCCCGACCTCGGCGGCGGCACGCGTCACGGCCTCCTCGTCGAGGTCCCAGCCGTGCGCGAGCAGCGCGAGCTGCACGTCGACGTCGCGCTGCGCGCCGAGCGTCGCCAGCACGTGCGGCAGCTGGTGCGGCCGGTTCGTCGAGACCAGCGCGCTCACGCGCGGCCGCGCCGCCGTCACGCGGTGCGCCGCGAGGCCCGTCGCGACCAGCACCTCGTCGACGCGGTGCGCGTACGTGTGGCCCGCCCAGATGCGGCGCTGCGCGCGGTGCACCTGACGGTCGCGCAGCTCGGGGCTGCGCACCAGGGCCCGCAGCGTCAGCTCGGCCTCGCGCCGGTCCGCGACCTGCGTGACCTCGTCGGCGGGGAAGACCGCGTCGATCGCGGGGCTCGGCGTCGACACGACCGGGGTGCCGGACGCCGTGATCTCGTAGATGCGGCGCGCGCACATGGTCGGCGAACCGACCACGGTGTTGACGTTGAGGAACACCTTGTGGGCGCGGTACGCCGTCAGCATCGACGCGTAGTCCAGCGAGCCCACGACGCGTTCGTCGAACGGCGGCGGGAACTGGTACCGCTCGTCGCCGTCCAGCTGGCGCGAGTAGATCTCCAGCCCGTTGGTCATGCGGGACGACGCGTCGAGGGCGCCGCCCAGCAGCGTCTCGAGCTGCTCGCGGCGCTCGGGGTGCCGGTGCGAGAACCACATGCCCGCGAACGCGACGTCACGCTCGGCCCGGCCCCCGCCCGGGCGCACCGGGTTGTGGATCGCGGGCTGCGCCGCGAACGGCAGCACGCCCACGCGGTCGTGCCCCAGCTCCTCGCGGTACCGGTCCAGCACGTCGCCGTCCGTCGTCCGCACGTGGTCGAACAGCCGCGCGGCGTCGAGGAAGTCCTCGTGGTGGACCGGGTCCTCCTTGTTCCAGAAGACCGTCGGGACGCCGTGCTCGCGGCACCACGTCACCAGCTCGACGAACGCCGGCCGCAGGCCCTGCGCGCCCGTCAGGTGGTACCGCCACGCGCCGCCGTTGCCGGCCCACGCCGACTCGACGAACAGCAGGTCCACCGGCTCGGTCTCGAGCCGGTGCCGCCAGTCCGCGGGCGTCACCTCGACCTGCTGCCACTCGTACGACAGCGCCAGCCGGGAGAAGTCGTCGAGCACGACGGCCACGCGCAGGTCGGCGCGGCGCAGCGGTGCCGTCGGCACGGGCCACGCGGGGTACGTGAGCCGGCCCCGGCGGTCGACGCGGGCCCGCACGCCGCGCGGCGCGGGCCGCCCGGCGCGTTCGCGCGCGAGGTGGGTCCGCAGCGCGGAGGGTCCGCCGTGCCGCAGGTGCCACAGGGCCCTGCGCCACGCGCGCGCGTCCATTCGTCGTCCTCCCCCGCCGGCCGTCACCGTCCCGGCCGCGGTGTCGCCCCTGAGACGATAGCGGCCGAACTGGACGGTCTCCCAGGTCCGTGCCCGGGCTCACGGCCTCCGGTGGGACGAACCGGGAGCAAACGGTTGCCGTCGCGGTCCGGCGGGTCCCGAAGCACCCGTGCGGAGCGGCACGACGCCCGGACGCGTCACTCGACGACGGGCGGCAGCATGTCGAGGTCCGCCTCGTGCGCCGCGAGGTACTCGCCCAGCGAGTCGGCGGCGACCGCAGCCATGAGGTCCGCGAGCGCGGGCCGGTCCAGCACGACGATGCTCTGCGCGCCGTCAGGGCTGCGGCCCGTCCCGGTGAACGGCACCGTGAAGAACCGCATGTCCGTCGACCCGAGGTTCTTGGCGCGGTCCTGCAGGTCGCGCATGACGGCCTCGTCCAGCCCGTCGTCGGTGGCGACCGAGCGGCTGACGACGTCGAGGAAGCGCGCGGACGTCACCGGGTTGTGGAGCGTGCCGTCGTTGCGCATCTTCGCGACGATCGCGCGGACCCACGCCTGCTGGCGCTGCACGCGGTCGAAGTCGCCGCGGGCGAGCGACTTGCGCTCGCGCACGAACCGCAGCGCCTGCTCGCCGGTGAGGAGCTGCTGCTTGCCGGCGGGGACGACCGTGTCGCCGACCTTGAGGTCCTGGTTGAGCGTCATGCGCACGCCGCCCAGCGCGTCGGTGATGCCGACGAACGAGTCGAAGTCCGTGACGACGAAGTGGTCGACGCGCACGTCGGTGAGCTGCTCGACCGTCTGGATCAGCAGCGACGGCCCGCCGTAGGAGAACGCGGCGTTGATCTTCTGCTCGCCGTAGCCCGGCACGTCGACCCACGAGTCGCGCGGGATCGACATGAGGTACGCGGCGTCGCGGCTCGCGGGCAGGTGGACCAGCATGATCGTGTCGGTGCGCTGCGCGCCGAACGACCACTGGTTCGGGTCGCCCGCGGAGATCCGGGAGTCCGACCCCAGCACGAGGACGTTCATCGCGCCGTGGTCGACGACCTCGTCCTCGGTGCCGCCCGTGGGCGCCGGCGGGGTCGGGCGGGCCGTGATGCCCGCGAACGGGTCGCCGATGTGCTCGACCTGCGAGGCCAGCCACTTCTGCACGCCCCAGGTCCCGGCGACGCCGACGCCGACGAGGGCGACGACTGTGACGAGCACGACGACGAGCGCACGTCGCGATCGGGAGCGGTGGCGGGCGTGGGTCGGGGTGGAGGGCACGCCCGAAGGATAGGGAAGCCCGCACCGGCGGCACGAACGGACGACGACGGCCGGCTCGACGTGCACCGAACGTCGACATCCGCCGCGTCCTTTGCGTCGAAAGTCCGGTCGGGCAGGGCGCCGTGCGGGTGACGTCGGGACCGGCGGGCCGGGTCGACGCGGCGTCGCTTCCTATCCTGGACGCATGGCCGACGAGACGGGGGACGGCGCGGGCGCGCCCGGGCCGTCGGAGCCCACGTACACGTTCTCCTGGCCCACCGTCGAGCCCGTCGCCACGACCGTGCCGGCCGCGGGCGCCCCGTCGACCGCCGCCGCGCACGGCGCCGCCGGCGGCGTCACGCACGGGCTCCCGGCCGGCGAGGAGTCGGCCGAGGTCCTGCCGCCGCCGCGGCGCCGACGTGCCCGAGCGGTCGCCGTGGCCGCGGTCGTGGTCGCGGCGCTCGGGGTCGGCGGCACCGCGCTCGCCGTCAACGGTCGCAGCCCCGCGCCGTCGGCGACCGGGACCCCGGCGCCCGACCGGTCACCGACGCCCACGCCCACGCCGTCGGCCACGCTCGTCGCGCGCAGCCTCCTGACGTCGCTCGACGACGTGCTCTCGGCGCTCGTCGCGCAGGTCGACGCGAGCGACGCGCTGTGGACGCAGACCGACGGGCAGGTGACGGACCCCGCCGCACGCGACCGGCTGCGCGCGGCGCTGGACGCCGCGTCGGCGTGGCTGACCGGCGCGTGGGAACCGCGCGACGCGGCCCACGCGCGCGACCTGGCCGCCGCGGGGCGCACGCACCTCGAGACGCTCGACGCGCTCACCGCGGCGGTGCAGCAGGACCACGCCGCGTGGACCGCCGCGCGCTCGGGCCCCGTGCCGGACGACCGCGGGACGCCCCGCGACGGGCGGCCCGGGGCCGGCGCCCCGGCGCGGGGTCCGGCGCCCGACGGCGCGGGCGGCCCGACCACCGCCCCCGGCCCGGACGGCGCCGCACCGGACGCGTCGAGCCCGGGCACGGACGACCCCGGCACGCCCTCCGACCCCGGCCCGGCCCCGACGACGCCGTCGGCGCCGGACCCGACGGCACCCGCGCCGGACCCCGGCGGCGGGAGCCCCTCCCCGCAGCCGGACCCCGCCACCGGGACGACCCCCGACGCGGGCGCGGCGACCCCGTGACGGCCCGGTGACGCCGCCGGTCGCCGAGGTCGCGCGGGGCGGGCGACGCCGGTGGCGCCGCCTCGGCGTGGCCACGGTGACGACCACGCTGGTGGTCGCCCTCGCGGGCGTGCCGACCCTCGTGGCGCCGCCCCAGGACCCGCCGGGCGTCGCCGACGCCGTCGTCGTGCTGGGCCCGCCGCAGCCGTGGCGCGTCGCGTGGGCGCGCGAGCTCGTCGAGCAGGGCCGCGCCGGCGCCGTCCTGGTGTCGGTGGACGACGACGACCGGGTGCCGCTGTGCGAGGACCCCGGCTCGCTGGACGTGACGTGCGCACGGCCGGACCCGTTCACGACGCGCGGCGAGGCGCGCTGGGTCCGTGACGAGATGGCCGCGCACGGCTGGGACACGGTGACGGTCGTGACCGCGACCCCGAACCTGCTGCGCGCGCGGCTCCTGATCGGCCGGTGCGTGCCCGAGGGCGTGCAGGTCGTGGCCCGGCGGGAGCGCCTCGGGCTGGACCGCTGGGCGGCGCGGTACGCGTGGCAGCTCGGCGGCTGGGCCAAGGCCCTGTGGTCGCAGGGCTGCTGAGCACCCGCACCGGGTCCGCACGTATCGTGGTGCGGATGGCCACGTTCACCGGGTACCTGCGTGCACGCAGCGACGACGAGCTCGTCGCGCTGCTGGTGCGCCGCCCCGACCTGGCCACGCCGCACCCCGCGACCCTCGCGTCGCTGGCGGCGCGGGCCACCAGCCGGTCGAGCCTCGACCGCGCCCTGACCTGGGTCGACGCGCTCGTGCTGCAGGTCGTGGAGGCGGCCGTGGTGCTCGCGGACGTCGCGTCGGCGCCGACGCGCGCGGGGCTCCTCGCGGCGGTCGGCGCGGGGCCGGCGGACGCGGACGCGGTGGGGCGCGCGGTCGACGACGCGGTCGCGCTCGCGCTGCTGTGGCCCGACGACGACGGCACGCTGCACGCCGCGCCCGGGCTGGCGGACGCGCTCGGGCCGTCGGCGGCCGGGCTCGCACCCGCGTCGACGCCCGAGCCCGACGACGCCCCGCGCGACCCCGCGGCGCTGCTCGCGGACGCCCCGACGGGTGCCGCGCAGGTGCTCGACGCGCTGCTGTGGGGGCCGCCCGTGGGGCTCGTGCCGCCCGCGGGGACGCCGGCCGGTGACGCGGTCACGTGGCTCGTGCGGCACGGTCTGCTGGTGCGCGGCGACGGCCGTCACGTCGTGCTGCCGCGCCGCGTCGCGCTCGCGCTGCGCGGCGGGCGCACGCACCGGTCCCCCACGCTCGCGCCGACCGCGGCCGACGCGCCGGTGCGGGACCCGCGCACGGTCGCGGCCGAGTCCGCCGCGGCCGCCGAGCGCACGGTCCGCCTGGTGCGCCAGCTGCTGGCCCGGTGGGACGCGCAGCCGCCGGGCGTGCTGCGCGCGGGCGGGCTCGGTGCGCGGGACCTGCGCCGCACGGCGCAGGCGCTCGACGTCGACGACGCGCACGCCGCGTGGCTCGTCGAGACCGCCGCGGCCGCGGGCCTGCTCGCGGACGACGGCGAGGAGTCGCCCACGTTCGTCCCGACGCTCGAGGCCGACGTGTGGCTCGCGCAGGACGTCGAGCAGCGCTGGGCCGTGCTGGCCCGCGCGTGGCTCGCGTCGTCGCGCACGCCGTGGCTCGTGGGTGCGCGCGACGAGCGCGGTGCGCTGCGGGCCGCGCTCGACCCCGAGCTGGCGCGCCCGTGGGTGCCGCGGCTGCGGCGTGCGGTGCTCGACGTGCTGGCCGCCGCACCGACGGGGGCCGCACCGACCGGTGACGACGTGCACGACGCGCTGCGGTGGCGCTCGCCGCGGTCCGTGCCGCCGCGCGCGGCGGTGGAGGCGGCGCTCGTCGACGCCGAGCGGCTGGGCGTGACGGGTGCGGGCGCGCTCGCGGCGGCCGGTCGCGCGCTGCTGGCCGAGGCGTCGACCCGGCCCGCCGCGGGGTCCGGGGCGACGCCCGCCGCCGACGCGGCCGCCGCGCTGGCGGCCGACCTGCCGGCGCCGGTCGACGAGGTGCTGCTGCAGGGCGACCTCACGGGTGTCGTGCCCGGGCGCCCGGGCGAGGCGCTCGAGGAGCTGCTGGACCTCGCGGCGCAGGTCGAGTCCCGCGGCGGTGCGGTGACCGTCCGGTTCACGGCCGAGTCGGTGCTGCGCGCGCTCGACTCGGGCCTGCCGGCCGACGACCTGCTCGCGCGCCTGTCCACGGCGGCGCGGGGTCGCGTGCCGCAGCCGCTGGAGTACCTGGTGCGCGACGTCGCACGGCGGCACGGGCGCGTCCGCGCGGGTGCCGCGTCGTCGTACGTGCGGGCCGACGACGCCGCGCTGCTGGCCGGGCTCGTCGACGACCCACGGTTCGCACCCCTGCGCCCGCGCCTGCTGGCGCCGACGGTGCTGGTGGCCGACGCGTCGCCGGCCGAGCTGCTGGACGCGCTGCGCGCGCGGGGCCTGGCCCCGGTCGCGGAGGACGCGAGCGGCACGGTCGTGCACGCGGCCGCGCCCGAGCGGCGGGTGCGGGCCCGGACCCGCCGCACCGACCCGGTGCGCGAGCAGCCGCTGCCCGACCGCGCCGCACGCGTCGTCGCGACGCTGCGGCGCGCGTCCGCCGACGCGGCGGGCGACCCGGCGTCGGCGGAGCAGGGCGGGGGCGGCGCACCGGCGCCCGGTGCGACGCCCGGCGGTGCGGGTGACGGCACCGCGGCCGGCGCCCCGAGCGTCGGCGACCGCGCGCGTGCGGTCGCGGCGCGACGCCCCACGACCGGCGCGCGCCCGCGCACCGCACCGGCCCCCGCCGCGCCGGCCGCGGGAACACCCGAGCCCGGGGACGTGTTGGTGGTGCTGCGCGAGGCGGCGCAGTCCCGGACCGAGGTCTGGGTGGACCTGGTCGGACCCGACGGCCGGCCCGAGCGCCGTCTGCTGCGTCCGCTGCGCGTCGAGGGCGGCCGGCTGCGCGCGCTCGACCCGCGCCGCGAGGCCGAGCTGACCGTCGCCGTCCACCGCATCGCCGACGCCACGCCCGCGGACCCCACGACCCCGTGAGACCGCCGGACCCCGCCCCACCGGGCCCCGGGTCCCCGGCCCCGCGACCCGACCACAGGAGAGCCGAGTGCCCGACGGACCGCTGATCGTCCAGAGCGACAAGACCCTGCTGCTCGAGGTCGACCACGACCAGGCCGCCGCGTGCCGGCGCGCCATCGCCCCGTTCGCGGAGCTCGAGCGCGCGCCCGAGCACGTGCACACCTACCGCCTGACCGCCCTCGGGCTGTGGAACGCGCGCGCCGCGGGGCACGACGCCGAGCAGGTCGTCGACACGCTGCTCGAGTACAGCCGGTACCCCGTGCCGCACGCGCTGCTCGTCGACGTCGCCGAGACGATGTCGCGCTACGGGCGCCTGCAGCTGGTCCAGCACCCCGTGCACGGGCTCGTGCTGCACGCGCTCGACCCGGCCGTGCTCGCCGAGGTCACGCGCTCCAAGCGCACCGCGGGCCTGCTGGGCGCGCGCGTCGACGACACGGACGTCGTCGTGCACCCCTCGGAGCGCGGGCACCTCAAGCAGGTGCTCGTGAAGCTCGGCTGGCCCGCCGAGGACCTCGCCGGGTACGTCGACGGCGAGGCGCACCCCATCGAGCTCGCGCAGGACGGCTGGTCGCTGCGCCCGTACCAGGAGCAGGCCGTCGAGGGCTTCTGGCACGGCGGCTCGGGCGTGGTGGTGCTGCCGTGCGGCGCCGGCAAGACGCTCGTGGGCGCGGGCGCGATGGCGAGGAGCTCGACGACGACCCTGATCCTCGTGACCAACACGGTCTCGGCGCGGCAGTGGCGCGACGAGCTGGTCAAGCGCACGACGCTGACCGAGGACGAGATCGGCGAGTACTCGGGGACCCGCAAGGAGATCCGGCCCGTCACGATCGCGACGTACCAGGTGCTGACCACCAAGCGGAAGGGCGTGTACTCGCACCTCGAGCTGCTGGACGCACGCGACTGGGGCCTCGTCGTGTACGACGAGGTGCACCTGCTGCCCGCGCCGATCTTCCGCATGACCGCCGACCTGCAGGCGCGCCGCCGCCTCGGGCTGACCGCGACGCTCGTGCGCGAGGACGGCCGCGAGGACGAGGTGTTCTCGCTCATCGGGCCCAAGCGGTTCGACGCGCCGTGGAAGGACATCGAGGCGCAGGGCTACATCGCCCCGGCCGAGTGCGTCGAGGTGCGTCTCACGCTGCCCGACCACGAGCGCATGACGTACGCGACGGCCGAGCCCGAGGAGAAGTACCGCCTCGCGGCGACCGCGTCGGGCAAGAACGGCGTGGTCGACGCGCTCGTCGCCAAGCACGCGGGCGAGCAGACCCTCGTGATCGGTCAGTACCTCGACCAGCTGCACGAGCTCGCCGAGCACATCGGCGCCGACCTCATCACCGGGGAGACGCCCGTGCGCGAGCGGCAGCGGCTGTTCGACGCGTTCCGCTCGGGCGAGATCACGAAGCTCGTGGTGTCGAAGGTCGCGAACTTCTCGATCGACCTGCCCGAGGCCTCGGTGGCGATCCAGGTGTCGGGGTCGTTCGGCTCGCGGCAGGAGGAGGCGCAGCGCCTGGGCCGGATCATGCGACCCAAGGCCGACGGCAAGACCGCGCACTTCTACACGGTCGTCGCGCGCGACACGGTCGACCAGGACTTCGCGGCGCACCGTCAGCGGTTCCTGGCGGAGCAGGGGTACGCCTACACGATCGTCGACGCGGAGGACCTCGGGGACCTGGGGGTCGCCCGGTGACGGAGGCCGCTCCGCCCGCGCTCCCGGCCGGGTGGCACGCCCACGCGCCCGGGCCCGACGACGTGGCCGACCTGGACGCGCTGCGGGCACGGCACGAGGTCGCCGCGCGCGGCGCACGGTCCGCGAGCGCGGACGCGACGCTCGCGGAGGTCGCGGGCGACGGGGCGCCCACGCGCACGCACGTGGTGGTGCGCGACGCCGCCGGCGAGGCGCGCGGCTGGGCGACGGCGCACGACCGCGCCGCCGGGCGCGTCCTGGTGGCGGTCGTGGTCGACCCCGTGCTGGACGACGCGACGGGCGACGCCCTGGCCGCGGAGCTGTTCGCGTGGGCCGAGCGCGCCGGCGTGGCGCTGGCCCGGTCCCGCGGGCTCGCGCGCACGCAGCTCGACAGCGGCGCGTTCGACGCGGACGCGCGGCAGCAGCGGTGGCTCGCCGCCGCGGGCTACGCGCGCGTGCGCACGTGGTGGCAGATGCGCCGCCCCGTCGGCGACGACGACCGGGGGCTGCGACCGACCGGTCCGGGCGTGCGCGTGCGGCGGCTGGAGCGCGGTGCGGACGGGATGCCCGACGCGGGCGACCTCGTCGCGGCGCACGCGCTGCTGGAGGAGGCGTTCGTCGACCACTTCAACCACCACGAGGAGACGTTCGACGAGTTCCTCGCACGGCTGCGGGCCGACCCCGGGCACCGGTGGGACCACTGGTGGCTCGCCGAGCTCGTCGACGGTGCGGAGCCCGAGCCGGTCGGCGTGCTCGTCGCCGCGGAGGTCACCGCCGACGACGGCCGCGCGACGGGCAGCTACGTCGAGTACCTCGGGGTGCGGCAGTCCGCGCGCGGGCGGGGCGTCGCGCGCTCGCTGGTCGACGCGGTCGTGACGGACGCCGCGGAGCGCGGCCGCGGCCACGTCGGGCTCGAGGTGGACGCGGACTCCCCCACGGGCGCGACCGACCTGTACGTGTCCCTGGGCTTCGCGACGCGCTACGTGACGCAGTCCTGGCACCGGTACGTCGACGCGGACTGACACCCCGGCCCGCCCGGGCCCGACGCGCGCCCGGGCGGGCCGGGGCGGAGGCACGAGGTGCACCGCGCGACAGGAACCGGGAGAGGGCGGGGCGCGTTGCCACGGGTGCCGGCCTGAGAAAGGATCGTCGCGTGCGTCTGGCTCGTCGTGCCCTCGTCCCCGCCGCTGCCCTGGGGGTGGGGGCGGTGCTCGCGGTCGCCCTGGCCGCCCCCGCGGCGGCGGAGCCGCCGTTCGCGTTCCGGTCGACGGTCGTCGACCGGGCCGGTGCGCTGTCCGACGTGCCACGCGTGCAGGAGGCGGTCGACCGGGTCGGTGAGGACACCCCGTACCGGCTGACGGTCGTGTACGTGGACTCGTTCGACGGGCAGTCCGCCGAGGCGTGGGTGTCGGACGCGGCCGAGCTGTCGGGGCTGGGCTCGAGCGACGCGGTGCTGGCCGTGGCCGTGCAGGACCGCGACTTCACGCTCGCGCCGACGTCGCTCGGGACGATCACGTCGTCGCAGCTCGACCGGGTCGCGGCGGACGTGCGCTCCGAGCTGGGGAGCGACGACTGGGACGGCGCCGCCGTGACCGCCGCGGACGGGATCGTCGACGCGGCGGGCGGCGGGTCGGGCGGCGGTGCGTCGGGCGGCTCGTCGGGCGGCGGCTTCGCCGTCGTCCTGCTGCTGGGCCTCGCGGTCATCGGCGGCGTCCTGCTCTTCAGCGTCCTGCGCCGCCGCCGGCAGCCCGCGGGCGTGCTGCGCGACTCGGCGGGGGCGACACGGGCCGCGGGCGCGGTCGACGAGCTCGCGGGGGTCCCGACGCCCGAGCTCGACCGGCGGTCCGCGTCCGCGCTCGTCGCGCTCGACGACGCGCTGCGCTCGTCGGAGGAGGAGCTGGGCTTCGCGCAGGCGCAGTTCGGCCCCGACAGCACGCGCGACTTCGAGGCCGTGCTCGCGCAGGGCAAGCAGCAGCTCACCGAGGCGTTCCGCCTGCGTCAGACGCTCGACGACGACGTGCCCGACACCGACGAGCAGGTGCGCGCGACGTCCGCGCAGATCCTGCGGCTGTGCGCGCAGGTCGAGCAGCACCTCGACCAGCAGAAGGAGGCGTTCGACCGGCTCCGCGCGATCGAGGCCCGGGTCGACGACGCGCTC
Organism: Cellulomonas sp. HD19AZ1; assembly: GCF_004535805.1. NCBI lineage: Bacteria > Bacillati > Actinomycetota > Actinomycetes > Micrococcales > Cellulomonadaceae > Cellulomonas > Cellulomonas sp. HD19AZ1. The sequence goes on from NZ_SPHX01000005.1 coordinate 458,026, forward strand.
GACGCGCACGAGCGCGAGCAGCAGCGGCTGCGCGCCCGGGTCGAGCCGGCGCGCGCCGCCGTGGCGGCCCTCGCGCAGCGGTACTCGCCCGACACGCTCGGCTCGGTCGCGGGGAACCCGGACCAGGCGGACCACCTGCTGGGCGACGTCGACGCCGCGCTCGCCCAGGGCCGCGAGCGGTCCGCGGCCGGCGACAAGGGCGCCGCGGTGGGCTTCGCGCGCGCGGCCGAGGAGGCCCTCGGCCAGGCCGCGCGCCTGCTCGACGCGGTGGACTCGGCCGGGGCCGACCTCGCGGTGGCGAACACCCGGCTGGACGCCGGCATCGCGTCGATCACGTCCGACCTGGCCGACGCGGCCCGGCTCGCGGCGGGCGACCCGGCGGTCGCGCCGCACGTCGCCGAGGCACGGGCCGCGCTCGAGGAGGCCGGTGCGGCGCGGCAGGGCACGGGCGACCCGCTCGCGGCGCTGCGACGCCTGACCGCGGCCGAGGCCGCGATCGACGCGGCGCTCGCACCGCGCCGCGACGCCGAGGAGCGGAGCCGCCGCGCGGCCGCGCTGCTGGGCGACACGCTCGGCCGCCTCGAGTCGGCGGTGCGCGCGACGACCGACTACGTGAGCACCCGCCGCGGCGCGGTCGGCCCGCAGGCCCGCACGCGGCTCGCCGAGGCGGACCGGCTGCGGCTGCGCGCGCTCGACCAGCGCGCGACCGACCCCGAGGCCGCGCTCGTCACCGCGCAGCACGGCGAGCAGCTCGTGGCCGAGGCGCAGCGCCTCGCGCAGATCGACGTCGAGAACGCGCAGCGGCGCGACGACGACCGGTACCGCGGCTCGGGCGGGGGCGGCAGCGACCTCGGCGGCATGATCCTGGGGGGCATCCTCATCGACTCGATCCTGCGCGGCGGCGGTCGCGGCGGTGGCGGCTGGGGCGGTGGCGGCGGCAGCTGGGGCGGTGGCGGCGGCTTCGGCGGCGGCGGTCGCGGTGGTGGCTTCGGCGGCGGCGGACGCGGCGGTGGCTTCGGCGGCGGCGGGGGCTTCGGCGGCGGCGGTCGCGGCGGCGGGTTCTGACCGCGACGCGAGGACGAGGCGCCCGCCGCCGACGGCGGGCGCGGCACGGGACACGGACCGACGGTCCGGTCGGCGACACAGGAGGGCACGACACCATGACGGAGAAGCAGTCGATCTTCGGGCGCATCGCCCAGCTCGCACGCGCGAACATCAACGCGCTGATCGACCAGGCCGAGGACCCGCAGAAGATGCTGGACCAGCTCGTGCGCGACTACACGAACTCGATCGCGGACGCCGAGAAGGCGATCGCGCAGTCGATCGGCAACCTGCGCCTCGCCGAGCAGGACTACAACGAGGACGTCGCGGCCGCGCGCGACTGGGGGCAGAAGGCGCTGGCCGCGTCGTCGCGCGCCGACCAGTTCCGGGCCGCCGGCGACGCCGCGAACGCCGACAAGTTCGACAACCTCGCGAAGGTCGCGCTCGGCAAGCAGATCGCCGCCGAGCAGGAGGTCCGCGACGCGGAGCCGATCCTGGCCTCGCAGCGCGAGACGGTCGAGAAGCTGAAGTCGGGCCTCGCGCAGATGAAGGACAAGCTGGGCCAGCTCAAGCAGCGCCGCGACACGCTCGTCGCGCGGCAGAAGTCCGCGCAGGCGCAGCGCCAGGTGCAGGAGGCGATCGGCTCGATCAACGTCCTGGACCCGACGAGCGAGATCGCCCGCTTCGAGGAGAAGGTGCGTCGCGAGGAGGCCTACGCGATGGGCCAGGCGGAGCTCGCGGCGTCGTCGCTCGACGCGCAGTTCGCCGAGCTGGAGTCGGCGGGCGCCGACATCGAGGTCGAGGCGCGCCTCGCGGCCCTCAAGCAGGGCGGCTCGCCGCGGCAGATCGAGGCGACCACGGTCACGCCCGAGATCACGACGGGCACGCAGGACGCCTGACACCCGCCGGGACGACGACGGGGCCGGTCACCGCGCGGTGACCGGCCCCGTGCGCGCGAGGGGTCAGACGGGCACGCGTCGCGTCGCGGCGCGCGACGCGACGAGGTGCGTGAACGCCTCCGCGACCGCACGACCGGTCGTCTCGACCTCGGCGGCGCGGTCGGCCATCTGCGCGGCGACCGCGTCGGCGTCGACCTCGGGGTGCTGGTCGGCCCAGGTGCGCAGCGTCTCCGCGGTCGCCTCGGGGTGGAACTGCACGCCCCACGCGCTGCCGATGCGGAACGCCTGGAACGGGTACATCGACGACGACGCGAGCCACACGGCGCCGCGCGGCAGGTCGACCACGGCGTCGGCGTGCATGCTCGGCTGCGGGCTCGTGCGCGCCGCGCCCGCGAGCGCGGCGACCGGGCCGAGCAGCGCGTCGTCGGCGGCCTCGGGGCGCCACCGGACGTCGACCACGCCGGCCTCGCGCCCGGGGGGCGCCGCGACCTCGACGCGCCCGCCGCGCGCGACCGCGAGCAGCTGCGCACCGAGGCAGACGCCGAGCGCGGGGACGTCGGTCGCGCTGACGACGGCGAGCAGGTCGCGCAAGGGGCGCAGCCACGGGGCGACGGCGTCGTCGTGCGCGGACATCTGGCCGCCCAGCACGAGCAGGCCGTCGCCGACCTCCGTCGGGCCGGGCACGGGCTCGCCGAGGTCGGCGCGCACGAGGTGCACGTCCACGCCCGTCAGCCACTGCGCGAAGCGGTCGAGGCCGACGTCGGGCGAGCTCTGCACCACGGTCACGCGGGGCGCGGCACCGGACGTGGCGGCGGGCAGCACGCGGTCGTCGAAGTCGAGGGTCACGCTTCCACGGTAGCCGCGCGCACGCGTACCACCGAAGTTCCAGGTCACATGTCCATCACGATCGGCGATCCGCCCGGATCGCCCCGATCCGTCCCCGCGAGCATCCAGGCAGCCTTCAGCAGACTCCCAGACCCACCACCGGCGACCGCCGGCCGGGTCGCACGGTCTCGCAGCCGGTTCCCAGGCGGCGCTCAGGTTCCGGGCGCACGATGGTGCCATGACAGCGTCCGCTGAGCCCGAGGCCCGGCTGCTCGTCGTCGACGACGAGCCGAACATCCGCGAGCTGCTCGCGACGTCGTTGCGGTTCGCGGGCTTCGAGGTGCACGCGGCCGCCGACGGCGGGTCGGCGCTGCGCCTCGCGCGCGACACCGAGCCCGACCTCGTGGTGCTCGACGTCATGCTGCCCGACATGGACGGGTTCGCCGTGACGCGCCGCCTGCGCGAGAAGGGCCAGCACGTGCCCGTGCTGTTCCTCACCGCACGCGACGACACGGCCGACAAGGTGCAGGGCCTGACCGTCGGCGGGGACGACTACGTCACCAAGCCGTTCAGCCTCGAGGAGGTCGTGGCCCGGATCCGCGCGATCCTGCGCCGCACGCAGCCCGACGACGGCGCCGCGTCGAACCTCCTGCGGTACGCCGACCTCGAGCTCGACGACGACACCCACGAGGTGCGCCGCGCGGGCCAGGAGGTCGAGCTGTCCCCCACCGAGTTCAAGCTGCTGCGCTACCTCATGCTCAACCCGAACCGGGTGCTGTCCAAGACGCAGATCCTCGACCACGTGTGGCAGTACGACTGGGGCGGCGACGCGAACATCGTCGAGTCGTACATCTCCTACCTGCGCCGCAAGATCGACCAGCTCACCGACGCGGACGGCCACCGCCTGCCGCCGCTGATCCACACGCGCCGCGGCGTCGGGTACCTGCTGCGCGAGTCGGCGTGACCGGGCCCGGGCCCGCGGACGCCCCGCGCGCGCCCGGGCCGCAGGACCGCGACGACGTCGTGGCCCCCGACGCCGCCACGGGCGACGCCGGAGCCGCGGGCGCGGACGAGCGGGCCGCGAGCACGCCCGCCGGAGCCCGGTCGGCGGTCCCCGACGCCGTCCGCCGCGCGTGGCGGACGCTGTCGCTGCAGCGCCGCCTGGTGACGATCACCGCCGTGCTCCTGGGGGCGGGTCTCGTGGTCGCCGGCGTGACCGCCGCGACGCTCCTCGAGCGCAGCCTGCTGGGACCGGTCGACCAGAAGCTCGCGTCCGAGGCGAGGGACGTCGCGAACGACGCCCTGCGGTTCCTCGCCTACGGCGGCGGCACCCTCGGGCCGACCGACTACTACGTGCGCGTGCAGACGTCCACGCAGGACGTGCCGCTGCTCAGCAGCGCGGCCGCGGAGTCCTACGGCACTCCCCTCGTGGACGACCTCTCACCCGCCGCGGCGCAGGCGATCGCGGGCGAGCCGTTCACGGTCGGCTCGTCGCGGGCCGGCTCGTCGTGGCGCGTCGTCGCGTACCCGTTCGACGGCGGCGGCACGTCGGGCTCGGTGGTCGTGGGGCTGCCGCTCAAGGACATCCACCGCACGGTCGCCGCGATGGGCGTCAGCCTCACGTCGTCGGGGCTCGCGATCGTGCTGCTGGGCGTGGTCGCGGGCGGCTGGGCGGTGCGGCGCTCGCTGCGCCCGCTGCGCGAGATCGAGGCGACGGCGGCGGCGATCGCGGCGGGCGACCTGTCGCGTCGTGTGCCGTCGGCGCCGACGTCGACCGAGGTGGGCCGCCTGGGCGAGGCCCTCAACGGGATGCTCGCGCAGATCGAGGAGGCGTTCGCCGCGCGCACCGCCTCGGAGGCGCGGATGCGCCGGTTCGTGGCCGACGCGTCGCACGAGCTGCGTACTCCGCTCGCGGCGATCCGCGGGTACGCCGAGCTCTACCGCATGGGGGCGCTGCGCACGGACGAGCAGGTGCAGGACACGATGCGACGCATCGAGGGGTCCGCGACGCGCATGGGCTCGCTGGTCGAGGACCTGCTCGCGCTCGCGCGCCTCGACGAGGGCCGGCAGGGCCGGCTCGGCCCGGTGGACCTCACGGTGCTCGCGGCCGACGCCGTGAGCGACCTGCGCGCGCTCGACCCGCGGCGGCCGGTGCGGCTGCAGACCCTCGGCGGTGCGACGGCCCCCCGGGTGGTCGTGGGCGACGAGGCCCGGCTGCGGCAGGTGCTGGCGAACCTCGTGGGCAACGCCGAGCGGCACACGCCCGCGGGGACGCCGGTGGAGGTCGCGGTGGGCCCGGGCGACGACGCGACGACCGCGGTGCTGGAGGTCCGGGACCACGGCCCGGGCATCGCCCCCGAGCACGCGGCGCGCGTGTTCGAGCGGTTCTACCGGGTCGACGCGTCGCGGACGCGCGACTCGGGCGGTTCGGGCCTCGGCATGGCGATCGTGGCGGCCATCGTCACGTCGCACGGCGGGCGGGTCGCGGTGCACGAGACGCCGGGCGGCGGCACGACCGTGCGGGTGGTGCTGCCGGTCGACGGCCCGCCACGCGCGCCGGCCGCCCCGGAGGCGGACCCGCAGCACGCCGGTCCGCAGGACGGACCCCCTGGTGTGCCGCCCGCGACGGACGTGGCTACGATGGCGCGTCCGTCGTCAACCTCGTGAGGCTGTTCCATGGGCGTCCATGACGCACCCGCCTGGCTCCTGCCGGCATTCGCTCGCAACGTCGCGGAGGCCGGTGGCACCGCACCCGCCGACGAGGTCCGCCGCACCGCGGAGGACCTGCTGGAGCGGTGGACGCGCCCCGAGCGGCACTTCCACAACCTCAAGCACCTCGTGGACGTGCTGGCGCGTGTCGACGAGCTCGACGAGGAGGCGCACCACCCCGAGCTGGTGCGGCTCGCGGCGTGGTACCACGGCGCCGTCTTCGACTCGGCGGAGCGCAAGGCGTACGCCAACAAGGGCGGCGAGGACGAGGCCGCGAGCGCGGCGCTCGCCCGCGAGCAGCTGACGGAGCTCGGCGTGCCCGAGGCCAACGCGCAGCGCGTCGCGGCGCTCGTGCAGGCGCTGGTGCGGCACGCGCCGGACCCGCACGACATCGACTGCGCGGTGCTGTGCGACGCCGACCTCGCGATGCTCGCGACCGAGCCGCAGCGGTACAAGGCGTACCTGCACGACGTGCGGTCGGAGTACGCGCACCTGCCGGTCGAGGACTACCTGCGGGCGCGCGTGCGGATCCTGCACAAGCTGCTGGCGCGTCCGTCGCTGTTCGTGAGCCCGCTCGCGCAGCCGTGGGAGGAGCCCGCCCGGCAGAACGTGTCGGCCGAGCTGCAGCGCATCGAGAAGGAGCTCGCGCGGCTCGACGCGCAGCGCGCGGCGCAGACCGCCGACGGGGACGCACCCGACGCGAGCGGCACGACGACACCCTGACGCTTCATGCGTCACGTGTGACGCTCCGCGGCGCCGGGCCGCTCCGCGGCGCCGGGCCGCCCCGCGGCGACGGGCCGCCCCGCGGCGACGTCACCGTCCGACGTCGAGGCCCGACATCGAGGCCCGACGTCGCGGTCCGACGGCGCGGTCCGACGGCGCGCTCCGACGACGCGGGCCGACGCCCCGCGGAGCGGCGCGCGCCGGCGTCAGTGCGCGAACAGCCGCGCGGCGTGCGCCTCGGCCTCGGCGTAGGTGCGTGCCGCGGCCTGCATCGCCGCGGCGATCTGCGCGAGCGACTGCTCGACGCGCGCCTGCGTCGCGTTCCACTCCGCGACGACCGCGCCGAACTGGCCGGCCGCACCGCCGCGCCACGACGTCTGCAGCTCGACGAGCTGGCGCTGCATCGCCGACACCTCGGCCTGGATGCTCGCGGACCGCGCGAGCACGGCCGCCGCCGACCCGTCGAGCTGTGCGCTGTCGACCTCGTACCTGCTCATGGACGCCCTCCTGAGGGCCGTCGGGGCCGCGGGTGCGGCTCGGGACGACGGCACGGCCGACGCTAGGCGCGCCGCCGGAGGGCACGACCGGCCCGGGGGTGCGGCGGTGGACGCGACGCACGTGCGACGCGCTGGGGGCGGCCGGGCGGCCCGCGAGTCACGGGTCGTGGGCCGCGTGCCCGGGCGACGTACCCTCGCCCGGTGACCGTGCTCGTCGACCCGCCGCTGTGGCCCCGCCACGGCACCGTCTGGGGCCACCTCGTGAGCGACGCGTCGTACGACGAGCTGCACGCGTTCGCGGCGCGCGCCGGCATCCCCCGGCGCGCGTTCGACCACGACCACTACGACGTGCCGGTCGAGCGCTGGGACGACGTCGTCGCGCTGGGCGCCGAACCGGTCAGCACGCGCGACCTGGTCCGCCGGCTGCGCGCCTCGGGCCTGCGGGTCCGGGCCCGCGACCGCTGAGCCCCCCGACCCGTGGGCCGCGCCGCGACCCGCGTGCCCGACCGGCGGCGCGCCGCGTGCCGCCCTCGGGCCTCACACCCCCGCCGCGAGCGCGGCCCGCCACCCGCCGGTCGCCGTGACGTCGACCCCGCCGGAGGCCGCCTCGGCCGTGCAGCCGAAACCCGTGACCCAGGACCCGTCGGCGAGCTCGACGGCGCCGAGCGTCATCGGCGCGGGCAGCGCGGCCAGGAACCGGCCGAGCGCACCGGGCGACAGCCGCCAGACCTCCCCCGCGATCGACGCTCCCCGGCCCGGCCCGACGCGCACGAGCCCGGGCTTGCGGGGCGTCGTCACCAGGGCGACGAGGCGGTAGGCGTCGGACGTCGTGACCTCGCGCCCGAACCGCGCGCCGAGGTCGGTGAGCTGGCCCTGGAGCGGCTGCCCGCGCAGGTGCGCGCCGACGACGAGCAGCTCGACCGTGCCGGGCACCAGGAGCGGCGCGGCAGCCTCCCCGACCGTCAGGCGCGCCGCGAGGTCGAGCGCGAGCTGGTCCTCGTGCGCGCGCGCCAGCACCGTGACGCCGAACGGTCCGCCGTCGGCCTCGCCCGCGGGGACGGCGACGGCGGCGAGGTCGAGCAGGTTGACGAAGTTCGTGTACGTGCCCAGGCGGCGGTTGACCTCGACCGGCTCGGCGGCGACCTGCGCGAGCGTCGGGTGCTCGGTCGTCGTGGGCAGCAGCAGCAGGTCGCACCCGCGCAGGACGCGTTCGGCGTCGACCCGCGCGGCGTCGAGCGCGAGGCGGTCGCGCACGTAGTCGGCGGCCCGGACGCCGCCGCCGGCCAGCACGATGCCGGCGACCGTGGGGTCGGCGTCGGGCGGGTCGGTCGCGAGGAACGCACCGACCGCGGCGTAGCGCTCGGCGACGATCGCGCCGTCGTACAGCAGCCGGGCGGCGTCGAGCATGCCCGAGACGTCGACCTCCCGGACGGCCGCCCCCGTCGCGACGACCCGGTCGACCGCAGCGGCGAACGCGCCGCGCCACCCGGGCGAGAGCGGCGCGAGGTCGGCGGTGCGCGGCACCGCGACGACCGGGTCGTCACGCAGCGCGACCCGCACGTCGGCGGGCCACGTCCGCCGACGTGCCCGCGGGTCGGCGACGTCGGCAGGGTCGGCCGGGGCGGTGTCGGGCACCTGGCAGGCCGGGGAGACGCCGCCGCCCGCCATCAGCCGGGTCGCGAGCACCCCGGTCCCGAGGTCGCGCGTGAACGTCGTGACCACGTCGTACGACGCGCACGCGGGCACGACGCCGTCCGTGGGCACGAGCCCGACCGTCGTCTTGATCCCGACGAGCCCGTGGAACGCCGCGGGGACGCGGCCCGAGCCGGCGGTGTCGGTGCCGATGCCGACGTCCGCGACGCCGAGCGCGACGGCCACCGCCGACCCCGACGACGACCCGCCGGACACGCGGTCGGGCAGGGTCGCGTGACGCACCGCGCCGAACGGGCTGCGGGTGCCGACCAGCCCGGTCGCGAACTGGTCGAGGTTCGTCTTGCCGAGCACCACGGCGCCCGCGTCGACGAGCGCCTGCACCGCGGGGGCCGTCGCGGACGCCGGTCCGGGGCGCCCGTGCGGCGAGGTCGCGTACGACGGGCACGCGGCCGTGGTGGGCAGGCCCGCGACGTCGACGTTGTCCTTGACCGCGAGCGTCGTGCCGGCCAGCGGGAGGTGCTCGCCCGCGGCGACGCGCGCGTCCACGGCTGCGGCGGCCGCGAGCACGTCGGCCTCGGGCAGCAGCAGCGTCCAGACCTCCGGCCGGTCGACCTCCCGCAGCCGCGCGTGGGCCGCCCGGACGCGGGCCTGCGCGGGCCCGTCGCAGACGCGCGCGCCGACGGGGGCGTGCGGGTCCTCGTGCGGGGCGTCGTGCGCCCCCACCGCCCGCGACGGCACGGCCGCGCGCGCGTCCGTCGAGCTCACGCGTCCACCGCCAGCACCGCGAGCGGGGCACCGGGGCCGACCTGCTGCCCCGGTTCGACGAGCACGCGCACGACCCGCCCGTCCGACGGCGCCGGGACCGCGAGCTCGAGCTTCATGGCCTCGAGCGCGACGAGCAGGTCGCCGGCGCGCACGTCGGCGCCAGCGGCGGCCTCGACGCGCCACACGGACCCGACCATCGGCGCCTCGACGAGCACGTGCCCGTCCAGCAGCTCGACGGTCGCGTCGTCCACGACCGCGGGCGGCGCGTCGTCCCCGGCGTCCGCGTCGAGCTCGCCGGCGGCGGCCCAGGCCGCCCGCTCGGCCCCGAACGCGGCGGCCTGGCTCTCCTGGAACGCCGCGATCTCGGTGGCGTGCTCGGTCAGCAGGGCGAGGTGCTCGCGGTAGCTGAACGTGCCGTGCTCGACGCGCACGTCGAGCCTCCCCGCGGCGAACGCGGTGCGCTGCTCGGCGAGCTCCTCGGCCGTCACGGGGTGCCACACGATGCGGTCGAAGAACCGCAGCAGCCAGGGCACGCCGGGCTCGAACACGCCGTGCTGACGGTGCCCGGACCAGATGGGCACGGTCCGCCCGACCAGCTGGTACCCGCCCGGGGAGTCCATGCCGTAGACGCACAGGTACTGCCCGCCCAGGCCCACGGTGTCGGCGGCGGTCCACGTGCGCGCCGGGTTGTACTTGGTTGTCATGAGCCGGTGGCGCGGGTCGAGCGGCACCGCGAGCGGCGCGCCCAGGTAGACGTCGCCGAGCCCGAGCACGAGGTACTCGGCCTCGGTCATGGTGCGCAGCACGTCGTCGCCCGAGCCCAGGCCGTTGACGCGCCGCACGAACTCGACGTTGGACGGCAGCCACGGCGCCTGCGGCCGCACGCCGACCGTGTACCGCGCGATCGCGTCGGCCACCGCGGGGTCGTCGAACGCGAACGGCAGGTGGACGCGCCGCGAGGGCACCACGAGGTCGGCCGTCGCGGGCAGCTCGGCCTCGAGGTCGACGAGCGCGTCGACCAGCTCACGCACGGGCAGCGGCGCGGGGTCGACGTGCACGTGCAGGCTCCGCACACCGGGCGTCACGTCGACGACGCCCGGCAGGTCGAGCGCACCCAGCGCCTCGGCGAGCGCGTGCACACGCATCCGCAGGCCCAGGTCGAGGACCATCGGCCCGTACTCGACCAGCACGTTGTCGTCCGCGCCGCGCAGGTAGACGACCTCGGGGCGGCCGAGCGGGTCGGACGGGTCGGCGGGGATGCGCGCGAGCACGCCGTCGTCGCCGTCGGGACCGGTGGCGAGGTCCGCCGGGACGGACGCGGCCGCGCGCCGGACCGTCGAGGTGCGCAGCGCGTCGGCCGTCGCCTCGGGCACGGGCACGAGCCGCACGGTGTCCCCCGGGCGGATCTGCCCGAGCTTCCAGCGGTGCCCGGCCACGACGGTGACGGGGCACGCGAACCCGCCCAGCGACGGACCGTCGGGTCCGAGCAGGATCGGGGTGTCGCCCGAGACGTTGAGCGCGCCCACGGAGTACGGGTTGTCGTGCAGGTTGGACGGGTGCAGACCGGCCTCGCCACCGTCGGGGCGCGCCCAGCGCGGCTTGGGCCCCGACAGCCGGATGCCGGTGCGGTTGGCGTGCGTCTGCACCTGCCACGTCGCGGCGTAGAGCATGTCCATGTCCTCGCGCAGGAAGTACGTGGGCGCGGGCTGCGGCCCCTCCTGCACGGCGAGCTCCCAGGCGTGCACGAGCGCGGGGCGGGCCTCGACGGGGACGACGGCCGTGGCGGGTGCGCCGTCCGGGACGGCCGCGGGCACCAGGACGTCACCCGTGACGAGCGCGCGGCCGGTGTACCCGCCGAACCCGCCGAGCGAGAACGTCGCCGCGGACCCGAGGTACCGAGGGACGTCGAGGCCCCCGCGGACCAGCACGTACGTGCGCAGCCCGGCACCGGTGGGCGTGCCGACGTCGAGCACGGCACCGGCCGGTACGTCGACCGGCTCCCACTGCGGGACGGGCACGCCGTCGACGGTCACGGGCGCGTCGGCGCCCGTGACGCACACGACCGCCGCGTGGCTGAACCGCAGGCTCGGGCCCGCGAGCGTGCACTCCAGGCCCGGGGCGCCCTCCGGGTTGCCGAGCGCGACGTTGCCGAGCCGGAACGACAGGTCGTCCATCGGTCCCGACGGGCTGATGCCCACGTCCCAGTGCCCGAGGCGGCCGGGCCAGTCCTGCACGGTCGTCATGACCCCGGGGCGCAGCACCTCGACCCACGGCTCGTCGTCCGTGACGCCCGCGAGCGTGCCGGTCGTGTGCGCGGCGGCGCGCACGTCGTCGTCGACGACCGCGGCGCGCAGCAGCGGCAGGTTGGTGACGACGCCGTGCAGCGCGGTCGCCGCGAGCGCGTCGGCCGAGGCGGCGAGCGCGGCCGTGCGGTCGTCGGCGTGCACGACGACCTTGGCGAGCATCGGGTCGTAGTGGCTCGTGACCTCCTGCCCGGCCTCCGCCCACGCGTCGACGCGCACGCCTGCCGGGTACTCGACGTGCGTGAGCAGGCCCGCGCTCGGGCGGTAGCCGCGGCGCGGGTCCTCGGCGTAGACGCGCGCCTCGACCGCGTGCCCGCGACGGGGCGGGCCGTCGGCCGGCAGGGCCGCGAGCTCGGCGGTCAGGTCGGCGTCGCCGCGTGCCAGGCGCAGCATCCAGCCGACGAGGTCGACGCCCGTGATCTCCTCGGTGACCGGGTGCTCGACCTGCAGGCGCGTGTTCACCTCGAGGAACGACACGTCGCCGCGCTCGACGTCGTACACGTACTCGACCGTGCCCGCGGACCGGTACGCGACCGAGGCCGTGAGCGCGCGGGCCGACGTCGCGAGCCGCTCGCACACGTCGGCGGGCAGCCCCGGGGCGGGCGCCTCCTCCAGGACCTTCTGGTTCCGGCGCTGCAACGAGCAGTCCCGGTCCCCCAGGCTCACCACGCGCCCCGCGCCGTCGCCGAACACCTGGACCTCGAGGTGGCGGGCGCGCCGCACGAAGCGCTCGAGGAACACTCCGCCGCTGCCGAAGCTCGCGACCGCGAGCCGCTGCACGCGGCCGTACGCCTCGCGCAGCTCGTCGGGCCCGTCGCACGCCTGCATGCCGATGCCGCCGCCCCCGCCGACGGCCTTGAGCATGACCGGGTACCCGACGGTCTCGGCCGCCGCGAGGGCCGCCTCGACGTCGTCGAGCAGACCGCTGCCGGCGATCAGCGGGACACCAGCGGCGCGCGCCGCCTCGCGCGCCCGGTGCTTGTCGCCGAAGACCTCGAGGTGCGCGGGCGTCGGCCCGACGAACGCGATCCCGGCGGCCTCGACCGCGGCGGCGAAGCCCGCGTTCTCCGACAGGAACCCGTAGCCGGGGTGGATCGCGCCCGCGCCGGTGGCCAGCGCCGCCTCGAGCACGGCGTCGGCGCGCAGGTACGACTCGGCGGCGGGTGCGGGGCCCAGGCGGACCGCGGCGTCGGCGAGCCGCACGTGCGGTGCGGCCGCGTCGGCGTCGGAGAACACGGCGACGGTGCGCAGACCGAGGGCGCGCGCGGTGCGCAGCACGCGGACGGCGATCTCGCCACGGTTGGCCACGAGGAGGGTGTCGAACACGGGCTGCCCCTGGGGTCGGTCCGGGCGGGGCCCGGAGGTCGACGGGGCTGTATACACCCCGGTATCCCGACGGTAGGAAGCGCGTGTTTCACCCCGCGCGTCCGGGCGTGAACGGTGCGTTACGGGCAGCGCAGCGCGCGGTCGCGCGACCTCGCTAGCGTGGGCCCGTCCCGACCCCAGGAGCCCACCCATGACCCCGCGCACCCTCGCCGCGCTCGGCGCCGCCGCCGTGCTCGCGCTCACGCTCTCGTCCTGCAACGCGCTCCGCGCCGAGCTGCGCGCGAAGTCGGACACCGCCGCCTCGCCGACGGGCCCCACGCTCGAGGAGATCGTCACCACGGCGATGCCCGGGGTCGTCGACGTCGGCACGACCGGCCACCGCGACGGCTTCTCGCAGGTGCTCCGGATCTTCGTCACGTGGCCCGCCGAGCCCGCGCTCGACGCGACCACGCTGCGCGCCGGTGCCGCGGCGGTGTGCGCCGACGCACCGCCCTACGACCGGGTCTGGCTCCAGATCGACGACGAGAGCGACGCGCCGCTCGACCTCGCCCCACTCTGGGCCGACGCGTTCCCGGACGCCTCGCAGGAGCCCGGCGGCTCGCTGCTGCTCACCGAGAGCGGGTGCGCCAACCTCGGCCTCTGACGGGTCGGGGCGTCAGCCCGCCGTCGCCATGCGCGCCATCGCGTGCGTCGCACGCTCCATGACGACCTCGAGCGACTCCCCCACGTGCTTGTGCAGCGCCGTGAGCGACTCGGGCAGCCGCCGCTCGATCACGAGCCCGAGGATCTCGCGGTGCTCGTCGATCGTCGCGGTGATGCGGTCCTCCTCGACGAAGTCGTGCATGCGCACCGCGCGGATCTTCTGGTTGACCGTGACGAGCGCGTCGGTGAGCTGCGCGTTGCCCGACGCGCGGGACAGCACCTGGTGGAACCCCTCGTCGCGCAGCACGAAGCTCGGGTCCGGCTCGGGCACGACGTCGCGCATCTCGTCCCAGCGGGCCAGCTCGGCACGCAGCAGCACGTCGTCGTGCCGGACCTGCGGGTTCTCGATCGCACGGGCGATGCCGCGCAGCTCGAGCGTGATGCGCAGCTCGTACAGGTTGCGCAGGTCCTCGAGCGACGGCACGACCACCGCGTAGCCGAAGTCGGTGCGCTCGACCAGACCGTCGGACAGCAGACGCGACAGCGCCTCACGCACGGGTGTGCGCGACACCTCGAACGCCTTCGACAGCTTGGGCTCGGTGAGCCGCTCGCGCGGGGACACCCGTCCGTTGAGGATCTCGTCGCGCAGCCGGTGGTAGACCTGCTCGCGCAGCGAGACCACCGGTGCGTCGGCGCCCGGCACGTCGGCCGCGAGCGCGTCACCGGCACCCGGTCGCAGCCCGTCCACCATGGTCACGACCCTAGACCTCCGCCCGACCACGGGCCGTGCGCGTCACCCGGCCGGGCCAGCACGGTCCGCGCGGCGCGGGCCGATGCCGTGCGGCTCACGGCGCGACTCACAGCGCCATGGCCGCGCGCACGTCGGCCTCCCGCTCGGCGCCACCCGCACCGGTCGCGGTCACGCGCCCCGACTCCAGCACCGAGTAGCGCGACGACGCCGCGAGCGCGAAGCCCACGTGCTGCTCGACCAGCAGGACCGACAGCCCGCCGGTGGCGGCGAGCTGCACGATCGCGTCCTCGATCTCGGCGACCACCGACGGCTGGATGCCCTCGGTGGGCTCGTCCAGCACGATCAGCCGCGGCCCGGTGACCAGGGCGCGCGCGATCGCGAGCTGCTGCCGCTGCCCGCCGGAGAGCAGCCCCGCGCGCCGTCCCAGCAGCCCGCGCAGCGCGGGGAACAGGTCGAGCGCGTCGTCGACGCGGCGCGCTCCCGCCGCCCCTTGCACGTCGGCGACGAGCTGCAGGTTCTCGCGCGCCGTGAGCTGCCCGAACGACTGCTGCCCCTGCGGCACGTACGCGAGCCCGGCCCGCACCCTCCGGTGGGGGCGCCACCGTGTGACGTCCTGCCCGTCGAGCAGGACCGTGCCCGCGCGCACGGGCAGCAGCCCGACGGCCGCGCGCAGCAGCGTCGTCTTGCCCGCGCCGTTGTGGCCCATGACGGCGACGACCGACCCCGTCGGGACCTCGAGGTCCACGCCGTGCACGACGGCCGTGCGCCCGTACCCCACGTGCACGTCCCGCAGCTGCAGCATCACTCCACCTCCGTGCTCGGGCCGCCCGCGCGCGCGGCGCGACCGCGGCCGTGCGCACCCGACCCCAGGTACACCTCGACGACCCGCGGGTCGGCCTGCACCTGCGCGACCGTGCCCTCGGACAGCACGCGCCCCTGGTGCAGCACCGTGACGGACGCGGCGAACGCCCGCAGGAACTCCATGTCGTGCTCGACGACGACGACCGTGCGCTGCTCGCCGATGCGCTGCAGCAGCAGCCCGGTCTGCTCGCGCTCGGCCTGGCTCATGCCCGCGACGGGCTCGTCGAGCAGCAGCAGGCGCGCGTCCTGGACCAGGAGCATGCCGATCTCGAGCCACTGCTTCTGCCCGTGCGCGAGCACGCCCGCGGGCAGGTCCCGCACGTGCGCGAGGCCGACGGTCTCCAGGGCCGCCTCGACCTCGGGCGGCACGACGTGCCGCCGCCGCAGCAGGGTGAGCGGACCGCGCCCGGCGCCGGCGGCGATGTCGAGGTTCTGCAGCACCGTGAGCTCGTCGAACACGCTCGCGGTCTGGAACGTGCGCCCGACCCCGGCCCGCACGACGCGGTGCGAGGGCGTGCCCAGCAGGTCGACCCGACCGAACTGCACGGACCCGGTGGCGGGCGCCAGGCCCGTGATCGCGTCGACGATCGTGGTCTTGCCGGCGCCGTTGGGGCCGATGAGGAACCGCAGGTCCCCCTGCGTGACGGTGAGGTCGACGCCGTCGACCGCGACGAACCCGTCGAACACGACGCGCAGGCCGCGGACCTCGAGGTAGTCGTGCCGGAACCGGGAGCCCGGCGCGGCGATGACGGCCTCGAGCGCCTGCGGGTCCAGGCCGCCGGCGTCCGGCGGCGCGGTGGGCTGCTCGGTCATGCGTTCCTCCCGGCGGTGCGGGCCGCGGTGGCGGCGTCCTGGGCGAGGTCGGGCCCGGGGTCGTCGGCGGGGGCGGACGTGCCGGCGGGCGGGCCGGCCGACGCGCCGCCCGGACCGGGGACGGCCGCGCCGCGCCGCCGGCGCCACAGCCCGCCGAGCGTCGCGAACCCGTTCGGCAGGAACGCGACGACGAGGATGAACAGCGCCCCCTGGAAGTAGGTCCAGAACGACGGGAACTGCTCCGAGAGCCCGGTCTGCGCCCACGACACGGCGATCGCGCCGAGCACGGGGCCGAGCAGGGTCGCGCGGCCACCGATCGCGACCCCGACGAGGAACCCGATCGACGGGATCACGCCCACGTCGGCGGGCGAGACGATGCCGACGACGGGCGCGAACAGCGCACCGCCGACACCCGCGAAGCACGCGGCGACCGCGTAGGCGACGACCTTGACGTTCGCGGGGTCGTAGCCGAGGAACCGCACGCGGTTCTCCTGGTCGCGCACCGCGACGAGCAGCTCGCCGAACCGCGACACCATGAGCAGCCGCACCACCGCGACCATCACGAGCAGCACGCCCGCGGCGACGTAGTAGAGCATCCGCTTGTTGACCGGGTCGGCCAGGTCGTAGCCGAAGAACGACCGGAACCCGTTGAGCCCGTTGGTGCCGCCCGTGACCTTCTGCTGGCCGACCAGCAGGATCGCGAACGCCGCCGCGAGCGCCTGCGACAGGATCGCGAAGTACGCGCCGCGCACGCGCCGGCGGAACACGGCGAGCCCCAGCAGCGTCGCGACACCCGCGGGCAGCAGCAGGATCGCCAGGACCGTGACGACGGGGTCGCGCAGCGGCTCCCACCACGCGGGGACCACGCCGTCGCCGTACAGCAGCATGAAGTCCGGCACGCCGCCGGGGCCCGCGTCGGCGAGCTTCATGTGCATCGCCATGAGGTACCCGCCGAGGCCGAAGAACACGCCCTGCCCCAGCACGAGCATGCCGCCGCGGCCCCACGCGAGGCCGATGCCGACCGCGACCATCGCGAGGCACAGGAACTTGGCGAGCAGGTTGAGGCGGAAGTCGCTGAGCACGACGGGCGCGACGCCCAGCAGCACGGCGGCCGCGAGCGCGAACCCGCCCCACACGCGCACGCGCGGGTGCCGCCACCAGGGGCGCGCGGCGGCGTTCGGGGCCGGGGCCGTCGTCGCCAGGGCGCTCACGCGAGGCTCCGCGTGCGGACCGAGACCAGGCCCTGCGGGCGGACCTGCAGGAACGCGACGATGACGACGAACAGCAGCACCTTGGCCAGGCTCGCGGTCGTCGAGTACTCGAACGTCGCCTGCAGCAGGCCCAGCGAGAACGCCGCGACCACCGCCCCCTTGAGCTGGCCGATGCCGCCGACGACGACCACGAGGAACGCGTCGACGACGTAGCTCGTCCCGAGCGTCGGCCCGATGGACCCCAGCAGGGTGAGCGCGACGCCCGCGACCCCGGCGACGCCCGAGCCGACGAAGAACGTCAGCCGGTCGGTCGCGCGGGTCGAGACGCCCGAGGCCTCGGCGAGGTCGCGGTTCTGCACGGTCGCGCGGATGCGCCGCCCGAGCGGCGTGAGCTTGAGGACCAGCGCGAGCACCACGACGCACGTGACGGCGAGCGCGAGGATGAACAGGCGCGTGCGCGGCAGGTTCGTGCCGAGCACGGGCACGGCGCCCTGCAGCCACGCGGGGGCGCGCACGTCGACGTTGGGGGCGCCGAACACGTCGCGCGCGAGCTGCTGCAGCACGAGGGCGACGCCGAACGTCACGAGCAGCGTGTCGAGCGGGCGCCGGTACATGCGGGAGATCAGGGTGACCTCGAGCAGCAGGCCGAGCAGGCCGCCGACCAGGAAGCCGAGCGGCAGCGCGACGAGCAGCGAGACGCCCGCGTCGCCGATGAGCGCCTGCAGCACGAACGCCGTGTAGGCGCCGGCCATCATGAACTCGCCGTGCGCCATGTTGATGACGCCCATCTGGCCGAACGTCAGCGCGAGGCCGAGCGCCGCGAGCAGCAGCACCGAGCCGAGGCTCAGGCCCGCGAAGAGCTGGGAGAACAGCGCGTCCATGCGCACCGCCTTCGTCGTGGTGGGTGGGGACGTGCCCGCGGGGCGGCGACCCGGCACGACCGAGGGGTCGAGCCGGCCGGGTCGCCGCGATCACGGGTGGGTCCGGGACGGGACCGCCGGGTGCCGACGGGCGGTCAGGACAGGCCCTCGGCCCAGTCGTAGCCCTCGAGGAACGGGTCGGGCTCGATCGGGCCGTCGGACGTCCAGACCGGGTAGATGAGGCCGTCCTCGCGGATCTCGCCGATGTACGCGGTCTTGGCGATGTGGTGGTTGTCGCCGTTCACGGTGACGGTGCCCTCGGGGGCGTCGAACGTGACGCCGCCGGCGGCCTCCTGCACGGCCGTGACCTCGAACGACCCGGCCTTCTCGACCATGGCCTTCCAGAGGTGGAGCGACGTGTACGCGGCCTCCATGGGGTCGGACGTGGGGCGGTCGTCGCCGTACCTGGCCTTGAACGCCGCGACGAACGTGGTGTTCGCGGGCGAGTCGACGGTCTGGTAGTAGTTCCACGCCGTGAGCTGGCCCGCGACGTTCTCGACGCCGATGCCGCCGACCTCCTCCTCGGCGATGGACACCGACACGACCGGCACGGCGTCGGCGGTGAGCCCGACGTTCTTGAACTCCTTGAAGAACGCGACGTTGGAGTCGCCGTTCAGGGTGTTGAACACCGCGTCGGCGCCCGAGGCCTTGAGCTTGTTGACGATGGTCGCGAAGTCGGTGTGCCCGAGCGGTGCGTACTCCTCGCCGACGATCTCGATGCCGTTGGCCTGCGCGTACGCGTTGATGATCTTGTTCGCGGTGCGCGGGAACACGTAGTCGGACCCGACGAGGAAGACCTTCTTCTTGCCCTGCTCGGCGAGGTAGTCCATGCCGGGGATGATCTGCTGGTTCGTCGTCGCGCCCGTGTAGAAGATGTTGGGCGACGCCTCGAGGCCCTCGTACTGCACGGGGTAGAACAGCAGCGCGTCCTTGGCCTCGACGACCGGCAGCATCGCCTTGCGGGACGACGACGTCCAGCCGCCGAAGACGGCCGCGACGCAGTCGGACGCGATGAGCTTCTCGGCCTTCTCGGCGAACACGGTGGGTTCGGACGCGCCGTCCTCGGCGACGACCTCGAGCTGCTTGCCGAGCACGCCCCCGGCGGCGTTGATCTCCTCGGCCGCGAGGTCGAGCGAGTCGCGCACGGTCTGCTCGGAGATCGCCATGGTCCCGGACAGCGAGTTGAGGAAGCCGATCTTCACGGTGTCGCCCGACGTGTCGACGCACGACGCGGCGCCGGAGGCGCCGGCCGTGCCGGTGTCGCCGGCCGCGGTGCGGGCGCCGCACGCGGACAGCGCGAGCGCGGCGGCGAGGGCGACGACCGGCAGGGTCGCCGCGCGAGCCCGGTGCGCCCGGGCGCGCAGCGGCGCGGGGAGGGAGGAGGGGGTCAACGGGGTGCCTTTCGCTGGGCCGCGGCGCGGGGCCGGGCTGACGGGCGGTGCCGGGCGGGGCGGGCGTGCGTCCGGTCGCGCCGCGCTGTGTCCCGCGGCGTATACAGGTCGGTGCCCATGCCGCAGGACGCTAGGGACGCCGTGTTTCACCCGTCCCGCCCGGTGCGTAAACACTGGGTTTCGTCGGTATACGCGTCGGGATACAGGGTGCGCCGCCGACCAGGCCACGACTCGCCCGGTGGCCACGGCGGCGGCCCGTGGCGCAGGGATACGCTCGCGGCATGCTGCTGCGCCCCCTC
This sequence comes from Cellulomonas sp. HD19AZ1, assembly GCF_004535805.1. Classification (NCBI taxonomy): domain Bacteria; kingdom Bacillati; phylum Actinomycetota; class Actinomycetes; order Micrococcales; family Cellulomonadaceae; genus Cellulomonas; species Cellulomonas sp. HD19AZ1. The sequence continues at coordinate 477,655 of NZ_SPHX01000005.1, forward strand.
GACCAGTCCGCCAAGCTCAAGGGTGTCCTCTACGAGATCCGCGGCAAGGCCCTCGACGAGGCCGCCCGCATGGAGGCCGAGGGCCGCAAGGTCCTCAAGCTCAACACGGGCAACCCCGCCGCGTTCGGGTTCGACGCGCCGCACCAGATCGTCGCCGACGTGATCGCCGCGGTGCCGCACGCGCACGGCTACACCGAGTCGCGCGGCATCCTCTCGGCGCGCCGCGCGATCGTCACGCGCTACGAGACCGTCGAGGGCTTCCCGACGTTCGACGTCGACGACGTCTACCTGGGCAACGGCGTCTCCGAGCTCATCACCATGACCCTGCAGGCGCTGCTCGACGAGGGCGACGAGGTGCTCATCCCGTCGCCCGACTACCCGCTGTGGACGGCCATGACGAGCCTGTCCGACGGCAGGCCCGTGCACTACCGGTGCGACGAGTCGACCGGCTGGGAGCCCGACGTCGAGCACATCCGCGAACAGATCACGCCGCGCACCAAGGCCATCGTCGTCATCAACCCCAACAACCCCACGGGGGCGGTGTACCGGCGCGAGGTGCTCGAGCAGATCGCGCAGGTCGCGCGCGAGCACAGCCTGCTGCTGCTCGCCGACGAGATCTACGACCGGATCCTCTACGACGGTGCGCGGCACATCCCCCTGGCGTCGGTCGCGCCCGACCTGCTGTGCCTCACGTTCAACGGCCTGTCCAAGACGTACCGCGTGGCCGGCTTCCGGTCCGGGTGGGTCGTGGTGACCGGGCCGCAGCAGCACGCGCAGGGCTTCCTCGAGGGCATGACGCTGCTCGCGTCGACCCGGCTGTGCCCCAACGTGCCCGCGCAGCACGCGATCCAGGCGGCGCTCGGGGGCGTGCAGTCCATCGAGGCGCTCGTCGCGCCCGGCGGGCGGCTGCACGAGCAGCGCGAGGTCGCGTGGGAGGGCCTCACGAGCATCCCCGGCGTCACGTGCGTCAAGCCGGACGGCGCGCTCTACCTGTTCCCGCGGCTCGACCCCGAGGTGTTCGGGATCGTCGACGACGCGCAGCTCGTCTACGACCTGCTCGTCAGCGAGCAGATCCTGCTCGTGCAGGGCACGGGCTTCAACTGGCCCACGCCCGACCACCTGCGGGTCGTCACGCTGCCCGAGGCGCGCGTGCTGGCCGACGCGGTCGAGCGCATGGGCAACTTCCTGTCGTCGTACCGCCAGACGCCGCGCTGACGGCGCCGCGCGCCGACAGGCGCAGGCAGGCAGGGGCCCCGGCACCACGTGCCGGGGCCCCGTCTCGTGCGGAGGTGCCGCGCGTCAGATGACGAGCAGCGAGAAGCCGCCCGACCCGTAGCCGTCGACCGTGAGGTCGAGGTCGAGCCGGCGCACGTACGCACGCACCCACGGCTTCGCGTCGTGCGGCAGCGCCTCGCGCGGCGAGCACACGGCGTCGAGCCGCACGTGCGGCGTGCCCTCGGAGTTCATGAGGGACGCGACGACGTTGAGCACCTCGCGCGCGTTCTCCTCGAGGAAGTCCTCGAGCATGAGCGAGACCGCCGACTCCTGCGCCGTGGGCGCCGGGACCAGCCCGATCGCGGCACCCACGTACGCCGACAGCGGCACGTCCATCAGGCAGATCGCCTTGAGGCCGAGCAGCCGGTCGACGTACAGGCCGACGAGCGCACCGCCCTCGGACTCGGGGTCGACCATCGCGCCGCCCGTGCGCACGTCGACCGACCGGCCCAGCAGACCCTCGAGCAGCTCACGGACGTCCTTCGCGGACGGCAGCGGGACGATGTCCGAGCTCATGCCAGCACCGGCTCGATGACCTCGCGGAACCCCTCGGGCGTGAAGGGCTTCGCGATGAGGAACAGCGCGCCCTCGCGGTCCGCGAGCTCGCGCATCTCGGGCGACCCCTCGGACGTCACGAAGCCCAGCGGCGTCGTGAAGCCCTCGGCGCGCAGACGACGCAGCAGGTCGATGCCCGTCATCTCGGGCATGTTCCAGTCGGACAGGATGACGTCGGGCTCGTCGGCGCGCACGGCCTCGAGCGCCTGCGCGCCGTCGGCGGCCTCACGGACCTCCCAGTCGTAGCCGGCCTGCCGCAGGGTACGGATGACGATCTGCCGCATCACGCGGCTGTCGTCCGCGACCAGGACGCGGATCATCGGACTCCTCCTCGGTGTCGGTGGGTCGTGGGGGTCACGCTGCCCCCCGGACGCGGAGCACGAGCGGGCGCCCGCGCCAGTCGAGGACCACCTCGGTGACGAGCACCGAGCCCGGCAGCCCCGGGTCGTGGTCGGCCACCTGCGGCAGGCCCAGCGTGCCGTGCGTCGGCAGGAGCGCCTTGACGTTGCCGCCGACGACGTTGGCGACCTCGCCGAACGCGTCGTGCAGGTCCTCCTCGAGGACCGGCTCGTCGGCGCCCATCTGCAGCAGCGCGCGCGCCAGGTCGTCGGCGGTCGCGCGCTCGGTCGTCACGGACGCGCGCCCGGCCCAGCCGCCGTGCAGGTCGACCCACGCGACGACCGGCACCTGCCACGCGGGCACGTCGCCGAACCACTGCGAGACCGTGCCGGACTCGCCGTCGACCATCGCGGTGAACAGCTCCTCGGCGATCGCGTACACGTCGTCGCCGGCGATCAGCGTGGTCATGCGCTCTCCCCCACCGGCACGAGCCCGAGCAGCTCGAGCTTGTCCCGGATCGCGTCCGTGGTGAACGGCTTGATGAGGTACTCGTGCGCGCCCGCTGCCAGGGCACGCACGATCTGGCCGTGCTCGCTCTCGGTGGTCACCATCATGAGCGTCATGTCCCGCCACTGCGGGTTCTGGCGCACGCGCGTGACGAACGTCAGGCCGTCCATCACGGGCATGTTCCAGTCGATGCACGCCAGGGCGGGCACGGGCTCGTCGCCGGCGAGCAGGTCCAGCGCGTGCTGGCCGTGCTCCGCCTCGACGGGCTCGAAGCCCAGTCCGCGCAACGTCTGCCCGACGATGCGGCGCATCGCTCTCGAGTCGTCGATGACGAGTGCTCTCATGTCAGCCCTGCTCCTCGGGTGGACGTGGGTGCGAAGACCGAGCCGGCCGGGCGGGCCGGGGTCGGCAGGACGGGCCGCGGCGGGACCGCGGCGGGCGCCGGGCGTGCGGGCACCCCGGCGAGCGTGGACCGCGCCGCCGCGAGCGACGCGGCGGTGGCGGTGGCGGCGGTGGTCGGCGCGGCGGCGGGTGCGGCCGCGGCCGCGCGTCCGCCGGCCGTGCGGTAGACGGTCGCGCGGTCGAGGACGACGCGCTCGTAGTCGTCGTGCACGCCGATCGTGGTCTCGGCGGCGCCGAGCACGAGGTACCCGCCGGGCCGCAGCGCGGCGCGCACGCGCTCGAGCACCGCGCGCTTGGTGGGCAGGTCGAAGTAGATGAGCACGTTGCGCAGGAACACGACGTCGAACGGACCGCCGGGCGGCGGCACGTCGAGCAGGTTGTGCTGACGGAACGTGATCCAGCGGCGCAGCTCGTCGGACACCTGCCACCCCGACCCGTGGCGCTGGAAGTGCCGCACGAGCGTCGGGGCGGGCAGGCCGCGGTTGACCTCGAGCTGCGTGTACGTGCCCGAGCGCGCGCGCTCGAGGACCTGCTCGTTGAGGTCGGTCGCGGTGATCTCCACGGCGACCGTCGGCACGAGCACCTCCTGCAGCGTCATCGCGATCGAGTACGCCTCCTGCCCGGTCGAGCAGGCCGCCGACCACACGCGCAGCCGGCCGAGGCCGCCGGCGCGCAGCTCGGGCACGATGTGCCGGCGCAGCGCGTCGAAGGGCGCGACGTCGCGGAACCACGACGTCTCGTTGGTCGTGAGGGCCTCGACCACCACGGCCGTGCGCGCGGGCGACGGGTTGGCGCGCAGCTGCGCGACGAACTGGTCGACGCCGGACGCGCCGGCCTCGCGCGCGAGCGGCAGCAGCCGCGACTCGACGAGGTACTCCTTGCCGGGCTCCAGCAGGATCGCGCTGCGCCGCCGCACGAGGTCCGCGACGAACGTGAACGTGTCGTGGCTGATGGTCACGCGGCACCTCCCGCCACGGGCGCGCGGCGCGCGTCCTCGACCGTGCGGGCGACGGTCTGCGCCATCTCGGCGAGCGGCACGACGCGGTGCGCCCAGCCGGCGGTCGCGACCGCCCCGGGCATGCCCCACACGACGCTGCTGGGCTCGTCCTGCACGACGACCGTGCCGCCCGCGCCGACGATGCGCTCGGCGCCGGCACGCCCGTCGGCCCCCATGCCGGTGAGCACGACGCCGAGGAGGTCGCCGCCGACCGCCGCCACGGCGGAGCGGAACAGCACGTCCACCGCGGGGCGGCAGAAGTTCTCGGGCGGCGCCTGCGTGAGGGCCGTGACGAGCGCACCGCCCGCGCGGCGGACCTCGAGGTGGTGGTCGCCGGGTGCGACGTACACGTGCCCGGGGCGCAGGGTCTCGCCGGCCGCCGCCTCGGCGACGGTCCACGGCCCCAGACGGTCGAGCCGCTGCGCGAGCTGCCGCGTGAACACGGGCGGCATGTGCTGCACGACCGCGACGGGCACGGGCAGCGCCGGCAGCGCGGTGATCAGGCGGGACAGTGCCTCGGGGCCGCCGGTCGACGACCCGAGCACGACGAGCCGCACGGGGCGCGGCGCGGGGGCCGACGCGAGCCGCACGCGGGGCGGGGCCGCCGCGGGCGCGGGCGCACCGCCGGCCGGCCGCGCCGACGTGGCCCGGGCGGCGGGTCCGCGGCGTGCGGCGGACAGCGCGAGGATCCGCGGCACGAGCTCGTGCGCGACCTGGTCGAGCGACTGCTGCACGCTGCCGACGTTCGCGGGCTTCGTGACGTAGTCGGTCGCGCCCGCGGCGAGCGCGTCGAGCGTCGCGTGCGCACCCCGCTCGGTCAGCGTCGAGAACATGATGATCGGCTGGGTGTGGCCGGACGCGCGCAGCGCGCGGACGGCCTCGATGCCGTCCATCTCCGGCATCTCGACGTCCATCGTGATGACGTCCGGCGCGAGCTGCGCGACCTTGGCCTGGGCGATGCGGCCGTTGGCCGCGACCCCCACGACGTCGATCGCCGGCTCGCGCGACAGCGCGTCGGTGACCAGGCGGCGGATGACGACCGAGTCGTCGACCACCAGCACCCGGGTGCGTGCCACGCGCGGCTCCTGTCTGTCGTGCCGCCGGCTGCTCCCGGCGACGTCCCCTCCCATCGGCCGGTCGGGCCGCGGGGTGAGCCGTCCGGGAGGTGAGGTCGGCCGCGGGCCGGGGTGAGGTCGGGCGCGCGGGGTCACGCGCCGGGTCGTGGTGCACGTCGGCCCCGCCGCGCGGGACGCGGGGCGGGGCCGACGGGACGACGTGGGGACGTCAGTACGTGAACGCGGCCGTGCGCTCGCGCAGGTCCTCCGACATCTGCGCGAGCTCGGAGACCGACGTCTCGACCTGCACGAGCGCCGACGAGGACGACGACGCGACCTGCGCGACCTCGGACACGGCCGTGCGGATCTGCGCCGACCCGGACGCGACGTCGGACATGCCGCGCGCCATCTCGGTGGTCGTCGCGGTCTGCTCCTCGACGGCCGACGCGATGGACGTCTGGTAGTCGTTGATCGAGCGCACGATGCCCTCGATCTGGCCGATCGCCTCGACGGCGCCGGCGGTGTCGCCCTGGATGGCCTCGACGCGGCGCGCGATGTCCTCGGTCGCCTTCGCGGTCTCCTGCGCGAGCTCCTTGACCTCGCCCGCGACCACCGCGAACCCCTTGCCGGCCTCGCCGGCGCGGGCCGCCTCGATCGTCGCGTTGAGCGCGAGCAGGTTGGTCTGCTCGGCGATCTGCGTGATGAGCTTGACGACGTTGCCGATCTCCTGGCTCGACTCGCCGAGCCGCTGCACGGTGACCCCGGCCTCGTCGGCGGCCGCGGTCGCGGCCTGCGCGACCTTGGCGGCCTCGGCCGCGTTCTGCGCGATCTCGCGGATCGAGGCGCCCATCTGCTCGGCGCCGGCCGACACGGACTGCACGTGCTGGTCGACGTCCCCCGCGGCGCCCGCGGCGACCCCGGCCTGCGCGCTGGTCTCCTGCGCCCCGGTCGCGACCTGCCGCGACGCGGCCGACAGCTGCTCGGCCGCCGCGGCGACCGTGCCGGACGCCTCGGCGACGCCCGCCATCGTGGTGCGCAGGTTGTGCTGCGCCTCGCCGAGCGCGAGCGCCATGCGCCCGAGCTCGTCGCCCACCACGACCTGCGGCGTCACCGTGAGGTCGCCGCGCGCGAGGGCCTCGATCGAGGCGACCATGGTGCGGACCGACGCCGCGACGCGGCGCATGAGCCCGGTCGTCACGACGACCGCGACGAGCGCGGCGACGACGAACGCGACGCCCAGCGCGAGGATCGTCACGCGGATCTCGCCGGCGCTCCGCGCGAGGATCGCGTCGACGCCCGCACGGACCTGCCCCTCGGCGAGCCCGAGCGCGCGCCCGGCCCAGTCGGGGTCGGCCGCGACGTCCGCGGCGACCGCGACCTCGAAGCCCGCCGTGTCACCGGCCTTCACGAGCGGCAGCAGCGTGCCGTCGCGGTACGCGACCCACGCGTCCCAGCGCGTGCGGAAGTCCTGCCACTGCGGCGTGTCCGACAGGTCGTAGCCCTCGACGACGTCGACGCGCGACGCGACGTCGGCGTCGACCCACGCGACCGTCGTGAGCAGCTGGTCGCGCGTGGCCGGGTCGGCCGCGGCCGCGCGCCGCACCAGCAGGTGGCTGCGCTGCTGCTGCACCTGGATCTCGGCCATCGACGACTGGAGCTCGTTGGTGAGGTCGGCCATCTCCTCGAGGTGCGCACCGGCGCGCTGCAGGACCACGGCGCCGGCGCCGCCGACGACCGCGAACGCGATGCCGACGAACAGCAGCAGCGCGACGATCTTGGTGCGCAGGGGCCGGTTCCAGAACCAGCCGCCGTGCGTGGTGCGTGCGTCGCGGGTCATCGTCCGATCTCCTGCGCCGTGTAGTAGCCGCCGTCGACGAGCACGCGCTCGACGTTGTCCTGGGTGACGAGCTGGGGGGTCAGCAGGTACGACGGGACGACGCGCACGCCGTTGTCGTACGTGGCGGTGTCGTTGACCTCGGGCTGCTCGCCCGCGAGCAGCGCCCGCACCATGCCGACCGTGACCTCGGCGAGCTGCCGGGTGTCCTTGTAGACGGTCGAGAACTGCTCGCCGCTCGCGACGAGGCGCGCGGAGTCGACCTCGGCGTCCTGGCCCGTGACGACGGGCTGGGTGGCCTGCGCGGTGCGGGTCGCGTCGAGCACGGCCCGCGAGATGCCGTCGTAGGGCGACAGCACGCCGTCGAGCCGGCGGCCGTCGGCGTAGGCCGCGAGCAGCGTGGGCATGCGGTCGGCCGCGACCTTCGCGTCCCACGCCTGCGTCGCGGCCTCGGCGAACGTCGTCTGGCCGGAGCCCACGACGAGCACGCCGGAGTCGAGGTACGGCTGGAGGACCTGCATCGCGCCGTCCCAGAAGAAGGTCGCGTTGTTGTCGTCCGGCGAGCCGGCGAACAGCTCGACGAGGTAGGGCCCGGTCGCGCCGGTGGGCTCGCCGGCGGCGTCGAGCACGCCGAGGCCCTGCAGCAGCGACGTGCCCTGGAGGACGCCGACGCGCGCGTTATCGAACGACGCGTAGTAGGCGACGTCGCCCGAGTCGCGGATCAGCCGGTCGTACGCGATGACGGGCACGTCGGCGTCGCCCGCGTCGGCGAGCACGCCGGTCAGGGCCGTGCCGTCGACCGACCCGACGACGAGCGCGTCGGCCCCGGCGGCGAGCATGGCCTCGAGCTGCTCGACCTGGGCCGCCGGGTCGTTCTCGGCGAACTCGAGCCGGACGTCGTAGCCGAGGGACACGAGCTGCGCCTCGAGGTTGTCGGCGTCGTCGATCCAGCGGTCGGAGGTCGTGGTCGGCATCGCGATGCCGACCAGCGGCCGGTCGTCGGGCCCGCCCGTGACGGAGCCGCAGGCGGTCATCACCAGCAGCGGCACGGCCGCCAGCGCGGCCGCGCGGAACGCTCGTCGCATCCTGTCCCCCTTCATGGGTGCGCCCGGCCGGTCGTCCGTGACCGGCCTCTTCCTCCGTCCATCGGCGCGGGGCGCGCACATCTGAGCGCCCCGCGCTGACAGCCCGGTAGGCGACGGCGTCGCCCACCGCGCGGGCGACGGCGTCGGGGGTGACTGGATCGCGCTCTCGCGACCGGGGTGGGCTCAGTACGTGAAGGCCGCGACCCGGCGACGCAGGTCCTCGGACAACCGCGCCAGCTCGGCCACCGACACCCCCATCTGCCCCAACGTCGTGGACGCCTCCTGCGCCGAGGACGCCACCCCCGTG